>VXMN01000051.1:0-5959 GCA_009841055.1 Acidobacteriota bacterium
ATCCCCCACCACCGCCCCTACGCAGCTCCACCGGAACCACCGGCTACACAATCACCCGGAATTCTCCGGCCCGGCGGGTCACCCGCTCCCGGTCCAGGTGTTCCAGCAGAGGAATGGCGTACTTGCGGGTAACATCGGCCAGCTTCTTGAAGGTAGGGACATCGATGCGGTCTTCCTGCTTCTTGTAGTCCCTCAGCTTCTTCTTGACCTCTTCGATGGAGTCCGCGTGGAAGAACAGGGTCTCGCTCACCCTGACCAGCTTCTCCTGGCGGGTCAGCAGGGCCACCAGCCGCCTGGCCTGCTCCCTCGGGAGGGCGATTTCCCGGATGACCTCCTCGATCGAGGGAACCTGCAGACCCGTCTTGCGGAAAGCCTGCTCAATTCTGTCCAGAGCCCTGGCCTCGTCGGCGCTCAAGCGAACCCCGGAGCCTTTGAGCCGCACTCGATCCCGGTCCAGCTCGACCTGGTCCCGGTCACACAGGTGGGCCAGCACCGATCTGAACACGTTCTGGGAAAGGCCGGCGAACAGGCTGGAATGGAGCTGCTCCCTCGGGAGCCCCGCCGACAGCGGCTGGCGCTGCTGGTAGTCCCGGATGAGGGCCAGGGACCGCCGGCAGACGCCTTCGAAGCACTCCCGATCCATCACCTGCAGGGGGTGCTGGCCCAGCCGGCACACCTGTCCCTCTTCAACGAGTCGAGACAGAACCGCGCGGACGGCGGTTCCGGAAAGAGGCAGTTGAGAAAGGATCCCGTCTTCATCAATGCCTCCGGTGGCCTCCCTGGCGGCAAGGCTGCCGATCATGGTCGTCGGATCGTCCGAATCCATGGCCCGCAGGAACTCCAGCCTCCGACCCAGATCCCGTCTTCGACGGCGTCGCGGCGGAAAGATATCCAGGACCACTCCCCCGCCAACGGTGATCATGGGCGAGCTCCGGCGCAGAATGAAGGAATCTCCCACCAGGGCCAAAACCGGCTTCTCCAGCTCCAGGTGCGCCATCCCTGTTTGACCGGGAGCCAGCGTCTTCGGTTCCAGGGGACGGACCTCGGCCAGGACCTCCGCTGTGCCCAGGTGGAACCTCACCCGGCTGCGATTCCTGATCGTCACCGGCGAAGACTCCAGCAGCGAGAGCCGGCAATCGCAGTGCGAGACGGCCCGGTAGCGCCCACGAACCGAGAGTTGCACGCCTCTGTGGACGTCGCCGACCTCCACCCCTTGCAGGTTCAGGGCCGTCCGCTGGCCGGCCTCGGCTCGATCGACCTCGCGGGAATAGACCTGGAGGTGCCGCACCCGCGACCGCTTCCCGATGGGATAGAGCTCGACTTCCTGCTCTTTTCGAATCGTGCCGCTCACCAGCGTCCCGGTGACGACCGTTCCGAATCCCCTGGAGCTGAAACATCGATCGATCGGCAATCGAAAGGGAAGATCCCGGTTGCGTGGGGGCAGCCCCTCACCCAGTTCGGTCAGGGCCTGCTTGATGGGATCCAGCCCCTCGCGACTGGTTACGCTGAAGGGGATAACGGGGGCTCCTTCCAGAAAGGAGCCGCGCAGGTAGTCCTGCAACTCCAACTGAACCAGCTCGACGAGCTCCGGCTCGACCAGATCGCACTTGGTGATCACCACCAACCCGCGCGGGATGGACAGAAGCCGGCAGATATCGAAGTGTTCCCGGGTCTGCGGCATGATGGACTCGTTGGCTGCCACCACCAGCAGCACCGCATCGATTCCTCCAACGCCGGCCAGCATATTCTTGACGAAACGCTCGTGGCCGGGAACGTCCACGAACCCCACTCTCAACCGGTCGCCGAGCTGCAGGCTGGCAAAACCCAGGTCGATGGTGATCCCCCGCTCCTTTTCCTCTTTGAGGCGGTCAGGATCCACTCCCGTGAGCACCTTGATCAGGGTACTCTTGCCATGATCGATGTGGCCGGCCGTCCCCATTACAATGTGCTTCATGGCCCGCTAAAGGTATTTGTGATTTTTTTTACTTGACAGATAAGAAATATAGTTTACACTCAAAACCAATTCAGCTCGGTTTCCAGTGACGCCCATTTAGAAAGCTGTTATACCCGCGCTGGGCGTGACAAGGGGATCCTCTGGTAGCAGAGATTCCTGAAGGAAAAAGGGCTCCTTTCAATAACGAAGTCAGTCCATCTCTTCGCTGTCCTCTCCGGGGCAGCCGACCAGTAATTTTTTTTCACTTCACTGCATTGAGGCACACCTAGGCTTTCCCCCTCCCGGCAGGTTCGGGAGGGGCGAATCTTTTCTTTCCGACCGCAGAAGCAGCCCCACTCCCGCCACTCCCGGCTCCGGGTTCGGCTCACAATTGCCTCAAGTACTCCGCAAACCGCTTGCCCAGATCCTCTCGCTTGAGGGCAAATTCGACGGTCGCCTCCAGAAACCCCAGCTTGTCGCCGGCGTCATAACGTTTCCCCTCAAAACGGAGAGCGTGAATGGCCTGCCCGTCCAGCAGACCGCGCAACCCGTTGGTGAGTTGAATTTCTCCGCCCCGGTCGGGAGCCGTCCCGGCCAGAACCTCGAAGATTTCCGGTGTCAGCAGGTAGCGGCCGATGATGGCCAGGTTGGAAGGCGCCTGCTCGAAGGGAGGCTTCTCAACCAGGTCAAGCACCTTGACCACTCTCGACCCGGCGACTCCCGGCACCGCTTGCGCCTCAATCACGCCATACTGACTGATGGCGGGACCGTGCACCGCCTGCGTGGCCAGCACCGAGGTCCCGTATTCCTCGAAAACGTCCATCATCTGACCGATACATGGCTTGGGGGCGTCGATGATGTCATCGCCCAGCAGCACGGCAAAGGGCTCATCGCCAACCAGGTCCCTGGCGGTCAGCACGGCGTGACCCAGTCCCAGCGCCTGCTTCTGCCGAACGAAGGAGACCCTGGCCAGGTTGGAAGGTGCCCGAACCTGCCGCAGCAGATCGTTCTTCCCCCGTTCCTCCAGGGTTCTCTCCAGCTCGAAGGCCACATCGAAATGGTCCTCGATGGCGCCCTTGCCCCTGCCGGTCACGATGATTACCTGGTCGATGCCGGAGGCCACCGCCTCCTCGACCACGTACTGGATCAGGGGCTTGTCCACCAGAGGCAGCATTTCCTTGGGCTGGGCCTTGGTGGCCGGTAGAAACCGGGTCCCCAGACCAGCCGCCGGAATCACTGCCTTTCGAATCCGCATGGGCTCCCCGGCGTTCACTTCAGGTGCAGGACCACCATTTTCTGTTCCGTCATCTCATGGATGGCGTACTTGGGTCCTTCCTTGCCGAATCCACTCTCCTTCAACCCGCCGTAGGGCATCAGATCGGCTCGCCACTGGGGTCCCCAATTGACATGCAGGTTGCCGGAATCCACCTCGCGGGCAAACTTCATGGCCCAATCCAGGTTTTCGGTGAAGATTCCCGCGGAGAGTCCATAGTGGGTATCGTTGGCGAGCCCGACAGCCTCATCCACCGACGCGCAGGAACTGAGCGCCACCGCCGGACCGAACACCTCCTCGCAGGAAATCCGCATGGCGGGGTCCACGTCCCCGACCAGTGTCGGCGAGTGCAGGGTTCCCTGGCGGTCTCCGCCGGCCAGGAGGCGGGCTCCACCTGAAACGGCCTCCTGAACCCAGGACTCCACGCGCTCGGCATCGGACTCCCGGATCATCGGCCCCATGCTGACATCGTCGCTCAGCGGGTCGCCGAAACTCATGGACTTCACCTTGGGACTCAAGGCCTCGCCAAGCTCTCCATAGACGTCGGACAACGCCAGGACCCGCTGGGCGCTGATGCAGACCTGACCGGCGTTGCTGTAGCCGGTAGCCAGGATGGCCTGGCACACCTTCTCCAGGTCGGCGTCGGGCATGACGATCAACGGGGCGTTGCTGCCCAGCTCCATGGTGACCTTCTTCAGCCCGGCCGTCTTGCAGATGTCCTCCCCCACGTCCCGGCTGCCGGTGAAGGTAATTTTCCGGACCCGCCGATCGGCGCAGAGGGCCCGGCCTATCTCCCCTCCGCCTCCGGTGATGCATTGAACGGCCGGCGGCGGAAAACCGGCTTCCAGCATGATCTCGGTAAGCTTCAAGGCCGACAGCGGAGTGTCGCTGGCAGGCTTGATGATCACGCTGTTTCCGGCGGCGAGGGCCGGCCCAACCTTGTGGGCCACCAGGTTCAGCGGGAAATTGAACGGCGTCACCGCGGCAACCACGCCGCATGGAACCCGCAGGGTGAACCCCAGGCGGTTTCCCGAGCCGGGAGCGCCGCCCAGAGGAATCATCTCCCCCGTCACCCGTTTCGCTTCTTCGGCCGAGACCTCCAGCGTCTGGGCGGCCCGCGAAGCCTCCACCCTGGCTTCCCCGATGATCTTGCCTTCCTCCAGCGTGATGGTCCTGGCCAGGTCCTCGCTGCGCTCTTCAACCAGACGCGTAGCCCTGGCCAGCAATTCATACCTCTCGTAGGCGTCCATGCGCCTCATGAGATCCGCCCCCTGGCGGGCGGTTTCCAGCGCGCTGTCGACGTCTGCCAGACTGGCCCGAGGCACGGTATCGACCACGCTGTCGTCGTACGGATTTCTCACTTCGATCTTTTCCGATCTTTCGACCCATTGGTCCGCCAAGAACATTTTCATCTCGAACACCCCCCGTGATGTCACTGGTGGAGGCCATTCTAACTGAAGACAGTGATTAGTGGTCAGTGGTTAGTGGAGTAACTGACCACCAGCCACTGACCACTGATCACTCCTCCGCGTCTCTCCCCAAACGGTCTCCAATTCGTTTATACTGGCATTTTAGTCGGCCCGCGAGGACTCGGGGCCGCACAGCAGTCGTCCCCATCGAAGAGGAACCCGGCATGACCACCTCCAGGAACGTCGATATTTACGAAGAAATCACCCGGCTGCGCAATCGGGGCCAACGGGCGGCCCTGGCCACCA
This sequence comes from Acidobacteriota bacterium, assembly GCA_009841055.1. Classification (GTDB taxonomy): domain Bacteria; phylum Acidobacteriota; class Terriglobia; order Versatilivoradales; family Versatilivoraceae; genus Versatilivorator. Next base: position 4,922 of record VXMN01000051.1, read on the forward strand.
TCATTCAGATCCGGGGGTCGGTGCCGAGTTTTGAAACCGCCAAGATCCTGGTGCGCGAGGACGGTTCCACCCTGGGCACAGTTGGCGGCGGCTGCGTGGAAAACGATGTCTGGAAGGCGGCCCGCCAGGTGATGCTGGCGGAAAAACCCAAGCGGCTGCTCTTCGACCTGACCGACACCTCCAACCTGGAGGCCGGACTGATCTGCGGCGGCAAGGTCGAGGTCTTCGTGGAACCCATCCTGGCCACCCCGACGGTCTACGTCTTCGGGGCCGGCCACGTGTCCAAGTTCATTTCCAAGGTGGCGGTGCTGGCCGGCTTCAACTCGGTCATCATCGACAATCGTCCCCAGTACGCCAACGCCGAGCGCTTCCCCGAAGCCACTCAGATCTTCTCGGAGAGCTTCGAGGCGGCCTTTGAAGCCATCCATCCCAACGAGTTCTCCTATATCGTGATCGTCACCCGCGGCCATCAGGAAGACCAGACCGTCCTCGGCTGGGCGGCAGGCACCCGTGCGCGCTACATCGGCATGATCGGAAGCAAGGTCAAAAAGAGGACGTTGTTTCAGAATCTGCGGGAGGAGGGCATTCCGCAGGAAGCGCTGGATCGGGTCCAATCCCCCATGGGGGTTGAAATCAACGCCATTCTGCCCGAAGAGATCGCCGTGAGCGTGGTGGCTCAGATGATCGCGTACCGGCGCTCCAGACCGGGCAGCCGGTCGTCTCGCGCCCCCGCGCGGGCTGTGGTAGCCGCCACTGCCGGCTGATCTGGTTCCCGGGCCAACGCCGGGTCCCGTTTACAGGCTGCGCCCATCCACGGTCACATACCTCCTGACTCCCTCCATCAGCGCTTCGAATTCATTCGGCAGTAGTGACTGAGGTCCGTCGGAGAAGGCCTCCTCCGGCTTGGGGTGGACCTCCACCAGCAGACCGTGGGCGCCCACGGCCCCGGTATTATAAAAAAATCCGAGCCCCCGAGACAACACGGAAGCGCGGGTTGGGGGTGTGTGGAGGTTAAAAATTAGAGGGGGGGGGTGGGGG
>VXMN01000051.1:5969-30570 GCA_009841055.1 Acidobacteriota bacterium
AAGTCACCGGCCATCAGTGACGGCGGCCGGCCGCCCCCCCCCCCCCCGGGCGGGGGGGCCACCCCCCCCAGCAGCCCCCCCCCCCCCACGGCCACTGCCGCGTTGGAAACGGGAGCAATGAGGTTGCGTTTGCCGGTGCCGTGGCTGGGGTCCACCACCACCGGCAGGTGGGAGAGCTGCTGGAGGGCGGGTACGGCGGAGATGTCGAGCGTATTGCGGGTGTAAGTCTCAAAGGTGCGGATGCCGCGCTCGCAGAGAATGACATCGGTATTGCCCTGGGAGACGATATATTCCGCCGACATCAGGAATTCCTTGAGCGTCGACATCATGCCCCGCTTGAGCAGGACGGGCTTCCGGGTCCTGCCCAGCCGCTTCAGCAGGGCGAAATTCTGCATGTTCCTGGCTCCGACCTGGAAGATATCGGTGTATTCGTTCACCAGGTCGACGTTCTCCGTATTGACGACCTCGGTGATGATCTTCAGTCCGGTACGCTCCCGGGCCTCCGCCAACAGCTTGAGTCCTTCCTCTTCCAGGCCCTGGAAATCGTAGGGAGAGGTCCGCGGCTTGTAGGCCCCGCCTCGAAGAATCTTGGCGCCGGCGGCCTTGACGCTGTCGGCCGTCTGCATGAGCTGTTCCCGGTACTCGACCGAACAGGGGCCGGCCATGACCACGAACTGGTCCCCTCCGATGGTGAATCCGTCCATCCGGATCACGGTTCGCTCCTGCTTCAACTCGCTGCCCACCAGCTTGAAGGGCTGCATGATTGGAATGACCGACTCCACCCCGGGAACGGATTCCATGACCGAGATGATCCGGTCCTTGTCTTTTCCGTCGCCGACGGCACCGATGACCACCCGTTCCTTACCTCGAATGGGATGGGCGGCATAGCCGAAACTCTTGATTTTGTCACACACGTACTCCACCTGTTCGCTGGTAGCCCTATGGATCATGGAAATGATCATGAGACACTCCTTAACCGCAAAAAAGCCCGCCGGGGAGGCGGGCTTGAATTCATTCCAAGGATCATCCTCAGCTCGATTCAATCCGCCCGCCTGCCCCGATAATACCAGGACAGGCTGCTAAAGGAACCGAAGCTGGAATAAGGCCGATTCCGGCGAGGCGCCGGGCGCTGGAAGTCGCAACCCAGCCGCGTCGTCAGACTCGATATGAAAGACCGCAGAAACACGGACAAACCTCTCTACTACTTCATCGACAATGGCCTAGGGAGTTATCTTAGTCGATCCGCGGGCATTGTCAATATCAAATGGGAATCCCTCCAATCCCTGGATTCCATGCTACCATTTTTCCCGGCGGCCAGGGACGTTGCCGGCGGAGTGACACGACGGCGCCGGCCGCCGATTCTTCTCTTCATACCCCTTCGTTCCCGAGGTTCGCCCAGCCACCCGCCATGACAGCCAAGGTTATCGACGGCAAGAGGATCGGGCGGGAGATCAGGGAGGAGGTGCGCCTCGACGTGGCGCGCCTCAAAGACAAGGGGGTGGTTCCCGGCCTGGCGGCAGTCCTGGTGGGCAACCACCCGGCTTCGCGCGTCTACGTCAGGAACAAGATCAAGGCCTGCCAATCGCTGGGCGTGTTCAGTGAACTGGTGGCATTGCCGGAGGAAACCACTACGGCCCGGCTCCTTCAATGCGTCTCCGATCTGAACCGCAGGAGCTCGATCCACGGCATCCTGGTTCAGTTGCCGTTGCCGGCCCGGATAGACGAGCAAGCGGTGCTGCTGGCCATCGATCCCGCCAAGGACGTGGATGGCCTGCATCCCATGAATGCCGGAGCGCTGGCTCTGGGACGGGAGGGCTTGCGACCCTGCACCCCGAGCGGCGTCATGGAGATCCTGCGCCGGGAAAGAGTTCCCCTCCGCGGCGCTCGCGCCGTGGTGATCGGGCGCAGCAACCTGGTAGGCAAACCGTTGGGCCTGCTGTTGCTGCAACAGCACGCCACGGTAACCTTCTGTCACTCCAGAACCCGGGACCTGGCGACCGTCGCCCGATCCGCGGACATCCTGGTGGCTGCCGTGGGAAGACCGGCCATGGTGACGGCGGATTTCGTCATGCCCGGGGCGGTGGTCATCGATGTCGGAATCAACCGGGTCGAGGGAGCCGCACTGGAAAGCCTGCTTGCTGAAGACCCGTCGCTGAAGCCTCGATATGAACGCAACCGCGGCAAGGGAATCCACTCGATCCTGGTGGGAGATGTCCAGTGGTCCGGCGTCTCCGGAGTGGCCTCCGCCGCCACCCCGGTTCCCGGAGGGGTCGGCCCACTGACCATCGCACTCCTGATGAAGAACACGGTTCAGGCCGCTGGTGTTCTGTCTCGGAAATAGAAACTTCAACGGCCCTGAGCTATGCTTAGAGTAGGCTTGACAGGGGGTATCGCCACCGGGAAATCAACGGTCTGCGACCGGCTCGCAGAGCACGGATTCAGGGTGATTGACGCGGACCGCGTCGCCCACGGACTGATTCGGAAGGGGCAACCCTGTTTCGACCCGGTGGTGGCGGCCTTCGGCACCCGGATCCTGGATGCGGACGGAGAAATCGACCGAAACATTCTGGGCCGGGTGGTGTTCAACGACCCTGCCCGCCTGCAGGAGCTGAACGCCCTGGTGCATCCGGAAGTCATCCGGAGCATTCTGGAGCAACTCGACCGGATGGAACAATCCCATCCGCTGTCGAAGGCGGTGGTGGACGCCTCGCTCATGATCGAGTCCGGCTTCCACAAGCAATTCAAACACCTGATTGTGGTCAGTTGCGGCGTCGACCAGCAGGTGGAGCGCCTGATGGCGAGAAATCGGCTCTCCCGGGCCCAGGCCCTGCAGCGCATCGGGCTGCAGTGGCCCTTGCAGGCCAAGCTGTCGCTCGCCACTGTCGTGATCGACAATTCGGGAACCCTCGAGCACACCCGGCGCCAGGTGGACCGGCTGCTGGAAACACTGGAGGCGGAGAAGGCCAGTTGCTGAACCGCTTCACCATTCGATCGGGCTGGATCTGCGGGCTCTTCCTTTGCCTGGCCCTGGCTCAGCTTCACCTTTCGGCCCAGGGCAGCCGCCGTGTGGTCAGTCTCGAGGCCTTCCCCTCCGTAGACGGCGTGCGCGTCGGAGATTCCTTTCAAATTGCCATTGTTCTGGCCATTCAGCCGGGATATCACATCAACGCCCACGTCCCTTCCCTGGAATATCTGATTCCCACCCGGTTGACCTTCGACACCTCCGAAGCCGTCCGAATGGCCGAACCCCGATACCCGCAGCCCATCAGTCAGACTTTCGAATTCGCCCCCGGGCAACCGCTGGACGTCTACGAGGGGCGGATCACCATTGCCGCCGCAGGCGAAGTTGTCCAAGTCGAAAATGCCGGGTCGATCCCGGTGCGGGGCAAGGTAACGGTCCAGGCCTGCAGCCACAACCAGTGCCTGGCTCCGGTCAACCTTCCCTTCTCCGTCTCCCTCGAGGTCCTTGAAGCCGGTGTCGCTCCCAATCCGATCCACCAGGAACTGTTTCAGGCGCCCGGGACGAACCCGAACGCCTCAGGCTCGGAGCCGGGGGCGCTTCAGGAGTTTGCAGGCGCCCGGCGAGAGGACACGCTGTCTGAAACCATCGCCCGCCAGGGACTGCTGGTGACCCTGGGGCTGGTGTTTCTGGCGGGACTGGCTCTCAATACCACCCCCTGCGTCTACCCCATCATTCCCATCACCATCGGGTTCTTCAGCAACCAGACCGAGGGACGGCTGAGCCGCACCTTTCTGATGGCTGCCACCTACGTCCTGGGCATGGCGATCACCTACTCCCTGTTGGGTGTGGCGGCCTCCCTGACCCAGGGGATCTTCGGTGCGGCCCTCCAACACCCCCTGGTGCTGCTGGGCCTGGCAGGCCTCATGGTGGCCATGGCGCTCTCCATGTTCGGACTCTATGAGTTCCGCCTGCCGGTCAGCTTCAATCGCCTTGTCCCCCAAAGCTCCCAGGGGAACCTGGGAGCGCTGATGATGGGGCTCACCATGGGCATTGTGGCGGCGCCCTGCATCGGTCCGTTCGTGATCGGATTGCTGGTCCACGTCAGCAACCGGGGAGAACCGGCCTATGGATTTTTCATGTTCTTCGTCCTGGCTCTGGGACTGGGGCTTCCCTACCTGGTTCTGGGGACCTTCTCGGGAGCCCTGAAAAAGCTTCCCCGCTCCGGGCAATGGATGGAGACCGTACGACGCTTCTTCGGCCTGATTCTGCTGGGCATGGCTCTCTACTTTCTCAGCCCTCTCATGGGCCACGCCGCCGCCTGGGCACTGGTGGCCTTCCTGGCGGCTTCGGCGGCCTACCTGGTTCTGGTGGAGGCCCGGCGCGCAGCCTCCCGGGTCTTTGCCGGGCTATTGGTCTGCGTGGGAGCGGGCCTGGGGCTGGCGGCGGTGCTGCTGATTCCGGGTGAACCCAAGGAAAGTATTGTTTGGGAAACCTATTCAGAGGAGGCATTGGCCCAGGCCCGCCAAGAGGGGAAATCGGTGATGATCGACGCCTACGCCGACTGGTGCCTGCCCTGCAAGGAACTGGACACGTTCACCTTCACCGATCCCGAGGTGCGAAGCGCCGCCGACGGCCTGGTCAGGCTCAAGCTCGACCTGACCCTGATTGAATCGGGCTCGGAGACCGAACGCGCCCGCGGGCGTTTCGGCATCCTGGGAGTACCCACGATTCTCTTCCTGGACTCCTCGGGCCGGGAACGCACCGATCTGCGCCTGGAAGGATTCGAACCGGCGGACCGTTTTCTGACCCGGATTCAACGAATCCAGGACTCCTCCAACTCCAGCCGGGACAATCGTTCCTCTCTCCGGAGCGCACCGGAGACGGCGGTGTCTCCGCTGCAATCTTGTGCGCCCGAGCGGGTGGCACTTACAATGAGCAGGCGAACCGTTCAGGGGTATTGCCGGGAGAGTTGATGAACCTGTTTCCCACCAGTGCCGGGAGAAGCCGCTTCCTTGCAGTCGCGCTCTGTCTGCTGCAGGGATTCTCCTGGTCCTGTGTTTTCCCCACCACTACCGGACCCGGGGCGCAGGGGTCTCGCCAGGTCTCGAGCTTGCCCGACTTCTCACTGATGACGCTGGCGGGAGAAACGATAAGCTCTCAGGACTATGACCAGAAGATCCTGGTGGTGAATTTCTGGGCCACCTGGTGCACGCCTTGCGTGTACGAGATTCCGCACTTGAATGACCTGTACAGGGATTTTCGTTCCAAGGGGGTGGAAATCCTGGGCATCTCCATGGACTCGGGTGACCCGGAAGAGGTCCGGCGGTTCATCCGGCGGCACCGCATGAAATACCCGGTGGTGGCGGGAGCCCCCTCGTTGGGAGACGATTTCGGAGGCGTCCGCGCCATTCCGACCACCTTCATCGTGAATCAGCAGGGAGCGATCGTCAAAAGGTACGACGGCTTTCGACCCTCCTACATGAAGGAGACCCGACGGACCATCGAGGAACTCCTGGGGTAACAGAGGCAATTCCACTTCGGACTTGTCTGAAACAAAAGAAAAAAGAGTTATCCACGAAGACACACGAAGGACCACGAAGGGACACGAAGCGAGACCGATCTGCTTCAACGGCGCGCACTGCCACTAAGGATTATTAACATCGATGCACAGGATATACAGGATACACAGGATAGGGTCTTGGGAGTCTCGTGTCCTGTAATCCTGGGCATCCGCAATCCCGGACCGGTTCATCACCCGAGCCGGCTTCTGATGCAGCAAGCTCTCGTCCTGTTAATCCTGTGCATCCTGTGCATCGATGTTCAATAGGTAAAAAAACCGGAGTAACCGCACAGGGTTCCTGTTCCCGATAGGCCATGAAGCTGACCCTTCGCTTGTCGACGCTGGTGTTACTGCTGGCCCTGGCCTCCGCCCTGACCTGGCTGCTGGCGCGCCCGTCCCGCGAGGACCCGCGGCCCGCTTCCTATCCCGGTCAATCCGCCAGCGTCGTGGCCGCCCCGCTGCCCGACGGCCCCCTCAGCCAGGACGAATCCGAAAATATCGAGATCTACCGCCGGGTGAGTCCGGGCGTGGTCAACATCACCTCCACCACCCTCGGATTTGACTTCTTCTTCAGTGCCGTCCCCCAGCAGGGTTCCGGGTCCGGGTCCATCATCGACGCCCAGGGACACATCCTGACCAACTACCACGTGATCGAAGAAGCTCGACTCCTGGAAGTAACGCTGCTGACCGAAGAGCGCAAGTTCGAAGCCAAGGTGATTGGTGCGGATCCCCCCAACGACCTGGCCATCATCAAGATCGATCCCGCCAACGCCCCGCTTACCGTCGTCCCGTTGGGAGACTCCGCCGATCTGAGGGTGGGGCAGAAGGCGCTGGCCATTGGAAACCCCTTCGGACTGCAGGGAACCCTGACCGTGGGGGTGATCAGCTCCCTGCAGCGGTCGATACAGGACCCGAGAGGCCGGCTGATCGACGACGTCATCCAGACCGATGCCGCCATCAATCCGGGAAATTCCGGAGGCCCTTTGCTCAACGCCCGGGGGGAGATGATCGGCATCAACACCCAGATCTTTTCCACCAGCGGCGGCAGCATCGGCATCGGCTTCGCCGTGCCGGTGGACACCGCCAGGCGCATCATCCCCGACCTGATCTCGACCGGAAGGGTGCGGCGCCCCTTCGCACGCCTGGAGGGCTATCGCATCACCCCGCGCCTGGCTCGAATCCTGGATCTTCCGGTGACTCAGGGTGTCCTGGTAGCCCGTTTGGCCAGTGGAGACTCCTTTTCCGAAGCGGGGGTCCGGGGCGGAAAACGCACCTATCGGGTGGGCAACAGGCGGCTCCTCCTGGGAGGGGATATTATTGTGGAAGCCGACGGTCAAGCGGTCGACTCCATCGCTCGCCTGAGACTGATCGTCGGCAAGAGGCGGCCCGGAGAAACGATCGATCTCAAGATCTACCGCGGCGGTCAATCCTTGACCATCGCCATGAGACTGCTGGAACGGCCTCGCTATTTGTAGGAGAGAATTGCGGTCCGGGCGGGCGCCTGCAGTTTCGGTAGCCCGGGCTGATGGATTGGAGACATGGTGCAACCGGGTAAGAACCGACTCTTGAAAACGCCCCTGATTCTGGCGGGAGCCGCGGTCGCTCTGGGCATTCTGATCTATTTCTTCGCCAACTTTCGGGAAGAGCGCGCCGTGCAAAAGTGTTTCGAGGCCCTGCAACAGGGAGACCTGGAGGCGGCCTATCAGATCTGGGGCCCCACCGAGCAGTACACCTTCAAGGACTTCCTTCAGGACTGGGGAGAAGACGGATATTACGGAAAGGTCCGCTACTTCAAGATCGTCGAATCGGAGTCCCAGGGCAGCGGGGTGATCGTGAGGGTTCAGATCAACAATCTTGCCAGACCCATCGCCTTCTGGGTCGAACGCGAGGACCGCAGCATCGGTTTTTCGCCCACGGATCTCTAGCGATGGAATACTCTTTCTGTCCCCGTTGCGGCGGCCCGCTGACCTCCCGAAAGCTGAAGGCGACCGAGCCGGAACGCCTGGTCTGCACCGTTTGCGGCTTCGTCTTCTTCCTGGACCCCAAGGTCGCCGCCGGCACCCTCTTCACCATCGACGGCAAAATCCCGTTGCTGCAGCGATCCATCGAGCCCAGCTACGGTAAATGGGTGTTCCCGGGCGGGTTCGTGGACCGGGGCGAAGCCGTCCGGGATGCGGCGGTCCGGGAGACCAGGGAAGAGGCGCACCTGGAAGTGCGCCTGGTCAGCCTGCTTAACGTCTACTCCTATTCGGGGAGTCCGGTCATTCTGGTGGTCTACGCCGCCGAGGTCATCGGCGGCAAGCTCGAAGCCGGCGATGAGTGCCTCGACGTGAGGCTCTTCACCCCCGAGGACATTCCCTGGCAGGAACTCGCCTTCCCCAGCACCCGGGAAGCCGTCGGCGAGTACGTCCAGAGGTTTCTTTCCAGGGAAGAATAGGGGACGTTGTTGAATTACTGGAATAACTTGTAAAGAGTGCATAGGTGACGCAATTGAACAAAAGCAAATCGGGAGCAACCGATCGAAGTTATTCCAGTAATTCAACAACGTCCCCAACGCTGCACGTCGGGTCTTTGGCAGAAGTGCAGGCCAGGAGTCCGCTCCTCGTCACGGACGGTCCCGTCCCGATCGTACTGTTCCATCACGAAGGCAGGATCTACGCGGTAGACAACCGGTGTCCTCACATGGGCTTTCCCCTGAATCGCGGCACGGTCGAGGACGGGATTCTCACCTGTCATTGGCATCACGCCCGCTTCGACCTGGCCAGCGGCTGTACCTTCAATCTGTTCGCTGACGATGTGGATGCCTACCCGGTCAGGGTCAAGGGGGGCGAGGTCTATCTGAGCACGGCCAGGCCGCAGCGGGATCCGGTCGCACGTTGGTCGCGCCGGCTTCGGGAAGGGATGGAGCAGAATCTCAGCCTCATCATCGGCAAATCGGTCATCGGCCTCCTGCACAGCGGCGTCACGCCTGACGAGATCGCGAAGCTCGGCGCGCTCTACGGCGTGCGGCACCGGCAGGACTGGGCTTCGGGTCTGACCATCCTCAGCGCCATGGCCAACCTCTGCGATCACCTGGAAGGGGATGACCGGATCGCACCCTTGTTTCACGGACTGGTTCACGTCGCGCGGGACTGTGCGGGAATGACGCCCAAGTTCGAGATCAGCCCCCTGGACAACGAGGAGATTCCCCACGAGCACCTCAAGCGCTGGCTGCGCTACTTTGTCGAGGTCCGCAGCACTGAGGGGGCGGAACGGTGCCTGCTGACCGCGGTGCAGAAGGGCATGTCCGACGCCGACATCGCCGACATGATCGTGACCGCGGCCACTGACCATTTCTATCTCGACGGCGGCCACGTGGTCGACTTCATCAACAAGGCGTTCGAACTGCTCGACCGTATCGGATGGGATCATGCGGACCGGATTCTGCCGTCTCTGGTCCACCGGCTGTGCACCGCAGTCCGCAGCGAGGAGCGGAATGCCTGGCGCCATCCTATCGACCTTCTTCCGGTGTTGCGCGGCACCTTCGAAGAGCTTCCCGCCATGCTGGCTGAAGGCGAGGGGAAGACCTGGGTCCGCGGGCCGGATTTCACCGATCAACTCCTCGTGGATGATCCGCTCGCCTGCCTGGACGCGCTCAAGGGCGCCTTGCGCGAAGGAGCCAGGCCGGTGCAACTGGCGCAGGCCGTTGCCTATGCTGCCGCGCTCCGGATCGTGCGCTTCCACGTCCAGAACGAGTTCGCGGACTGGATCGCGGCGCTCCACACCTTCACCTATGCCAATGCGTTTCATCAGTTGCTCAAGCGGACCGAATCGGCCGACCTCCTCCGCGGCGTCTTCCACGGCGCAATGCGGTGCTATCTCGACCGTTTCTTCAACATCCCCCCCGCCCGAATGCCATCGGGCAACGGGAAAGCGAGCGACCGCCCGGAGGCTGCCCTGAAGGACCTGCTCAACCTGATGAACGTTCAGCAACAGACCGACGCTGCCGGCCAAAGGGTCTACAGCTACCTGCACGGCCGGGGCGGCAACGCCGCGCTCTTCCGCACGTTGACCGAGAGTCTGCTCCGCGAGGACGCCGAGTTCCACAGCTTCCAGGTCCTGGAAGCCGCGATTCGTCAGCACGAAGAGTTGGAGGATGACGAAGAAAAGCGGCTGGTCATGGTCGCGGCTGCCCGATACCTTGCCGGCCACGCACCGACCCAGCGGGCCCTCAACCAGACCCTTCGAATCGCCGTGCGGCTTCACCGGGGCGATCCGGTGTACGAGGCGGAAACGGAATAGCCGTGGCGTCTACGGCAGGATTTCAACCTTTCGAATCACCAGAGGCCGGGTGGGCCGGCTCATCTCGCCGCTGCTGCTGCGGGCCGTCGGAACACTTGCCAAAGCATCCACTACCGGAAGGCCTTCCACCACGTTGCCGAAGATCACGTAGTTGGGCTGCAGCCGCGAGTTGCCGTGCATGATGAAGAACTGGCTGCCGTTGGTATCGGGGCCGGCGTTGGCCATGGCTACAATGCCGCGGCGATAGCCCCGCCGGTACAGGGCGGAGCCGCGGTCGATGTCGTCGTCGAATTCGCCTCCCCAGGCACTTTCGCCTCCGGTCCCATCCCCCCGGGGATCTCCCCCCTGGATCATGAATCCTTCCACCACCCGGTGAAAGGTGAGCCCGTCATAGTAGCCGTGCTCGGCCAGCAGGCGAAAGTTCTCCACCGCCGTGGGAGAATCGTCCGCGTAGAATTCGATGGTAATGTTGCCCATTTCCGTTTCGATCCGAGCTTGCTTTCCACCCGAGCTCTTGGCCCCCTTGGGCACTTTCGGGTTGCCCGGTCCGGAGGCGGAACAGCCCATCAGGGCCGCTGCTACGAACCAGACTGCCATGAGTTGCCAATAAAGACCGATTCCCATATCCGACCAAAACGGCCGCAGATTCATCAACATGGTGCGTCATTCCTTTCCCCGGGTTCCGGTGGCGCAACTGAAAACAATAGAGTCCCTGATCCTGCCGGCTCCACGTCAGGCCCTTGATTGTACCCTCTGAAGGCAAGAGTACATAAGCGGGCCACGGTGCAAGGACAGCGAAACCATTCAACCGGAATTTCTCCGCGAATCGCCTCCACTTTCGATTGTTTTCTGTGGCGTCATGGTGTTAAGCTCTCGTTTGTGAGATTATTCACAACATGGCGTAAGGGATGATGGTTTCCGTTGCCCGCCTTGAATTCCACGTACACTCGAACGTCGACGTCCTCGATCGATGCTTCCGCCGCCGTCGCAGCGGTGGCTGTATCTCTCTGCCCGGCACCGGACAATAGAGGAGACCGGACGGTTGATGGCGCCACAGCCCCATGAGATGATCTCGGAAGGCGGCCCCGAATTGGCGGAAACCGCTCGACGGCTCCCAACGCCGGGCCGCACTTTCCGGGGGCCCCACCCACAGGTCGCATGATTCACTGGAACACCAAAGGTCTGGATCTTCCAATCGCCGGGGAGCCCGAGCACCGGATCGAGACGTCCTCGCCTGCGCATCAGGTGGCCTTGCTGGCCGCCGACTACCCGGGCATGAGCCCGACCATGCACGTGCAGGTTGGGGACGAAGTTCGTCGCGGCCAGCTCCTTTTCGAGGACAAGAAGACCTCCGGGGTTCGGTACACCTCGCCGGGCTCGGGCCGGGTGACGGCCATTCACCGGGGAGAGCGTCGCGCTCTTCAGTCGCTGGTGATTCAACTGGACGCCTCCGAGTCGGGGGGCCGCGCCGACAGCGTCAGCTTCAGCGCCTATACCGGACGACACCCCGGTTCCCTCACCAGGACGGAAGTCCAGGAACTGCTGCTCGAATCCGGCCTCTGGACGGCGTTGAGGGCTCGGCCCTTCGGCAGGGTGGCCAACCCGGCCGAAAGCCCGCGCTCGATCTTCGTCACCGCCATGGACAGCAACCCCCACGCCCTCCCTGCCCGCCTGGCGCTGGAGGGACAGGAGGATGCCTTCGAGCGGGGATTGCGGGCCGTGGCCAAGCTGACTCAAGGACCGGTCTTCGTTTGCGAGAGTCCGGGAAGCGGGTTTCCGGTTCCTTCCGACTCCCAGTTCCGCCGGGAAGAGTTCAGAGGCCCTCATCCTTCGGGCACTGTCGGCTTCCACATTCACAACCTCGACCCGGTGGACAGGAATCGCCTGGTCTGGCATTTGAACTTCCAGGACGTGGTGGAAACCGGCAGACTCTTCGGGGACGGCCAGTTGCACCCGGAGCGAATCATCTCTCTGGCCGGTCCTTCGGTCAGGCGGCCTCGCTTGCTCAGGACCCGCTTGGGCGCCTCCACCAGGGACCTCACCCAGGGAGAATTGACCGAGGGCGAATCCCGCATCATCTCGGGGTCGGTCCTGTCCGGCCGGACAGCCTCGGGCGAAATCTTCGGCTTCCTGGGGCGCTATCATCAGCAGATTTCCGTTCTCCCGGAAAACCGCTCCCGGGAGTTTCTGGGGTGGCTCTCACCCGGGATCAGTCGCTATTCCACGATCAACACCTACCTGTCGAGGCTGCTCCCGGGCAGGAAATTCCGCTTCACCACCTCGACCAACGGATCCGCCAGGGCCATGGTTCCCATCGGGATGTACGAGCGCGTCTTTCCCTTCGACATCCTTCCCACGTTCGTGCTGAGGGCCCTGCTGGCCGGCGACACCGAGAAGGCCGAAGAACTGGGGTGCCTGGAACTGGATGAGGAAGATCTGGCCTTGTGTTCGTTCGTCTGCCCCGGCAAGGTCGAATATGGCCCCCTCTTGCGACAGGTTCTGACCACTATCGAGAAGGAAGGCTGATGAAGTTCCTGCGCACCATTCTGGATTCACAGGCCAAGCACTTCCACAAGGGCGGCGCGCTGGAACGCGCCTATCCCTTCTACGAAGCGCTGGACACCTTCCTGTTTACGCCGGGACAGGTCACCAAGGGAAGCTCCCACGTCCGGGACGGACTCGACCTGAAGCGCATGATGGTGACGGTGGTCATCGCTCTCATTCCCGCGGTGTTCATGGCCATGTACAACACCGGCCTGCAGGCCCATCGCGCCATCTCCCAGGGCGCCCTGCCCCTGGAAACCTGGCAGACGGCGGTCATGATCCAGTTGGGACTGGGCGGGTTCGATCCCGGAGACCCATTGGCCTGCATGCTGCACGGGGCGCTCTACTACCTTCCCGTGCTGCTGGTCACCTTCCTGATCGGGGGCCACTGCGAAGCCCTTTTCTCTGTCGTCCGCAGGCACGAAATCAACGAGGGATTCCTTGTGACGGGAATGCTCTTCCCTCTGACCCTGCCGCCAACCATTCCCCTATGGCAGGTGGCCCTGGGCATTGCCTTCGGGATCATCATCGGCAAGGAGATCTTCGGGGGGACGGGAATGAATATCCTGAACCCGGCGCTGACCGCCAGGGCCTTCCTCTTCTTTGCCTATCCCGCCGAGATCTCGGGGGACAAGGTCTGGGTGGCGGCCCAAACCAGCGCCGACGGCGTCAGCGGGGCGACCTGGCTGGCCGAAGCGGCGACCCTGGGGCACCAGGTGCTCCTGGATGGACTGAGCTGGTGGGACGCCTTCCTGGGACTGATCCCCGGGTCCATGGGCGAAACCTCGACCCTGGGGTGCCTCATCGGAGCCTTGATTCTGATCGTGACAAAGGTGGGCTCCTGGCGCATCATGTTGAGTGTGGTGCTGGGCTCCCTGGCGGCCTCGACCCTGCTCAATGCGATCGCCTCCGACACCAATCCCCTGCTGGCGGTTCCCTTCGGTTGGCACGTGGTCCTGGGGGGGTGGGCCTTCGGAGCGGTCTACATGGCCACCGACCCGGTCTCGGCTTCCCACTCCAACGCCGGGAAGTACATCTACGGTCTGTGCATCGGGATCCTGGCTATCCTGATCCGGGTGGTCAACCCGGCCTACCCCGAGGGGATGATGCTGGCCATTCTGTTCGTCAATCTGTTTGCCGGCCTGATCGATTACTTCGTGGTTCAGGCCAACGTCAAGCGCAGGAGGGCCCGCTATGCAGCATAGCGTCGGCTACACCATTCTCTTCGCCGGCCTGATTTGCGTCGTCTGCGCCGTGCTGGTCTCCTCCTCGGCGGTGTCGCTCAGCGAAATGCAGCAGGCCAACGCGGCCCTGGACAAGCGCAAGAACGTCCTGCTGTCGGCAGGCCTGGCTCAAGCCTCCGACAAGCTGGACGCCGCCCGGGTTCAGGAACTGTTCCGGGTGGTGAAACCGGTGGTCATCGACCTGCAGTCCGGAGAGGCGGTTCCCGGCATCGACCCCGCCACCTTCGATCAGAGGAAAGCCCGCAACGATCCCGATGCCAGCCGTGAAGCCCCGCCCAACAACTCGAGCATCAGCCGCGTGCCCAATCACGCCGTGGTCTACCAGGTCCTGAACGAGTCCGGGGAAATGCAGATGGTGGTGCTGCCCGTCGAGGGATACGGACTCTGGTCCACCCTCTACGGGTTCCTGTCCCTGGACGCCGATACCAGGACGGTGCGGGGACTCACCTATTACCAACACGGCGAGACCCCGGGATTGGGGGGCGAGGTGGACAATCCCCGCTGGAAGGCCCGCTGGCCCGGCCGGATCGCCTTCGACAGCGCCGGTCAAACGGTGATCGAAGTGATCAAGGGGCAGGCCGGTCCTCCCGAGGAGGACCCTCATCGCGTCGACGGACTGGCAGGGGCCACCATTACCAGCCGGGGTGTCACCAACATGCTGCGGTTCTGGCTGGGAGAAAACGGATTCGGACCCTATTTGAAGAGACTTCGCAACAGTCGCGAGTCATCCTGAGGAAGCGAAATGGCAGGTCCCGGGCGCAAGGCGCTACTCGATCCACTCTTTGAAAACAACCCCATCGCCCTGCAGGTGCTGGGGATCTGTTCGGCCCTGGCCGTGACCACCAAGATGGAGACCTCGGTGGTGATGTGCGGGGCGGTGATCTTCGTTCTGACCTTTTCCAACTTCTTCGTCAGCCTGCTTCGCAACAATATCCCCAGCTCCATCCGCATCATCGTGCAGTTGACCATCATCTCGTCCCTGGTGATCATCGCCGATCAGTTCCTGAAGGCCTACCTCTACGACATCAGCAAGCAACTGTCGGTGTTCGTGGGTTTGATCATCACCAACTGCATCATCATGGGGCGGGCTGAAGCCTTTGCCATGCAGAATCGGCCCAGCCTGAGCATCATGGACGGCCTGGGCAACGGCTTCGGTTACAGCCTGATACTGCTGGCCACCGGCTTCTTCCGGGAACTGCTGGGGTCCGGAAAACTCTTTGGCCACACCGTGTTCCCGCTGGCGACGGAGGGCGGGTGGTACTCGCCCAACGGATTGATGACGTTGTCGGCCGGCGCATTTTTCATTATCGGCGGCTTCATCTGGGCGCTGCGTGTCTGGAAGCACGACCAGGTGGAAGAGGAGGGCTGAACGGCATGCTGGAACATTACCTCGGTCTGGCGGTCAAGACGATTTTCGTGGAGAACATGGCCCTGGCCTTCTTTCTGGGCATGTGCTCGTTCCTGGCGGTATCCAAGAAGATCAACACCGCTATCGGCCTGGGCCTGGCGGTGATCTTCGTACTCACCGTGACCGTGCCGATCAACAACCTGCTGTTCAATTACGCCCTCACGGGCGGGGCACTGTCCTGGCTCCATCCCGATCTGGCCGGCTACGACCTCTCCTTTCTGGGATTCCTCTGCTATATCGGAACCATTGCCGCCATGGTCCAGATCGTGGAAATGACCCTGGACCGCTTCGTCCCCACCCTCTACGCGGCGCTGGGTGTGTTTTTGCCCCTGATCGCCGTCAACTGCGCCATTCTGGGCGCTTCGCTCTTCATGGTGGAGCGGGACTACAACTTCGGCGAGAGCGTGGTATTCGGGCTGGGTTCCGGGATCGGGTGGTTCCTGGCGGTGGTGGCGCTGGCCTCCATCCGGGAAAGAATGCACTACAGCAACGTTCCCCCGGCGCTGAGGGGGTTGGGCATGACCTTTATCCTGACCGGCCTGATGGCCATCGGGTTCATGGCCTTTGGAGGCATTCAGCTCTAGGCGACAAGCCGGCCCGACAGGCCCGAGTTCCGTAGTGCGCAGGAGGGATGGTTCCTCATGACTGTGACTGTGATTCTGGGCGTGATCATGTTCACCGTGGTCATCCTTTCGCTGGTGGTGGTGTTGATGGTCGCCAGGAGCAAGCTGGTGGCCGGCGGCGAAGTCGACATCGTGATCAACGACGACGCCGACAACACCATCAAGGTACCCGCGGGAGGGACCTTGCTGGGCGCCCTGGCAGCCCAAAAGATCTTCATCCCTTCGGCCTGCGGGGGCAAGGGGAGCTGCGGCGTCTGCAAGGTGGACGTCTTCGAGGGCGGCGGCGCCATGCTGCCCACCGAGCCCCCCCACATCACCCGCAAGGAGGCTCGGGAAGGGTGCCGGCTCTCCTGTCAGGTCAAGGTCAAGCAGGACCTGAAGATCGGTGTCCCGCCCGAGGTCTTCAGCGTTCGCCAGTGGCGCTGCAAGGTGCGATCGAACGAGAACGTGGCCACCTTCATCAAGGAGCTGGTGCTGGAGCTGCCTGCCGGCGAAGAAGTACCGTTCCGGGCGGGAGGGTACATCCAGATCACCTGCCCTCCCCACACCGTCGGGTACAAGGACTTCGAGATCGAGGAAGAGTTCCGCCAGGACTGGGACCGGTTCAATCTCTGGGAGATCCAGTCCACGGTGGAGGAGCCCGTCGACAGAGCCTACTCCATGGCCAACTACCCGGAGGAAAAGGGCATCATCATGCTCAACATCCGGGTGGCCACCCCGCCTCCCCGCAGCCCCAAGGGCACGCCTCCCGGAAAGATGTCCTCCTACACCTTCAGCCTGAAGCCGGGTGACGACGTCACCATTTCAGGCCCGTTCGGCGAGTTCTTCGCCAAGGACACCCCGGCGGAAATGGTCTTCATCGGCGGCGGCGCCGGAATGGCTCCCATGCGCTCCCACATCTTCGACCAGTTTCGCCGCTTGAACACGAAACGGAAGGTCAGCTTCTGGTACGGGGCTCGCAGCCTGCGCGAAGCCTTTTACAACGATGACTTCAACCAGATCCAGTCTGAAAACTCCAACTTCGAATGGCATCTGGCCTTATCGGAACCCCTGCCCGAGGACCAGTGGACCGGCTACACCGGTTTCATCCACCAGGTCCTCTATGACAACTACCTCAAGGACCACCCCGCCCCGGAAGACATCGAGTACTATATCTGTGGTCCCCCCCCGATGATGAACGCCTGCTTCAAGATGCTGGACGACCTGGGGGTAGAGCCGGAAAACATCGCCTTCGACGACTTCGGCGGCTAGTGTCGGATTTCGCGGTCGAGCTCGCATTCTTGAGAACAGTTACGGGAGCAAGGGCCGTGTTTGGCGGTGCTTTGGGGGGTGTGGGCTTCGCAGGGGTGCGCCTGATTTGCTGGCTACGCGGCTGTGTCAGCGTGGGATTGGACGCCCCCGGGCTGGGTTGGGTGTCAATCTGGAAGGGTTGTGCGTCGTCCAACGGCGCAACCAACGCGTCGCCGAAGCAACGACAGCGGAAAAACGTGACGTGGGGCGGCGTTTCATTGGGGGAGCAATGCGTTCCCGAACGGGTGCTTCCTATTCGCCGCATTCGCGGCTGGGTTGGCGCGGACCCATACGACCCCGGGTTGACACCCGGGGCTCCGAAAAGCTGCGCGGGCAGCGGCAGCGGGTAGGCGCGACGTGGGGCGGTGTTTCTTTGGGGAAGCAGTGCGGTCGTGAACGGGTGCTTTCTATTCGCCGCATTCGCGGCTGGGTTGACGCAGAACCGATACGACCCCGGGTTGACACCCGGGGCTACCCTGAGACGCAGCTTCGCAGCTCTATAAGGATGGCTTGTAAGGGGCGTCTCGCCAAGTTACCCACGCCAACCGCAGCTTCGCAGCTCTCACCTAACCCACAATGCTGCAAGGGGAAACGTGCTTATCTATTTGGAATAATGCCCCGGGCAGGAGCCCGGGGGGAGCCATCGGGCAACGTCGCGTAGGGGAGTTGAGCCGCGAATGCGGCGGCAGCAAATAACAGCATACCAGACTCAAGCGCAAGCTCGTTACTCATCTGCAATCACGTTGCATGAGCCAGCTTCCTTGACAGCCGCGAACGCGGCGGCAGCACGTCTCGCCCAGCATCAGCCGAGCAGATTATGAAGCGGAACGCCCACGGTATAGAGAGGAGACTCCCTACGACTTCGAAGTTGGCCGTTCATGCCGGCCGACTGCCGGACAGTCCCGGATTCGCTGCTCGGAATCTCCTGCTGGTCCTGCTGACCGTCGTAGCGGGATGTCAGTCGCCCGACTCTACCCGGGAATACCGATTCCAGGGGAGCAGCATGGGAACCACTTTCGAGGTGAAAGTGGTGGCCTCCCCGTTCCCGGAACAACGGCAGGAGGCGGTGGGCGAGGCCATTCAGGCGCAACTGCAGGTTGTCGACGGCAAGATGTCTACCTACCTGGAGGCTTCCGAGATTTCCCGACTGAACCGCTCGCGGGAAACCGCCCCCCAGCCGCTGTCCCGGGAAACCTTTACGGTGTTGGCCGAGGCCCAAAGAATCAGCCGGGTGACCGGCGGGGCCTTCGACATCACGGTTGGCCCCCTGGTCAATGCCTGGGGGTTCGGACCTGCCCCCGGCCCCACATCCCTTCCGACGGCCTCCGAAATCGAGCAGTTGAAGTTGCGAAGCGGTTGGGCCAAAATTGAATTGAATTCTCGGGACTCCACGATTCGCAAGCAGGAGCCGGCTCTTTACCTGGACCTCTCGGCAATCGCCAAGGGGTATGCCGTGGACAGGATCTCGGACGTGCTGGCCGGCATGAGCCTCACCAGGCATATGGTGGAACTGGGAGGCGAGGTGAGAGCCAGCGGCCGCAATGCCGGCGGAAATCCCTGGCGGATCGCGATCGAGAAACCGGTAACCGGCGGCAGAGCTTTCCAGCGGATTCTTCCCCTGGAGAACCTGGCCCTCGCCACCTCCGGAGACTACCGAAATTTTCGCCGGGCGGAGGACGGACACCTCTCCCACACCATCGACCCCAGGACGGGCCGACCGGTGAGGCACGACCTGGCCTCCGTCAGCGTGGTGGATGCTTCCTGCATGCGGGCCGACGGCTATGCCACGGCCCTGATGGTTTTGGGGGAAGACGAAGGCTATCGCCTGGCAGCCGAGCAGGGCCTGGCGGCGCTGTTTCTGGTGCGGACCCGCGAGGGATCCTTCCGGGAGAGGGAAACGCCGGCCTTCCGGCGTCTATTCGCGGCCAAACCTGCCGGGACAGGTCCGGACACGGAAAGGGAGAGTGGATCGTGAGTCTTTTCCTCGTCACGCTGGTGGTGGTCGCCGTGGTCATGGTCCTGATGGCGGTGGGTCTCTTCTTCAAGAGACCCTGCTTGCGCGGTTCCTGCGGCGGTCCCGACATCCTCGACTCCAGAGGAGAGTCTCTCACCTGCGCCGCCTGCCCCCGCCGGCGATCCCTCCCGGCAGAGGAGGACCGTTCGGGTTAGCCGCCACCGGGCTTGGTGACCGCTCCCTGTGAGGCCGAAGAAACCAGGGCCATGTACTTGGCGAACACGCCTGAGGAATAGCGCGGCTCGGGCTCGGTCCATTGGGACAGGCGCCGCCCGATCTCTTCTTCGGATAGCTCCACATCCAGCCGTCGCCGGTCGATGTCCACCACAATCATGTCCCCTTCGCGTACGGCAGCGATAGGGCCGCCGCGGGCTGCCTCGGGTGCGACGTGGCCCGCCATCAGCCCTCGGGTGGCGCCGCTGAATCGCCCGTCGGTGATCAGGGCCACGCTCTCGCCCAGCCCGGCTCCCACCACGGCAGCCGTAACCCCCAGCATCTCCCTCATACCGGGTCCCCCGCGAGGACCCTCGTAGCGAATGACCATCACGTCACCCGCCTGGATTTCTCCACGGGTCACGGCCTCCATGGCCGGCTCCTCCCGGTCGTAGACCCGTGCCGGCCCGCGGTGGTAGAGCCTCTCGTGGCCGGCCACCTTGATCACGCATCCTTCCGGGGCCAGGTTGCCGTGCAGGATCACCAGTCCGCCCGTGTCCTTGACGGGATTCGACAGCGGTCGCAACACCTCCTGGCCCGGCGTTTCTCTGGCCTCGCGGCATTCCTCTCCCAGGGTGCGGCCGGTCACGGTGTTCTGCGCAGGATCCACGAATCCGCCCTCCACCAGCCGCTGAGCAATGACCGGCACCCCGCCGGCCTTATCGACATCGACGGCCACAAAACGCCCTCCAGGCTTCAAGTCGGCGATCAAGGGTGTCCGCAAGCTGATCTCGTCGAAGTCGTCGATCTCCAGATCCACCCCCATTTCCCGGGCCAGCGCCAGAAAGTGCAGAACGGCGTTGGTGGATCCACCCGTGGCCGCCACACTGGCAATGGCGTTGTCGAAGGATTGGCGAGAAATCAGGTCTCCGGGACGGGTGCCGCTCCTGACCAGGTCCATCACCAGCTCTCCGGCCTGGAAAGCCACCCCGTCCTTGCGGGCGTCGGTGGCCGGCACGCTGGAGGAACCCATTGGAGACAGGCCCAGGAACTCGAGGGCCGTGGCCATGGTGTTGGCCGTGTACTGGCCGCCGCAGGCACCGGCCCCCGGACAGGCCGTGTTCTCGATCTCCAGCAACTCGGCATCGCTGATGCGCCCCGCCGCGTTGGCACCCACGGCTTCGAAGACATCCTGGATGGTGATGTCCCGACCTCGATACTTCCCCGGGGCGATGGATCCCCCATACAGCACCAGCGAAGGCACATTGAGCCGCATCAGCCCCATGGCGCCTCCCGGCAACGTCTTGTCGCAGCCGACCAGGGCGATCATGGCATCGAACATGTAGCCGCGCCCCACCAGCTCGATCGAGTCCGCCACAATCTCACGGCTCACCAGCGAGGCTTTCATTCCCTCGGTACCCATGGTGATTCCATCGCTCACCGCGATGGTGTTGAACTCCATGGGGGTCCCGCCGGCAGCACGCACGCCTTCCTTGACCTTTACGGCCAGAGTCCGCAGGTGGAAGTTGCAGGGCATGGCCTCGATCCAGGTATTGGCGATTCCGACAATGGGCCTGGACAAGTCCTGGTCGGTATACCCGATGCCCTTCAGGAAAGACCGTGCGGGGGCGCGATCCCGGCCCTGCAGGATGGTTCGGCTGCTCAGTGGTGGGTTGGACATGCAATACCTCCGAAATTAATAGAATTTCCGGCCCACACTGCCGGCATTGGTGTGAGGGCTTGGCCAGGATCGAGTTCCGCCTCGCGAAGCCGGTGAGCTTGATGGTTCCACAGACAGATCAGTGGCGCCGCAAGAGAATATAAAGGGCTCCGCCGCCGCCGTCCGCAAGACGAGCCGACGCGTAGGCGATGACGTGACGGCTCATGCGCCGCGTGTCCAGCCATTTCGACAGCTTGTCCTTCAATGTCGGCTGACCTTCCCGCGAGTGGTTTCCCCGGCCGTGAACCACGCGAACACAACCGTGGCCTCGCTTGAGGCTGGAATGGATGAAATCCCCGAACGCCTTCCTGGCCTCGACGGCGACCATTCCGTGGAGATCGAGGTGAGCCTGCACCGAAAAACGCCCCTTTCTGAGGCCACCGATCCAGCGGCGGCCCTCGGGATGCGGCGTCCCCTCCAGGTATTCTCCACTCATGGTCAAGTCGAAACGGCCCTTCCCCGCAACAAACTCCTGCAACAAGCGCAACCCTTCTTCCTCGTCGTCGATGGGATCCGGGATCTCCAGTGCCGGAGTCGTCCCGGATGGAATGGAACTCCAACCCAGGGGAACCACATCCCGCATGGACCGGGCAAAGAGTTCTTCGTCGCTGAGAGTCTCGGGCAATCCACCCGGGGCCTTGGGCTTTTCCGGAACAACCTTGGGGGATCGAGGACGAATCCGGGCCAATTCGGAAAAAGACTTGAAGGCTCGAAAAGCGGGCGTCTTCATGAGATGGATTCCTTCGGGAAAGGCAGGGTAAGCAACTAACCCTGAGTCTGAAGGAAGCGGCTGGGGCAAATTTCAGGGGCGAGTGGTTCAATTCCGGGCAGCGGACCGATTCAGGAGCGCCAGTTGTTCCTCGAGCAGCGCCAGTTCCCGATCCACGGCCGATAGGATCTGCCTCCGCTCAGCGCCCCTCGTCTCCCCCGGGTTGCCCGCGTACTCTCCAAGCAGCAGGACCTTTTGCAGCAGCAGTTCCTTGAGCCGGCCCCTCAACAACCGGCGCGACCTGTCCAGATCCGGCAAGCCGTTCTCCAGGAACCCGTTCAACTTCGCCTGGACCTCGCTACCCTGCCGGCGCAGGAGCTGCAACCTCTCCCGGCCCTGAGCCGTCAGCAACCCCGGCTCCATCGAGTCGGCCAAAGATGCCGCCGACTGATTCGGCACGATGGACGCAGCCCTTTGGGCGGTCCGGGCGACTGCTGGAGACGCTCTGCTCTCCCTTTGCCAGGCTCTGAGGAACAGCAGAACTCCGACAATCAGAGCCGCGCTGACAGCCAGCGCGATCTTCATGATCAGCGCGATCCTGCGCCTCTGAGGACAGAACAGGCACTGCGCGGGTTGGCTCAACTCGATCATCGGCACCGGGTCGGGAAGGAAGGCTCTACCAGAGCCATTTTACGCCAGAACCGGACCGTGGGTAAACCGACAGCCGGGAGCCGCGCAGGTGGAGGGACAAATTCACGCCCGCCCTGTGAGGAGTGGTCGATCAGGCTGCTTCCAGGTCCTCGGAGATGACCGGCGGCTCACCCCAATGGGGGACATAGAGTTGAATCAAGCGGGAGGCCGTCTTCTCGAAGCCATTCAGGTAGGCGCCCTGGAGAAAACGGCGGTTCTGCCGAGCCAGGGGAACACCCAGACTCTCCAGGTAGTGGCTGCGGAGAATCCGGCGAATTTCCCGCCCCAGCAAGTCGGAGAAGCCAGGGACTTGAGAATCCAACGACTGCCCCTGTGTTTCCCGCATGCTCTTCAATCGGGCTTCAATTTCGCGGTGAATCTCGAAGGCCGCACCGGCAAATCCCCAGGCGATCAGCATCCCCAGAATCTGACGCTCTCTGTGAATCTTTTCTCGAAATCGGTCCAGCCAATCAGCCGTCTCCACCGGCAGTGTCAGTTCCATGGAAACCTCCTGGTCATCTTTCCTAAACGTAGATCTTCCTGAAGACACGGGAGAAGATTCACCCGACGTTCCCCAGGATGCGAATGCTAGTGTCCTGTAACAGAAATAGGGTTGCCAGATTTCGGAGCGCAACGGCGCCGTATTTTAGGAGCGACGACGAGCCAATGCTATTCATTGCGAGGAGGAGCGACGACGAAGACGGTGCCGTTCCGCCCGAACCCGGAGGGCCGATGGAGGTTCCCGGGAGGGAGAGCGCAACGGTGCCACTTGGCTGAAACACGACGAGCCTCTTCTACCGACCGTTTCCCGGTGGAACCTCCATCGGAGATGGTAATCCTATTTCTGTTACAGGACACTAGTACCTCCGGAAGACTCCGATCACCTTGCCGACGATTTCAACCTCATCCGCCCCCAGTTCAATGACCGGGTAGCGGGGGTTTTCCGGCTTCAGACGAATCCTTCCGTCCAATCGATGGAAGCGTTTCATCGTGGCCTCGTCTCCGTTGACCCGAGCCACTACGATCTCCCCGTTTTCGGCCACGGGCTGTTTTCGAACCAGCACCATATCCGCCGGCAGAATGTGAGCGTCGATCATGCTGTCCCCTTCCACCTTGAGCAGAAAGACGGTTTCGTCCCCGACCCATTCGCGTGGCAGCGGAATCGTCCCCTCCCGGTTCTCCTCGGCCAGAATCGGGAGACCGGCCCGGATGCGACCCAACAGTGGCAGATCCACCACCCGCTCATTCTCCGAGACCCCTGCCAGCGGCACGTTGGCCCGCGACTTGGAAGGCTGATGATCCAGATAACCCTTGGCCCGCAGGACCTCGATGTGTTGCTGGATGGCCTGGGCCGACTTTCCCAGCGCCCGGGCCACCTCTCTCACCGACGGAGGCAATCCCTGACGGATGAAGTAGTCCTGAATGTATTCGTACACCCGGCGCTGCTTTTCGGTTAACGCTCTCATGAGGCGGCCCTCCTGAAGGCCGGCAACTGCCCCGCGATCCTGGAAATTCCTTTCCGCCACCTGCGACCACCGGTGGTGGATCGTGGAGACGACAGGCAGGCAATCCTCGCCAAACCCAAATACAGACAAGCGTCAGCATAGACATCCGTCTGCAATCCGTCAAGGAAAAACTTCCCTCGCCGGCACTGCCGCTTCCGGTTCCTCTGCGGAACCGTCATAATCATAAGGACCACTCCGCCGATGGCGCCGGAGCCCATCGGGGTTCCCATTGACCGGGAACCGGGGTTGGGATCCATTCCATGAGCCGGCCCTGCAGAAGGGTCGGCTGCCACCAAAAAAAAGAAACCGAAGCAGCCACGGCTTCGTTGTACCGAATGTATGGCGCAAACAGCCGGGGTGCGGTCGGGAACGCCAGGACAATGACGCCGCAGACCGAACTGGTTCGACGCAGCCAGCAGGGCGATGTGCAGGCCTTTGAAGAACTGGTCCGCAGTTGCCAGCAACGAGTGTTCGGTCTGATCTACCAGGTCCTGAGATCCCCGGAGGAGGTGGAAGACGTCGCGCAGGAGGTTTTTACCAAGCTGTACTTTTCTCTGTCTCAGTTTCGCCTGGACTCCTCCTTTCAGGCCTGGCTCTACCGAATCGTCGTCAACCAGTGCTATGACCATTTGCGAAAGCGCAAGCGCACCCCTCAGATCAACTACTCGGATCTTTCCGAAAGCGAGGCCATGGCTTTTGAAAGTCTGCCGTCGCTCACGGAATCCCGTCTTCCCGATATCGCCAAGACCGTGGAGTTTCGGGAGATCTCGGAACGCTTGCTGAGCCTGCTGCCGCCTGGAGATCGCATGCTGCTGGTGTTGAAGGAGATGGAGGACTTTACCATCGAGGACCTGGCCGGTATCTTCAAGATTTCCAAAAACGCGGTCAAGTTGAGGTT
>VXMN01000369.1 GCA_009841055.1 Acidobacteriota bacterium
CTAATGGAGGGGCAGACCTGGGGGTTGGCGGTGGGGGTCCGGGCAGGGCCTGGGTGGACGCCGTTCAGCTCGAAGAGGGACCGCAGGCTTCCGAGTTCCGCACGCGCTATCCGGTGGAAGCGGTGCTGGCAGGACGCCGCCAGCCGCCCATGCTTCACCTGGTGGACGAGCCGCTGGAACTGGTTCTGGTCAGCTACAACAGCAGCGGGTTCCCCTGGAGCGGGGGAGTGAGGATGAATGTCGAGACCCTGGAAGGGAAGGGCGTGTTGGAAAAGCGCCTGCAGGAGCCGGTGCCGGCCGGGTATGAGGAGCGCAAGCTGAGCTACCCCTTCGAGCGGGTGGGGGAGTTTCGCGCGCGAGTCCGCTCCCGCTCGGGAGCGCCGATCGGGCTGGAGGACTACCTGTTCGTGGTCCATCCGGTCATGCACCGCGATCTTCAGGCCGTGACCTATTCCCGCCGGGGGCAAGTCCGCCAGATTCCGGCGGAGCGGGTCTGGATCCCCTGGGGGGACCAGGAGGATTTCTTTGCCGATCCCCAAGCCAACCTGACGGTCACCCGGCAGGGGGCCATCTATGCCGGGCTCAAGGCCGGGGTGGTGGCCGTCACCCGGGACGGGGGGCTCAGTTGGGAAATCATCCACGCCAGCAAGACGTTGCTGTCGGTGCTTCCGGACGGCGCCTTTCTCAACGCCACCCGCGAGCCGGGTGGCCTGCGGGTTTACCGCTCCGAGGACGAGGGGAGCACCTGGACGGCATTGGGATTCATCCCGGTGACCGGCCCTCAGGCGGGTCCGGTGACGCAGTTGAAGGACGGGAGCCTGGTCTGGCCCATCGGCCATCCCCGCCCGGGAGTTCCCCACACGGTGTACGCCTATCGGTCCGAGGACGGCGGCCGCACCTGGTCGGAGGGCACCCCCATTGTTCCGGGAGGAGAACCCGCTCTTATTCAGCTCGAATCGGGGCGGGTGCTGGCGGTGGCCCGCCACAATCCCTCGCGGGCCCCGGGAGAGTGGGAGAAGTTCTACAGGAACGAGTCCCCCTGGCGGCTCTGGCAGTGGGCCACCAGCTACTACGATCACCACCGCAACCGCCTGAGCTCCTACGAAAAGAACCTGCTGATGGCCGATTCCGACGACGGCGGCATCACCTGGAAGAATCCCCGGGCGGTGACCCATCTGCTGGACGAGATGCACGGGTCGGCCGTCCAGCTCCCCGACGGCCGCATCGTCCTGATGTACGTTCACCGCCTGCCGGCGCTGCATGGAGGCGAGCGGGCCAAGGTCAGCCGGGACGGTGGCTATACCTGGGAAGAGGAGCTGTACTACCTGAACACGGTGGCGGCTCCCAACTGGAAGGAAGTGTTGACCGCCCTCAAGGACGCCGACGGCGGGGTGTTCACCTTTGAGGAAAGCCGGCGGCGCAGCTTCCCGAAGGAGGGACAGACGCTCAAGGGCATGTGGTACATCAACGACCATGTGACCAAGCCGGGGTATTCCGCCAGTTGCGTTCTCCCACCCCAGTTGGCCGACGGAAAGCCGGGCATGATCCTGACCATCGTGGGGGAGAGGAAAGGAAAGTACCTCCCGGCCCGCATGCAGGCCATCCGCTGGAGACCGCTGCCCAGGTAGAAGGGCGCGGCATCGGCCGGCAAGAAAGAAAGGCCAAAGCAGACCCATGGGAGTCTTGTCGGGTTACAGGATCGTCGAGTTCGCGGGCATCGGGCCCGCGCCCATGGCCGCCATGCTGCTGTCGGACATGGGAGCCGAGGTGCTGCGCATCGACCGCGTAGAGGAGTCCCACCTGGGGATACTGATGGAGCATCGCTACAACCTGCTTTGCCGGGGCAGGCGATCGGTATCCATCGACCTGAAGCACGGGGAGGGCAGGGAGGCGGCGTTCAAGCTCATCGCCGGCAGCCACGCCTTGATCGAGGGATTCCGCCCCGGGGTGATGGAGCGCCTGGGGCTGGGGCCCGACGACTGCCTGGCCCGCAATCCCCGGCTGGTCTACGGGCGGGTGACCGGGTGGGGGCAGGACGGTCCGCTGGCTCAGGCTGCCGGCCACGACATCAACTACATCGCCCTGACCGGAGCCCTGCACGGCATCGGAGAGCGGGACGGCCCGCCGGTGCCGCCCCTCAACCTGGTGGGGGATTTCGGCGGCGGCGGGGTCTACCTGGCCCTGGGCCTGGTGGCCGGAATGCTGGAAGCGCAAACATCGGGTAAGGGACAGGTGATCGACGCGGCCATGGTGGATGGCGCGGCCTCCCAGATGACCTATGTCTACGGCCTGCGGGCTGCCGGCCAGTGGACCGATGGCAGAGCCGAGAACACCCTGGACGGCGGCGCCCCCAATTACCGGGCATACGAGACCAGGGACGGAGAGTACATTGCCATCGGTCCGGTGGAACCCAAGTTCTGGGCCGGGCTGCTGCAACGGATCGGAGCCGCCGAGGAAGATCTGCACGAGTTGGAAGATCGATCGAAGTGGCCCCGAATGTGCGAGCGCCTGGCTGAAATCTTTCGCACCCGGACCCGCGAAGAGTGGAGGCGGCTTCTGGAGGGCAGCGATGTCTGTTTCGCCCCGGTTCTCGACATGGGCGAGGCTCCTCGGCATCCCCACAACCGGGAAAGGCAGACCTTCGTGGAGGTGGTGGGTGTGCCGCAGCCGGCGCCGGCGCCCCGCTTCAGCCGCACCCCCAGCCGCATCCAGCGTTCCCCGGCCAAACCCGGCGAGCACACCCGGGACGCCCTGAAGGATTGGGGTTTCAGCGAGACGGAACTGGACCGGCTGCAGGAAGCAGGAGTAATCGGACGGCGGACGGGGAAGAAGTAGGCGGCCTCTCGCGAATAACGAAACGAGTTATCCACGAAGGAACACGAAGAGCGACGAAGGGCCACGAAGCGGGATGGATGTGCTGCATCAGCACGGGCCGCGACCCAGCAACCGTCCCGTGAGGGGCAAGAGGGATAGGAAGTGGCCCCCCCGGGAG
>VXMN01000289.1 GCA_009841055.1 Acidobacteriota bacterium
GCCCCCGGATCACCAAAGGGACTCCGGCTCCCCACCGGTAGCGGCATTTGGCGGCGAAATTGGTGATCTGGTCAAATGCACAGGAGATGAAGTCGGCGAACTGCATTTCAGCCACTGGCCGCATCCCCATCAGTGCGGCCCCAATGGCTGCCCCCACGATGGCCGATTCACAGAGAGGCGTGTCCATCACACGCTCTTCCCCGAATTGATCCAGAAAGCCGGCAGTCACCTTGAAGGCTCCGCCATAGACGCCGACATCCTCGCCCAGCACGAAGACCTCTTCGTCGCGAGTCATTTCCTCCCAAAGCCCCTGCCGAATGGCTTCGACGTAGGTTGTGGTTGCCACGGACTACCTCCAGCGCTCGGGAGAAAAGAACGAAGCCGCAAACGCCAGTGGAGCCTCGACCGACTGATCGGCATAGACTCCCTCCAGAGTCTCCTTGGGGTCCGGGAGCGGATCGCTCTCCGCCAGGCTCACGGCCTGGTCCACTTCCTGGGTAATTCGAGTGGCCATTCCCCTCACGTCGCCTTCGCTCATCACCTTGTCCCGAATAAGGCGGGTCTCCCACCGCAGAATGGGGTCCTTCCTGCTCCACTCTTCGAATAGTTTCTTGGGAACGTACCTGGCGTCATCGTGGGCGGAGTGACCCGTCATGCGGAAGGTCTTGCATTCGATCAGGCTGGGTCCGCCACCGTTTCGGGCCAACTCCACGGCCTCCCGGGTCGCCTCGTAGACAGCCAGCACATCGTTCCCATCCACCGTGACGCCCGGCATGGCGTAACCCTGCGCTCGAAGAGAGATATCCCGTATGGGCATTTGCTTTTCCAGGGGCGTGGAGTAGGCGTATTGATTGTTGTTGCACAGAAAGACAACCGGGACCTTCTGCACCGCCGCCAGATTCAGTCCCTCGTGCCAGTCCCCCCGGCTGGTGGCTCCGTCCCCGAAATAGCAGAGCACCACATTCCGCTGCCGCCGCAATTTGTAGGCAAGGGCAATGCCGGCGGCTACCGGAATGGTGTCGGCCAGCATGCTGACGAAGGCCACGATCTTGTGGCGCATGTCGCCCATGTGCATGTTGGCTTCCTTGCCCCGGGTCACCCCCGTCTTTTTCCCCATGTACTGGGCCAGAACCTCACGTGCGGACAAGCCGCGAATCAGAAAGGCCCCCATGTCCCGGTGGGATGGACAGATGCAATCGTCCTGCTCCAACTGGATGGAGGAGCCTACGGAAATCGCTTCCTGTCCCCGTCCCACGTAGACGCCTCCCACAATCTTGCCTTGCCGGTAAAGCTTTCGCTCTATCCTGGTCTCGATCTCACGGGACAGCTTCATGTAGTAGAGCATGTCCCGGCACACATTCTTGTCAGGCAGCATAGATCTTGCTCTCCCCGTTCAACCTCTCAACCCGCACGGTTGGGCGGCGTCACTGCCGGCGCGGGAAGTCCGACTCCACCGGCCACGATTCGATCAAGGCCTCCTCCCTGTCGACAACTCGAAATGATCGACCGAACACCCGAGCGAAATGGTAAATGAGGCAGGAGCGCACTTCCGACAACTCCAGTGACCGGCCCAGTTGAGCCGCCATGGAGGTTACGCCGCGGCCAACCAGGCCACACGGGACTATCAAATCGAAATAGCGCAGGTCGGTGTTCACATTCAGGGCCAACCCGTGGGAGGTCACCCAACTGCTGGTTCGCACCCCGATCGCCCCAATCTTGCGACCCTCAACCCAAACGCCGGTAGCACCGGGCAGAGTTTCGGAAGGAATCCCGAAGTCCGACAGCATCTCCACCAGGCAGCGCTCCAGCGTACGCAGGTATCGGTGAATGTCCCTGTGCCACGCTTTCAAATCCAATACGGGGTACACCACCAGTTGTCCCGGACCGTGGAAGGTAATGTCTCCGCCACGACCGGCAGGGTAAACCCGCACGCCCCGCTTGCGAAGCTCTTTCGGGCCGGCCAGAAGATGCTCTCTCTTCCCTCCCCTTCCCAGAGTAATGATCGGGGGGTAGTCGACAGACAGCAAACAGTCAGGAAGGAAACCGCTCTTTCGCCGCGCAACAATCCGGTCCTGGATTCTCAGGCTTTCTTCATAGTCGCGGAACCCCAGATCGAGCCCCAGACAGATTGGTTCAGAGTCCCTTGGCTCCACCTCCAGGCGAGGCCGCGGCAGGACCGCCGGTTGAGCCGACACCGCCAGACCGGCACTGAATTCCAGAGAGGGAGCCGCACTTTCGCCGGCAGTTTCCATACAGATCCCGCAACCTAGAGTTCAAATGAGAGTTGCCGGGCTCCCTTCCCAGACCCAATGGTGACAGCAGGATCCCGTCGAATCAGGGCGAGAGGCGGCCACACGGCAGGCAGAACCTGCCAGCGCGGATCTAGTACTATATAACAATTGAATGCCCTAGACCAAACCGCAGCCGGGCGCCGGGTTCTGCGTCGGATTTCCGAAACAGGACACTAGAGCGGCAGCTCCGTCCCCAGTCCCAGCTTTCTGGCTTCCCGGTAAACAAGGATCGCCGTGGCCATGTCATCCAGGGCGATCCCCAGGTTGATGCAGAACGTTCGCTCGTCCACCCCTTGCCGACCGGGCTTCCTGCCGGCCAGAATCTCTCCCAGGTCGGCATAGGCCCGGGGTGTCTGGCTGAAATACCCCTGGCCGCGGTAATACTCCAGTTGTTGGGTGTCGTCGGTCGCCAGTTTGTCGGCCTCAGCCAAGGCGCCGCCCTGCCAATAGGAATCGAAGTCGACAGCGCTCGCAAAGGCGCCCCGGCGCAACCACCCGGGTTCAATCAGGGGTTTGGGATTCTTGAGTATGGGACCGCTGGTCACCACCAGGTCGGCCCCCACGCATTCCCTGGGCGTGCCGACGACTTCGATGTCCAATTGCAACCGCTCTCCCATCTCGGTGGCGAAGCGCTGAGCGATCTCGGGAAAGATATCGTAT
>VXMN01000148.1 GCA_009841055.1 Acidobacteriota bacterium
AGACCAACAACCGGGCAAGCCGGGTGCCGACACGCTGTAACCTTCGTCAGACTTGTGAAGGGCAATCTTGTACCTCATGGCATCCTCCTTGAGGTCGTGCGCTGGTAGCGCCGTCAACTTGGCGGAGGCGGTAGGATTCGAACCCACGGTACCCGTCAAGGTACAACGGTTTTCAAGACCGCCGCAATCGACCACTCTGCCACGCCTCCGCGACAGCACACCATTTTAGCCCGCATTGTTCAGCGGGTCGCCGGAAATATCCGGAAAGAGATTGACCTTCAGGGTCTTGACGGAGCGGACTGGAAGGCTTGCGGGGAGCGGCGGGAGAGTCCGGGGGCGATGGGTTGACGCTGCAGGCAGCCGAAACTACTGGCTGTCCAGGAGCTTCTCGGCGAGCACGTTCCTGATCTGGGTGTCGTTGCGGATGACTTCCAGGTAGGCAGTCTTCAGCAGGGTTTCCTTGCGGTTGAAGATGGTCTGGCGAACATCCGCCTGGACCTGCGGTTCGCTCAGTTCATGCTGCCCGCCGCGCTCCTTGGCCAGGAGCTTGACCAGGTGGTAGCCATAGCCGATGCGGATGGGCCGGGGGAAGACCTGCTCCACCCTGAGGGCCTGGACCGTTTTTTTGAGCTCGGGACTGACGGTCTCCATCTGCTGCTCGGTGACGAATCCCAGGTCCCCGCCCCGAGGGGCGGATTCGGCGTCCTCGGAGTACTCCACCGCCAGGCGGGCAAAATCCTCGCCGTTCAGCAGGCGCCGCATCAGAAGCTGGGCCTTTTTTTGGGCCTCGAGGGGAGTGGTGGCGTCGTCGCCGCGGGTATTGTTGATCCCGGACTCCTTGGCGTCCGTAATCAGAATATGGGCCAGACGCCAACCCTTGGGCAGGTTGTAGTTGGACTTGTTCTCTTCGAAGTGCTGCTGGATCTCGGCTTCGGTCACCGAGATCTTGGAGGTGATCTCCTTGTTGTAGAGCTTCTCGATGGTGGCTCCCTTGCGCAGCGTCTCCTTGAACTCCTCCTCGGTGACCCCCTGCTCCTTGAGGAATTCCTGAAACTTCTCCTCGGTGTAGTTCTTCTTGAAGTCGGTGAACCGGGTGCTGACCTCGGCGTCGCTGGCGGTCAGATTGTCGGCGGCAGCCCGCTGCATGAGGATCTCATCGTTGATGAGCTGGCTCAGGATGTTGAGCTTGAAGGTGGATGCTTCCTCGGGGGACGGCGCCCGGGGGCTCTGCCGGAGTTGAGCGTCGAAGCGCTTGTCGACCTCGGAGATCTTGATTTCCGCTTCATTGACGATGGCCGCGGTGTCGGAACTCACCGTGGGCCCCGAGCTGCAGCCTGCTCCAATCAGCAGTAGCGCCGTCAAAGCCGATGCACAGTTTCGCTTGCAGGCAATCATCATGGGGTTTCGGACTAACCGGATTGACAGGGCATCGCCCGGACGGCACTTCAACTAGCCTAGCACCGCCTCCAGCCAGTGACAACATTGTTCTTTCCTGCTGTGCTCGGCCATAATGGGTGGCTGATCCGGCAGGAAGGATCGGGCTTTGCATCTCCTTTCGATCATTCCCGGCGCCATCGGCGACTTCGTCTTGACGCTGCCCGCGGTGGCCTGGCTGCAGTCCCACCTCCGCCCCGAACGGATGGAGCTGTGGGTGGCCCGGGGCAATCTGCCGCTGGCCCGATCGACGGGCTACGCCGACACCGCCGAGGCCCTGCAGGATACCGGCATCGAGAGCTATCCGCCCGGGCGGGAGTGCCTGAGGCGCATGCGGTCCTTTGACAGAATCGTCTCCTGGTGGGGGAGCGGCAACCCGGAGTTCGTGGACCGCATCCGGGCCGTCCACCCGCGGATCGACTTTCTTCGGGCGCTGCCCCGCCAGTCCGGCCTCCACATGATCGAGTTCAGGCGGGCTCAACTGGACCGGATCTTCGGCTCCACCCCGGGGTTCCCGGCCACTCCCCGGATCCATTGGACCGGGGAGGAAGACCGGTTTGCCGAGCGCTTTTGGGCCGCCCGCCCCGAAAATCCCGGGGTCGCGCTCCATCCGGGCGCCAGCGGCCCGCGCAAGCGATGGCCGGCCCGTAACTTCGCCGAGGTGGCGCGAGGCCTGTCCCACGATCCGAACTGCCGCCGGCTACTGCTGGAAGGGCCGCTGGACGGCGAGGCGGTCAGAGAGGTTCGGCACGGCCTGGCCCAGGACTCGGTCCTCTGGGAGACGGTAAGGATCGAGAACCTGAGCCGCCTGGCCGCCGTCCTGAGCCGCTGCCGGCTCTACATCGGCAACGACAGCGGGATCACCCACCTGGCGGCCGCCCTGGGGATCCGCACCATCGCCTTGTTCATGGATACCGACCCCCGGGTCTGGGCTCCCCGGGGCCCTCGGGTCGAGCTTCTGCGCCGGCCCGGCGCCGGGCAGGTGCTATCGATCCTCTAGTGTCCCGACTCCGCGAGGCCCGCCGTGTCCCGACCTCCCGCATCCGGTCGTCTCCCTCCCCTGGCGGTGATTGCCGACGATCTGACCGGCTCCTGCGACACCGCCGCCCAGTTCTGCCGGTACGGCATGCGGGTGGCCATGACAGGCCCCTCCGCCCCGGACCTTGGCCCGGACCTCGATCTGCTGGTGGTCAATACGGCCTCGCGAGGGCTTCCCGTGGAACGCTCCCGGCAGGTGGCCGCCCTCGCGGCCAGGTCGCTGCTAAGCTCCGGCTGCCTTCCGGTCTACAAGAAGATCGACTCGACCCTCAAGGGTCCCTGGTGCCAGGAACTGGCCGCGGTCATGGCGGTGGTCCGGCCCGATCTCGCCATCGTGGCTCCCGCCTTCCCGGCCTGGGGAAGGACCAGCCGGGGAGGAAGGTTGCTGCTGGACGGCCGCCCTCCGCCGCCCCGCCCCCCCCGGGGCGCCGGGCCGTCAGGGACCGACGGCGGGACGCTGCTG
>VXMN01000004.1 GCA_009841055.1 Acidobacteriota bacterium
AGAAAGGCTTGCGCATCAACCGGTTGGCCGAGTGGTTGAACAGCGCGGAAAACCGTGACGCATTCAAATCGAACACGGGCGCCGTCATGGATCAATTCGAACTAACGGACGAGGAGAAGAAGCTGATCCTCGATAACGACTGGCTCAATCTCGTGAAAGCCGGCGGCAATATCTACAACGTCGTTCGGATTGCCGCGATCTTTGACGTTGGTCTCTACCCGTTGGGGGCTCAACAACTCG
Source organism: Acidobacteriota bacterium (assembly GCA_009841055.1). GTDB lineage: Bacteria > Acidobacteriota > Terriglobia > Versatilivoradales > Versatilivoraceae > Versatilivorator. Next base: position 241 of record VXMN01000004.1, read on the forward strand.
GCATGTCCTACGAGGAATTTCTCGAAACCCGCAATGAAAAGGGAGCGACCTGAGATGGCTACGATTGTTGCAGGAATTGGAACCTCGCACGTTCCGTCGATTGGCGCCGTCGTGGATAGCGGAAGACAGAATACGCCGGAGTGGAAACCTCTCTTTGACGCCTACGAGCCGGTACAGGCCTGGCTGTCGGATGAGAGGAAGGTCGACGTGGTCATCGTCATCTACAACGATCACGCCTGCGACTTTTCCTTCTCCAAATATCCGACATTCGCCGTTGGCGCCGCGTCCGAATATGCGATCGCCGATGAGGGCTTCGGCGTCCGGCCGTTGCCGTCGATAAAGGGTGATCTGGAACTTTCCACCCATATCTGCAGGCATCTTGTCTACGAAGAAGAGTTCGACATCACTATCTGCAAGGAAATGGCCGTCGAACACGGTCTGCTGGTTCCGATGGATCTGTGTTTTCCGCAGCAAGGCGAGTGGCCGGTCAAGGTCATCCCGTTGCAGGTCAATGTCCTCCAACATCCCATTCCAACCGCGCTCCGTTGCTTCAAGCTGGGTGCTGCCTTGAGACGCGCCGTCGAAAGCTATGACCAGGATATCAATGTGGCCGTCATGGGCACTGGAGGCATGTCGCATCAACTGCACGGGGAGCGGTTCGGGCATTTGAACTCCGACTTCGACAATTGGTTCTTGGACAAAATTGAATCGGACCCGCAGGCAATTTGCGACATGACCCATTTTGATTTGATGGAGCAGGCGGGTGCCGAAGCGGTCGAGCTCATCATGTGGCTCACCATGCGTGGCGCCATGACCCCCGATGTCCAAAGGATTCATCGCAATTACTACGCGCCGATGACCACCGGCATGGGTCTGATCACCATGCAGGACGCCGCCTAGCTTTTTTCCAAACTTGCGTTCCTGCCGTGCGTCACGAGCGCACGCCGGGCAGAGAGGTAACCATTATGCACGTTCCCGTGGCAATCGTTGGGGCCGGCCCCTCGGGATCCCTATTGGCTTGGATCCTTCGTCTCCGCGGCATTGAGAGTATCGTCCTCGAGGCAAGAAGCCGCGAATATGTAGAGCAGCGAATTCGTGCGGGCGTTTTGGAGCAGGGCACCGTCGATATGCTGATTAAGGCCGGTCTTGGTGACCGGTTGAGGATAGAGCACATGTACCATCGCGGCGTCTGCATCGGCTATCAGAACCGGCATTACATGCTCGATTTTGAAGAGCTGATCGGCCGTGGTGTTACGGTTTATGGTCAACAGGAAATCACGCGCGATTTGCTCGGGGCGCTCGCCAAGGAAAACCACAATGTCATTTATGAAGCGCCCGTTGTTGCGATCGAGGACATCGACAGTGATCGGCCGACGGTTCGCTATGAGCACAACGGCCGGACTCACGAGTTGACGGCCGACATCATTGCCGGTTGTGACGGCTTCCATGGGGCATCTCGGAAGGCCATGCCGGTCGACATCCTGAAAACCTACGAAACGGTGTATCCATTCGGCTGGCTGGGCGTCTTGGCTGAGGCCCCCCCGTCAAAAGAGGTTGCACTTTTTTCCCACCACGAGAACGGCTTCGCCCTGTTGAGCATGAGATCACCGACGATCAGCCGCCTATATCTCCAATGCGAGCCAGATGAAGAATTGTCGGAATGGTCCGACGACCGGATATGGGATGAGTTGGAAACACGGTTGGGGGCGCCTGGATGGACGCTCGAGCGTGGGCCGATACTTCAAAAGGAGGTCACGCCGTTGCGGAGCTTCTTCTCCGAACCGATGCAACATGGGCGCCTGTTCTTGGCGGGGGATGCAGCACATGTGGTTCCCCCCACCGGTGCAAAGGGTTTGAACTCGGCCGTTGCAGATGTCAGCGTGCTTTCGGCAGCGTTGATCGACCATTTCACGAAAAGCGATGAGTCGCTGCTTCGGCAATACTCGGACATTGCCTTGGAACGAAACTGGCAGGTTCAACGATTCTCTTGGTCAAACACCGCGATGTACCACATCTATCCGGATCGCACCCCGTTTGACGCCCGAATGCACGAGGCACAGCTTCGGTATCTGATCAGTGATAGGCCTCCACAAATCGTCTACGCCGAAAACCACACGGGGCTCCCGATCAGTCACTGGCCGGAAATCTAGGGCGGCAAATCCGGTCGCGGCAATAGACGGAAACCATATCCTGCCGGTTAGGGGGAGAGACACGACATTGGCCAAAAAGCGCGAACAAAGTGGCAGCCTGCGCCTTGCCGCCGATATCGGCGGCACTTAAATAGAGACCCATTTCCGGATATCTGGACACAAGTACGCTTGAGTTGCCTGTAGAACGCAGAAGACGACATTTTCTGGGTTATTCTCTACGTTACAAGGCTTTCCGGCCATATCGATACCCCTTGAAACCCGCCCTCAGCTACGATACAAGACCCTGGAAAACCACTCCGGTCGCTTACGCCAGGCTTACGCTTACGGCACCGGGAAATTCCGGGACGGCCGAGTGGGGTGAGAATCATTCCAGACGGGGAGCACCACATGGCCAAGCTGAAGTTCCGAACCATCTCCAAGCGCACCGTCGATGCACTCTCGGTGGAGGACCGCGATGCGGTCTTCTGGGACGACCGCATCCCCGGCTTCGGGGTCAGGGTCTATCCGTCGG
>VXMN01000260.1 GCA_009841055.1 Acidobacteriota bacterium
CTTGGCGGATGCGGCGGCGGAGGTCGCGGGGGCGGACCAGTTGGCCGTGGGGGGCGCCGGCGGCCGTGGAGATGCTCTCATTCATCAGGGTTCCCCCGAAATCGTTGGCGCCGCTTTCGAGGCAGGCCTGGCCCAGCTCGAGGCCCTCCTTGACCCAGGAGGCCTGGATGTTGGGGATGTCGCGATTGAGGACCAGGCGGGCAATGGCGTGCATTTTCAGCACCTCGCTGTGGCTGGCGCCGGCGCGGATTCCGGGGATGCGCCGGTCGGCGAACATGGGCGCCTCGGAGTGGATGAAGCTGAGAGGCACGAACTCGGTAAAGCCGCCGGTTCGCCGCTGCAGGTCGCGCAGCAGCAATAGGTGCCGCGCACGGTGGCGAGGGGTTTCCAGGTGGCCGTACATGATGGTGGAGCTGGTGCGGATTCCCAGGGAGTGGGCCGTGGTCACCACCTTGATCCATTGATCGGTGCTGATGCGCCCTGGGGCGATGATCTTGCGAACCCGGTCGTCCAGAATCTCTGCCGAGGTGCCCGGCAGACTGCCGATTCCGGCCTCTTTCAGCTCCCGCAGGTAGTCGTGGATGCTCAAGCGGGATTGCCTGGATCCGTAGAGGATCTCTTCCGGGGAAAAGGCGTGCAGGTGGATCGCCGGCGCCGCCTCCTTTACCGTTCGGCAGAGATCGATGTAGTAGCGCCCGTCCATGCCGGGAGGCAGGCCCGCCTGAATGCAGACCTCGGAGGCGCCGTAGCGCTCTGCTTCCAGGGTCCGCCTGACGATTTCCTCGGGGGGAAGATGGTAGCCCTCGGTGCTGGCCGCCGTGCGGCTGAAGGCGCAGAAGCCGCATCGCTTGACGCAGACGTTGGTGAAGTTGATGTTGCGGTTCACCACGTAGGTGACATCGTCTCCCACCGTCTGCCATCGCAGGTAGTCGGCGGCCTTTAGAAGTACCCGATAGTCGGTTTCCGCTGTCTGGAAGAGGTGGGCCGCCTGCGCCTCCGAGAGGTCCCGGCCCTGCAGGCAGCCCTCAATGGCCCGCGCCACCTCGGGCGTCGCCTGTGTCAGGGCGGATTCCACCGCGGCTTCGCTTCTGAGCGTTCCCGCTGGTTGGCCCGCTGTCAACATGGCCGTTCCTCCCAAAGCGGTTCGAGTTCCGCCTGCGGCACGAACCCGTCCGTATCGGCATCAGCCTCCAGGCGACTTTTCAACCCGGCCGGCAGTCCGTTGTTCCTTCGTCGAATGAATTCGGGGTAAAGGGCGAAGCGAGCCCTCAGCCGGAAGTTCCTGTCTTCCACCTGGCGCCGCAACTGGGCAAGGTGGGGCCAGGGAGCCTCAGGGTTGACATGGTCGATGGTCACCGGTGAGATGCCGCCCCAGTCGTTGATGCCCGCGCCCAGAAACTCCAGGTAGCCGTTCTCTCGGCCCGATCCGCTCAGGTTGGGCGGTACCTGGATGTTCATCTCCGGGCCCAGAATAGTCCTGGCTTCGGCAACGGTCCGGAGCGTCTCTTCGGTGGAAAGCTCGTTGGCCCACCTCATGGGTGTGGCCGCCTTGGCCCGGAAATTCTGAATGATGACTTCCTGGACGTGCCCGTAGCGCCGGTGAAGTTCACCGATCAGTTGCAAGGCTTCTCTCCGTTCTCGCGCAGTCTCTCCGATGCCCACCAGCAAGCCGGTCGTCACCGGGATGTTCAACTGCCCGGCGGCGCTCAAGGTGTCCAAACGGGCCTGGGGGTGCTTGCTGGGGGCGTGCTCGTGAGGCCCGCCAGGATCGCAGAGCCTGGGGCTGCTGCTCTCCAGCATCAGGCCCAGGGAGACGTTGACTGGTTTGAGGGCTTCCAGCTCCGACGGGAGCAGCGTGCCGGCGTTGCTGTGAGGGTAGAGGGAGGTCTCCCGCAGCAACATCCTGCAGATCGACTCCAGATATTCGACGGTGCTGTCGTAGCCCTCTTGGGACAGCCACCGACGGGCCTCGGGGTATCGCTCCTCCGGCCGTTCTCCCAATACCAGCAAGGCTTCCCGGCATCCACGTTTCTCTCCTTCCCGGGCCACCGCCAGCACCTCCTCGGGACTCATGTAGGGGGAGCGGAGCCGGCCGGGAGGCTGGCGAAAGACACAGTAGCCGCAGACATCCCGGCAGAGCTGGGTCAGCGGGAGGAACACCTTGGGCGAGAAGCTGAGGATGCGCCCTTTTCCCTGGTCACGCAGCCGGGAAGCCCGGGCCAGAAGCGCCGGGTAGCGGCCGTCGCCGGCTTGGGATTTCATTGTGCCTTCCTATAAGTCTCCCGGGGATGGGAGCGGGTGTTCCGTAATGACGAATTCTTCCACCGGTACTCCCCCGATCAGGTGCTCCTGGATGATGCGCTCGATCACCTCCGGAGTGCAGGAGTGGTACCAGGTGCCCTCCGGATACACCACGGCGGTGGGCCCTTGCAGACAGATGCGCAGGCAGTTGGCCTTGGTGCGGAAGACACCCCCCGGGCCCGTAAGACTGAGTTCCTGCAGGCGACTCTTGAGGTAGTTCCAGGATTCCAGGCTAGCGGTCTTGTCGCAGCACTTGGGCTTGGTCTGGTCGCAGCAGAGAAAGATGTGCCGGCGGATCTTGTCAACTCCCAGAGCGGTTGCGGTGTCTTCGAGCTGTTGGTTCATGGTTGTTGGGTCCAGGAGGATCGAGCCAGCCGATTCCGGCCGGGGTGTTCCGTTTCAGGTAAGCACCGCCCCCTCCCCCGACGACGGAGCGGATCATTCGAGAGTGAAACAAGAGAATTCCGTGGTCTGTCGGGAACAAGATTATTGAACATGGATGCACAGGATGCACAGGATTAACAGGACGAGAGCTTTCTGCATC
>VXMN01000020.1 GCA_009841055.1 Acidobacteriota bacterium
TGACCCCCAAATACACCCCCCCCCGGATCGAATCCACGTGGGCCGACCGCTGGGAACGGGACGGTCTGTACAGGACCGCTTCAGCCGGCGGTCGCCCCAAGAGGTACGTGCTGGATTTCTTTCCCTACCCTTCCGGGGACGGGCTCAGCGTGGGCCACTGCCGGAATTACGTCCCTACAGACGTGCTGAGCCGCTACTACCGCATGCGGGGCGAGAACGTCCTCCACCCCATGGGCTGGGATGCCTTCGGTCTCCCCGCGGAGAACGCCGCCATCCGTCTGAAGACCAACCCGGCCAAGCTGATCGGCCGCTTCGCCGCCAACTACAAGCGGCAGATGCGGCTGCTGGGCATCTCCTTCGACTGGAGCCGGGAGATCAACTCCTCCCAACCCGATTACTATCGCTGGACTCAGTGGATTTTCTTGCAGCTCTACCACTCCTGGTACGACCCGAGGCTGCAGAAAGCCTGTCCCATCTCCGGCCTGGAGGAGGAGTTGGCGAGGCGGGGCAGCGACGGCATTCCCGGAGCCCCGGCCATGACCGTCGAGGCCTGGAGGCAATTGCCGGCCGCCGGGAGAAAGGATTATCTGAGCCACTTTCGGCTGGCCTACCGAGAGGCATCCTCCGTGAACTGGGACCCGGTGGAGAAGACGGTGCTGGCCAACGAAGAGGTGGTGGACGGCCGCGGCTGGCGAAGCGGAGCACTGGTCGAGAAGAAACGGCTGATGCAGTGGTTCTTTCGCATCACGGCCTACGCCGACAGGCTGTTGGCCGACCTGGAGGGCCTGGACTGGCCGGAGAGCATCAAGCTGATGCAGCGCAACTGGATCGGACGCAGCCGGGGGGCCGAAGTCAGCTTCGCCACCGCCGCCGGGCCGCTGACCGTGTTCACCACCCGTCCCGATACGCTTTGGGGCGCCACCTTCATGGTACTGGCGCCCGAGCACCCTCTGGTACCTGCCCTCACCGCTCCCTCATCGGCTCAAGAGGTCGAGTCCTATCTGCAGCAGGTCCAGGGCAAGAGCGATCTGGATCGGACGGCCCAGGGGCGGGCCAAGACGGGTGTGTTCCTGGGATCTCATGCCACCAATCCGGTCAACGGCGAAGCCATCCCGATCTGGGTGGCGGACTATGTGCTGATGGGGTATGGAACCGGCGCCATCATGTCGGTCCCGGCCCACGACCAGAGAGACTTCGAGTTCGCCCGCCGGCACGGCCTGGAGATCCGGGTGGTGATCCAACCCGCGGCCGGGGACGAACCGCTGCGGTCCGACACCCTGGAGGAGGCCTGGACGGGTGAGGGAGTCATGAGCCGGTCCGGCTCCTTCGACGGGACCCCCACCGCCGAGGCCGTCGACAGGGTCACCGACTGGTTGGAGGAGACCTATCGGGGCAGATCCAGTGTCCATTACAAGCTGCGCGACTGGGGGATCAGCCGCCAGCGCTACTGGGGCACCCCCATCCCTATCGTTCATACCTCCGACGGCGAGGTTCCCGTGGCCGCCGGCGATCTTCCTGTGTGGCTGCCGGAGGTCCGGCACTACGAGCCCACCGGCAGCGGAGAGTCGCCCCTGGCGGCCATTCCCGAGTTCGTCCAGGTGTCCCTGCCCGGCGGCATCCGGGGACGCCGTGAGACCGACACCATGGGAACCTTCGCCTGCTCCTCCTGGTATTTCCTGCGCTTCGTGAGTCCTCGCAATGACCAGGTTGCCTTCGACCGCAGGGAAGTGGACTACTGGCTGCCGGTGGACATGTACGTGGGAGGCGCCGAGCACGCGGTCATGCACCTGCTCTACGCCCGCTTCTGGACCAAGGTGCTCTGCGATCTGGGTCACCTGCCCTTTGCCGAGCCCTTCAAGTGCCTGCGCAATCAGGGGATGATTCTGGGGCAGGACGGAGAAAAGATGTCCAAGAGCCGGGGGAACGTCGTCACGCCGGACGAAATGGTGGAGGCCTGGGGCGCCGACGCCTTGCGCGCCTACGAGATGTTCATCAGCGATTTCGAGATGTCCACTCCCTGGAACACCAACGGCCTCTCCGGAACCTTTCGTTGGCTGCGCCGCGCCTGGGAGGTGATCTTGCGGCCTCCCTCTCAGGAGGCCTCCTCCGCACGGACCCGGAAGCAGGACAGGGACCTGCGCCGCTGGACGCACAAGACCCTGATCAAGGTCGCAAGCGACATCGAGGAGTTTCGTTTCAACACCGTGATCTCGTCGCTCATGGAGTTCACCAATGCTCTTCATGAAGCTGCCAGGCAGCCGGTCGGCCGGGAGGCATTCGTGGAAGCCACCGATGCGCTGCTCCTGATGCTGGCGCCGGTGGCCCCCTTTATGGCGGAGGAACTCTGGGCATTGAAGGGGCGTCCCTACTCGGTCCACCAGCAGCACTGGCCGCAGGCCGACCGCCTCCTTGCGGCCGAGGAGGAAATAACGCTGGTGCTGCAGGTAAACGGCAAGGTCCGGGGGCGACTCAACCTTCCGGCCGACCTGACCGAAGCCCAGGCTCGCGAGGCGGCTTTGGGTCAGGAGTCGGTGCAGCGCCATTTGAACGGCAAGTCCCCCAAACGGCTGATTTATGTTCCGGGCAAACTGGTCAATATCGTGGTGTGAGCGGTGGCAGGATCGGGAGAGATCCGTGGCGGTTTCGGCCAAGCTGCGCCAGGGGTTGGCGATCGGGCTGCTGAGCGGCCTGCTGGCTGCCGGGTGCGGATACCGCCTGGCGGGAAAAGCCACCGCCATCCCCGAGTCGGTCGATTCCATCGCCGTTCCCATCTTCACCAATCGGACAACCAAGTACAGGCTGGAGCAGCGCCTGACCTCGGCGGTGGTGGACGAGCTGACTTCACGCACCCGCTACCGCATCTCCTCCAACCCCGCTTCGGCCGCAGCCGTGCTGACCGGAGTGGTCACGGGGTTCACCTCGACTCCGGTGATCTTCTCGGGCAGGGCGGGTTCCACCTTTCTGGTGACGGTGCGCCTGCAGGTGGAGCTCAAGGACGCCAGGTCCAAGAAGCTTCTTTTCGAGAATCGGAACTATTTCTTTCGCGAGGAGTTTGAAATCAGCCGGGCTTCCGAGGATTTTTTTCCGGAGGAAGGGCCCGCTCTGGATCGGCTGGCCAGGGCCTTTTCGCGCGATCTGGTCAGCACCATCCTGGAATCATTCTGACAGACATGTCCTTTGCCCAGTTCCAGGCACACCTCCGCCGGGGAGAGTTCGGTACCGCCTACTTCATTTTCGGTCCCGACGCCTACCTGAGAGATGCGGCCAGGAAGGCTCTCATGGAGGCTCTGACCAAGGCCTGGGGGGGCGAACCGCCAAGTTCGAGTATCGATCTGGACCAGACCCGGCTGGAGCAGCTTTTGGCCGCGGCCCTGACTCCCTCGCTGTTTGCGCCCAGGCAGGTGATGCACATCCGGGGAGTCATGAAGCTGCGAGACCGGCAGGTCAGGGAACTGGCCGACTACCTGGCCCGTCCCAACCCGGCTACCGTCCTGGTGTTCCTGGCGGGAGAACTGAGCCGCGACGACCGCCGGAAAAAAGTCTTCAAGACGCTGCAGGCGGGCAGTCGGGTGGTGGACCTGGCCGTTCTGAGCGAGGCACAGACCCGAAGCTGGATCGCCAAGGCCCTGGGGAAACGAGGGCACGGCATCCAGGAGGAGGCGGTGGAGTGCCTGGTCGAACTCCAGGGGACCGATTTGGGCCGGTTGCACCTGGAGGTGGAAAAACTGGCGCTGCTTGCCGGGGAGGGGAAGACCGTCACTCTGGAAATGGTCCAGGAGTCGGCAGGATATTGCCGGGACCACACCGTCTTCGACTTCCTGGATGCGGTATTGGCCCAGGATCGCCGGAAGGCGCTGCGGTTGTGCTGCGAATTGTCGGCTCAGCCGGCAGGAATGCTGTCCATGGTCACGCTGCTGGGGCGGCGGCTGCGCAGCCTGCTTCAAATCCAGGAGATCTCGCCGACCATGAAGCTGGGGGATATGGCCCGCACGGTCGGCGCCAATCCCTATTTCCTCAAGCGGTTGCTGGACCCCGCCAAGCGCTTTCGCCGTCAAGCCCTGGTTACGGCCATCGATCGCCTGGCATCCATCGATGACGGGATCAAACGGTCCAGTCCCGACAGCCGCCTCTCCCTGGAGCGCCTGGTTGCGGACCTGAGCGCTCGCCCCGGTCACGCCCGCTGAGAAGCGCGGGCCGGCCTGTGGCCGCAATATTTTAGGGTGCGGTGGCGTCACGGGATGAAGCCCACCCGGGAGCGCGGGCGTCCCGCCCGCATAAGTCCTGGCACAGCCTCGGCCATTTCCTCCACTCCGGCCGGCAGCGTAGCCGGATGCCGCATCGCAGGGAAACTGAGCGGCACGCAACGGGAGAGGATGCGGGCGGGACGCCCGCGCTCCCGGGGGTGTCGTCCCGATGGAACGGTTGAGGGTATAAGGAACCGGCCGGGCTTCAATTATCCGGGTCGGAGCGATCGGTTCTGCGGAAGATCTCCTCGGCGGATTGCAGTCCTTCCCAGGCGGAGGGAAAGCCCGCATAGAAGGCCATTTGCAGCATGGTCTCGCGGATCTCCTCCCGGGTGGCGCCGTTGCGCAGGGCCATCTCCACGTTGAGCTCCAGTCCTCGGGTCCTCCCCAGGGCGGTCAGGCCCGCGATGGTGACCAGGCTCCGGGTGCGCAGGTCAAGCTGGGGGCGGGTCCAGACTTCGCCGGCCAGCACTCCCAGTACGAATTGCTGAAAATCGGGAGAAATCTGTCCCCAGACCTCCCGGAGCTGGCGGGCTCTATCTGCTCCGGCCATTTGGACGAACTGCTCGAACCCTCGCTGCACCCTGTCTTGAGTCGGTTCCATGATGAATCTCCTCCTGCGTCGATTTTAAACTCCCTTGGCGTTTCCGGTTTCCATAAGACCGGTTCCTTTGATACAAGTCCGTAGCCCGGTGGGGCCACCGAATAGGCGTGAATGTCCCATGAAGCTTATCCGCTCGCGAGCCAAAACAACAGACCGGCGCCATCGGCGCCTGCGATTGAGGTTGACGGGGGCGTTGTCGACAGGAGGGGGCCGCCAGACATCATGACCGAGCAAGCCGTCCTGATGATCGGTTTCGGGGGACCGACCCGAAGCGATGAGATTCGTCCCTTTCTGGACAACGTCCTGCGCGGGCGCCGGGTGCCCCGGGAACGCATCGAGGAAGTGGCCCACCACTACGAATTGATCGGAGGTCGATCGCCCTTCAACGAGCTGACTTTTCGCCAAGCGGAGGGTCTGCGGCGGCTGTTGGAAAAGGAGGGACCTCCAGTCCCCGTGTACGTGGGAATGCGCAATTGGCATCCGCTGTTGGCGGAAGTTCTGGAACGGATGGCCGGCGACGGAGTGCGGCGGGCCGTCGGGGTCATCCTGGCGCCCCACCAGGGCGAGGCCAGTTGGGGACGCTATCAGGAAGCGGTTCGAGAGGCCCGGATCTCGGTGGAGGAAAAGCTGGGGCGGCCGGCGCCGACGGTGGACTATTGCGAGCCGTGGTTTGTCCATCCCGACTTTGTGGAGGCTGTCGCCGATCGCGTCCGTCGCCAGTGGAACCGGATTCCGAGCCGGAACCGGCTCCGGACCAGGCTGCTCTTTACGGCTCACAGCGTGCCCAGTCGCTTTGACATCCCTTACGTGGACCAGCTTCGGAAATCCTGCCGGGCAGTGGCCTCTGCCCTGGAGATCCCGGATTGGGATCTGGTCTACCAGAGCCGGAGTGGCGGGCGGCGGGACCCCTGGCTGGAACCGGACGTTTGTGACGTCATCGAGAGCCTGGGCAAGAAAAAATGTCCGGGGGTGTTGCTGGCTCCGATCGGTTTTGTGTGCGATCACGTGGAGGTTCTCTACGACCTGGACGTCGAAGCCCGGGAGGTCGCCGCCAGGTGCAAGATGGAATTTTACCGGGCTCAGACGGTCAACGATCACCCCCGCTTCATCCGGATGCTGGCCGACGTGGTCAGGCGGGCGCTTGGGGGTGGGGTGTCGCGCGGGGGTTAGCGCGAGTCTTGTTTGCGCCTTTTGGGAGGGGCGTTGCGTTTCGGGAGGGTGCTTGCTATTCGCCGCGTACGCGGAGGCCGCGTGTGACCGTGGCGTGGGGCGGCGTTTCTTTGGGGAAGCAGTGATTGCCCGAACGGGTGCTTTCTATGCGCCGCATTCGCGGCTCGGTTGGCGCGGACCCATACGACCCCGGGTTGACACCCGGGGCTACCCTGAGCCGCAGCTACGCAGCTCTATAAGGATGGCTTGTAGCAGGCGTTTCCGTGGCCTACCCACGTCAACCGCAGCATTCGCAGCTCTCACGTAACCCACAATGCTGCAAGGGGAAACGTGCTTTTCCATCAAGAAGGATGTTCCGGGCAAGAGCACGGGGGGGAGCCATCGGGAAACGTCACGTAGGGGAGTTAAGCCGCGAACGCGGCGGCACCAAAGCGGCAAACCAAACTCAAGCGCAAATCCGTTACTCATCTGCAAAAACGTCCCATGAGCCAGCCTCCTTGACAGCCGCGAATGCGGCGACAACAGGTAGCCGTGGGCGTCAGCCCATGGGACGCGGCCGTCACATAGGGGAGTAGAGCCGCGAACGCGGCGGCAGCAATCGACAATTCATTGATTCCGCTCTGTTCTGGGTTTTGACCGCCCGGCTTTGCCTGACCGTCTGTCGGGGGCGACCTTGGCTGCTTCGGAGTGGTGTTCGGTGGGTTCGGCCAGGGTCGCGGAGGCGGCGGGGGGCTGCGTTCCTTCCTTGGCAATCGCCGCGAATTCCTGCGACAGCTTCTTCAACCTGTCGATCTGGCTCTTGGTGAGTTTGCTGCCCATCTTGCGAACGGGTGGGATCGCGGTTCCCCCATCGGCTTTGCCGGGGATCGCCCCACGGTTGTCCCTGAGTGAGGGGGTCATGCCGGGTCGTCCAGCTCAACCGCCTGAAACAGTCCTTCGGTCACCCAGCCGCGGAACCAGGAAAAGAGCTGCACCTCTCCAACCTGCTGGCGCCCGCCTCTCAAGACCCGGCTCAATGCTTCTCCCAGCGGCACGCCATTGACCAGAGCATCCAGCAGCCGATAGGCAGGACGGGACAGATCCAGCCAGCGCAGTGCGTATTGGCGTCGATAGACCACCGCCCAGTGGTTTTTGCGCCGGGTGGCGGGCCTTGGATTGCCCTGGCGCACCGCCTCGAGGTAAGCCCCCACCGGGTAGCGAAGCGCCTGCACCGCAAGGGCGGCGACGGGTTTGAGACGGGCGGTCTCCCAGCTTTCGGGGGGTACCGCGCCGATGGCCTCGGGAGTGAGGACCGGCGATTCCTCTGCGTCGAACAGTCGACTCATCAGCAGTTCAAAGCGAGCCAGCTCGTAGAGGAAATCCTGCCGCACGATACCGGGACGGCTCCGGATATATTCCGGGAGGCGGTCTCCCAGGCGGTTCAGGGTATAGCTTCGGGAGGGGTAGCGGTCGACATAGCCCGTGACCAGGTCGGAAAAGCGCTTCGGACCCAGAAAGTGCGCCAGCCCGGGATAGTCGGCCTCCAGGGCTTCCTGCAGGCGGGCCAGGTACATGCCTCGGTAAATGCCGATTCGGTCGAAGGAGTCGAGCGTTCGGGATGGACGAATCAGGCGTGGAAACTCGCTCGCCGGCACCAATTTGCGGGCTCTCGGGGAAGCTACTGCCTCGCGGTCGGAGCCCGGATGCAGGATGACCGCCTGCATCCATTTCTGGGTGTTGCCCAGGTCAGGTGCCATAGGCTCTAGTGTGGTCCGGCTCGGGAAGGCCGCGGTGCCGGCGGGCCTTCAGGGCCTCGGCGTGAACCACCTCGAAGCTGGGAATGTTCTCGTCCCACTCCAGCAGCGTGGCCACGCCGCCGGTTCTTTGGCAGGAACGTCGATAGAGGGACCAGACTTCGTCGATGACGTGATCGCTATGGGTGTCCAGAATATGGGTTCCCTTGTGGGTGTGTCCGGCCAGGTGGTATTGAACGACGCGGTCGGCCGGGACTCGGTCGATGAATGACTCCGGGTCCAGGCCGTGGTTGAAGCAGCTGACGTAGACGTTGTTGACGTCCAGAAGAATCCCGCAGTCGGCTTCCTGGGCCAAGGTGGAGAGAAAGTCCACTTCGCTCCAGGTGGAATTCCCGAACTCCAGGTAGGTGGAGGGGTTCTCCAGGACCAGGGGGCTCTCAAGGATCTCGGAAACCGCCTTCACCCGATCGATGGTGTAGCGCAGGGACTCGTCGGTGTAGGGCATCGGCAGCAGGTCGTGGACGTTGATTCCGCTCACGCCGGTCCAGCAGAGGTGGTCCGAGACCCAGTGGGCCCGGGTACGGTCGGCCAGGGCCTTCAGTTTTTTCAGGTAGTCCAGGTTCAAGGGGTCGGTGCTTCCCACCGACATGGAAACGCCATGGAGCACGACCGGGTAGCGTTCCGCCACCTGGTCCAGCACGTAGAGCGGGCGCCCCCCCGTATCCATGTAATTTTCCGACAGGATCTCGAACCAGTCGATGGGAGGGTGGTTGGCCAGGATGTAGCTGTAATGGACGGTGCGGAGACCGATCCCGAACCCCAGGTCGGGCAAATTCCACCGGTTCCTGCCCATAAGGGACCTTTCCTTTCATACGGACGGACGAGGCCGGTCTGGCTTCCCGGCCGGAGAGTCGTGGGTTGCACGCAGCAGTCGGGAAAGCCGGGGACCGGTCAGTCCTGGAGAGAGTCAGGCTATTTTTTCTTTTCGACTCCGTGGAGGGGAACGGCGCAGCCGCCCTTGCCCTTGCAGGAATTCTTGCCGGCGCAGCCGTTGTCGCCGCTGGCGCAGCCACCCTGGCCCTTGCACGCGTTGCGGCCCTTGCAGACGTGCTTGGACTTTTTCTTGTCATCGGCCAACAACAGGGAATCCGTTTGGCTGACCGCCTTGGAACCCGCCACCATGCCGGCCACGGCGGCTCCCATGACCTGAGTGAATTTCCTTCGATCCATAGAAGTTTTCTCCTTGAGGATAGGTTCGAACGTGACCTTCCGGGTCATCCGGCAAGCAATTCCGGCCCTTCAACCGGCACCTTCGAGAGAACCTGAATATAGCCCAACCTTCCGGAAAAATCAAAACCCCCTCTCTGCCGGCCAAGACGGTTCGGCCGTGGGCTGCGCGGGTCTGCAGGGACCGGGGGGAAGGACGCATGAAGCTGATTCCCAGGCTGTTGGAGACTACTGCCTTCGGCCTCCGGGCGCCCCGAGTCTGTGGTATAGTCCGTGGCGGTTGGCGGGCTTTCCGGTAGCCGAACCCCAATTGGGAGGCTGAAAATCGTGTTCGAGACCATTGCATGGAGCGACGAAGGCGTGGTCATGATCGACCAGAGAAAATTGCCGGCCGTCGAAGAGTACCCGGTGTTCAAGACGTATGAGGAAGTGGCGCAGGCGATCAAGGACATGGTCATTCGAGGTGCACCGGCAATTGGAGTTGCCGCCGCCATGGGAGTGGCCCTGGGGGCCGAGTCCATCAAGTCCCGTGACCTCAAGCGATTCGATCAGGAGTTTCAGTCCATTTGCACGACCCTGGCGGCAACCCGGCCCACTGCCGTGAATCTGTTCTGGGCCATCGAACGGATGAAAGGGGTCTACCGGCGACACAAGTCCCGGGGGCCCGCGGCTGTGGCTGCCGCCCTCAAGACGGAGGCTCTGCGTATCCACGACGAGGATATTCGACTCAACCGCCGCATGGGAAGCCACGGGGCTGCCCTCATCCAGGACGGAAGCCGGGTTCTTACCCACTGCAATGCCGGTGCTCTGGCGACCGCCGGTTACGGTACGGCCTTGGGGGTTGTTCGGGCCGCGGTGGAACAGGGGAAGAGAGTGGAGGTGCTGGCGGATGAGACTCGACCGTTTCTACAGGGAGCCCGCCTGACCGTTTGGGAGCTGCAAAAAGACGACATCCCGGTCACCCTGATCACTGACAACATGGCGGGGTATTACATGAAGCAGGGACAGGTGGACTGCGTGGTTGTAGGAGCCGATCGGATCGCGGCCAACGGGGATGTTGCCAACAAGATCGGCACCTATTCGGTAGCCGTGCTGGCCAGGGAGCACCAGATTCCCTTTTACGTGGCGGCGCCCCTGTCGACGGTGGACCTGGACGTTCCCACCGGTGACGAAATTCCCATCGAACAGCGCTCCCCGCGTGAAGTGACCCACCTGGGCGAAAGGGCCATTGCTCCCGACGGGGCCCCCGCCGGAAACCCCGCTTTTGACGTGACCCCTCACCGCTACGTGGCGGCCATCATCACCGATGCCGGTGTCGCCCGGCCTCCCTTCCTGGAGAATCTGAGAGATCTGAAGGGCCGGGCTGGGAATTTGGACTCTCACGCCGACAGCGCCCTGTCGCTTTGAGCTGTTACAACCTGTCACCGGACGCTCAGTCCAGGCCCTTCGAATTCCTTGACCCGCTGCCGCATTGTGTCGGGAATGGGTACCGTTTGTCCGCCCTTCATGTCGAAACAGGCCTGCACCGACAGGCCGTCTGCGATCAGACGCCCGGTCCGGCTTTCGGTCAGTCGGTACTCGAAGATGAAGCTGGAATTCTTGAGGGCGGAGATGCGTGCGGCCATGGTAATGGTTTCGCCCAGGAGGGCGGGGGAGCGGTAGTTGCACTCGGTCCGCACCATCACGAATCCCCAGTCATCGGCGGGAGGGAGTCCGAACAGTTGCTTCCAGTATCGGGTGCGAGCGATCTCGAAATAGGTAAGGTAGACGGCGTTGTTGACGTGGCCCAGGGCGTCCAGGTCTCGAAAGCGAATTTCCAGGTCGGTGGTGAAGCGAAAAGGGTGCATTGGTTGTCGGTTGTCAGGCTGTCTGAGCAATGATGACGGCCTGCAAAGAGGGCAATCCCATAGTCCGCTGAGCGAGATCCCGGTGGTCTCGCCCTCAGTCGAAGGGGTACTGCGTCACCTCGGCATCGGTCCGGCCCGCTGCGCTATCCACTCCCACGCTCGTGCCGGGATCCCAGGCCTCCTTGCGAATGTAAGCCAGGGCGATGGCCCGCCCCAGCCCGGGCGAGTAAGCGCTGTCCGTAACCCAGCCCACCTCCTGCCCGTTGCGAAATATCTTGTCTCCCCCCCGGGCGGGCTCCCCGGATGACAGCACGAGGCCCATGAGCTTGCGATTGACGTGACCGCGGAAGGTGGCCCGGGCTACGACTTCCTGGCCGATGTAGCAGCCCTTGCTATAGCTGATGGCCTCTTCCAGGCCGGTCTCCAAGGGTATGCGGGCCTCGTCCATATCGACGCCGTACCAGGGGATTCCCGCCTCGAGTCGGCGGACATTCCAGGCTTCAAGGCCCACCGGGCGAAGGCCGGCCGGCTTTCCCTCCTGCAGGAGGAGTTTCCAGAGGTCGACCGATTGGGATTCGGGCACGACCAGGTCATAGCCTCCCGGGGCGGTTCGCCGCACGCGCGCGCAACGGGTCGTCAGACTACCGACTTGAATGGGGAGGTGTTCGAAAGGAACCTCGGGCAGGGAGGTTCCGGCACACAGCCTTGCGATGGCCTCGGCCGCCTTGGGTCCCTGCAGCGAGAGAATGGCCAGGTCGCTCGACCGGTCGATGACCTCGACCTGATCCGCAATGATGTATCTCCTCAAGAGGGCCATATCCTTCTCCACGAGATCGGCGTCGACCACCAGCATCAGCGCCTCTTCCAGGCAGAGGACTCGCATGTCGGTGAGGATCCGCCCCTGGGGAGTGAGCATGAGCGCATAGCAACCCTGTCCTGGTGACAGGTTCCGGATGTCGTTGGTGACCATTCCGTGGAGAAAACGCGATCGATCCCGGCCCCGCAATTCGACCACGCCCTGAACCGACAGATCGAGGAGACCGGCCTCATGGCCCAGGGCGGAATATTCTTCCTCCAGAGAGGTGAAGCGATTGGGGACCTCCCGGCCCCGAAATTCCACGAAGTCCGCTCCCCGGTCCCGCTGGGTTTCAAAGAGTACGGATCGCTCCGGCATGAGTCTGAACTCCTGCGGCGTTAGCCGTCCAGCCTCTTCCTCAACAGTTCATTGACCAAGCGGGGATTGGCTTGCCCCTTGGTGGCCTTCATGACTTGACCCACAAAAAAACCGAAGGTGGCTTTTTTGCCGCCCATGTACTGCTCGAGAATTCCGGGATTGCCGCCAAGGACCTTGTCAATCACGGTTGTGATCGCATCGGGATCGGTGATCTGCTTCAGGCCCTTTTCGCGGATCACCTGCCTGGCCGGCTTCTTTTCCCGGAACATGGCCTCGAAGATGTCCTTGGCCATCTTGCCCGAGACTTCCTTGCTATCGATGCATTCGATCAATTCGGCCAATTGGCTCGGGCTGATCGGAGACGATTCGATGTCGAGATTGAACTCCTTGAGGTCGCGCAACAGGTCTCCCATGATCCAATTGGAAGCGGCCTTGGGATTGCGGGATCGGGCGGCGGTTTCTTCGAAAAAATCGGCCTGGGCGCGCGTGGTGGTCAGCACCCCGGCATCGTATGCGGGAATGGCGTACTCGGCCACGAACCGCTGCTTTTTTTCTTCGGGCAGTTCCGGCATGTCTGCGCGTATTTCACGCTGCCAATCGGCGTCCACCGCCAAAGGCGGCAGGTCGGGTTCGGGGAAATAGCGGTAGTCGTGAGCCTCTTCCTTGCTGCGCATGGGGAAGGTGCGCTGCTCGGTCGTGCTCCACAGGCGGGTCTCCTGAGTGACGGTGCCTCCCTGCTGCAAGAGGCGGGTCTGGCGGGCGATCTCATATTCGAGCGCCTTCTGAAGAAAGCGGAAGCTGTTCAGGTTTTTCAACTCGGTCTTGGTTCCCAGAGTCTGTGAGCCGACCGGACGAATCGACACGTTGGCGTCGCAACGGAGGCTGCCTTCCTCCATGTTGCCGTCGCAGACCTGCAGGTATTCGAGAATGACCTTGAGGCGGGTCAGGTAGTCGTGGGCCTGGGTCGGAGAGTAGATCTCGGGTTCGCTGACGATTTCGATCAGCGGGGTGCCGCTGCGGTTCAAGTCGATGTAGCTGAAGCGATCGGAATCGGCAAATCCGTCATGAATCGATTTGCCGGCATCCTCTTCCAGGTGGACTCGTTTGATTCCCACTCTTTGCGAATGACCGTTCTCCTCGAGATCGAGGTGGCCGTATTCCGCCAGGGGTTTGTCGAATTGGGAAATCTGGTAGCCCTTGGGCAGATCGGGATAGAAATAATTCTTGCGTGCAAAAATCGAAAGGGAATTGATCCGGCAATTGAACGCCAGGGCTGCCTTGACGGCCATGACGACGACCTCGCGATTCAGCACCGGCAGGGCTCCGGGCAGACCCAGGCAAACCGGACAGGTATTGGTATTGGGGGGGGCTCCGAACCGGGTCGGGCAGGAGCAGAAAATCTTGGATCCGGTCAGCAGTTGGGCGTGAACCTCGAGGCCAATGACGGCTTCATAGGTCATGTGGCGCTAGTCTCCCTGCTTTTTGACCAGCAGGTCGGTATCGCCCGAGTCACTGTCGATGAGAGCCTTGGCCTGAGGGAGCACCTCCAGCGCCTTGGCGAATTGGGGGTCGTTCTCCAGGGAAACCTTGTGAGCCTCGGCTTGACCCACCCGAGAGAGGAAGTATTCGTAGCGCATCTGGAACTCGATGAAGTCCAGGTTGTCCTGAAAGTCGCTTTCCTCGTAGACCAGTTTCTGGCCGGTCAGATAAGTCCGGAATTCCTTCAGAATTTCAGGCGTTGCCTGGAAATCCCGGTCCACTGTCGGGTGGTCGGCGTTGTAGGCACGGATGAAGCTGAAGATCATTCCCCTGCTGGTGAGCAGCAACTGAAACTCATTGATCTTCTGGGCCTTGACCTGGAAATCCGGAGTAATGCCGCCTCCCCCGTAAACCTCACGGCCGCTGGCGGTCTTGTAGACTTTCCGCTTCTCGGGATCCTTGTTTCTGGCGTAGTAGTAGTCGATGTACGACTGGTTGGCGTAATCTCGCTGGATGAGCCGTCCGCTGGGAGTGTGCCACTTGGCGGTGGTGAGGGAAACGCCCGACCCGTTGTCCAGGGGATAGACCGTCTGAACCAATCCCTTGCCGAAACTGACTTCACCCACCAGCAGGCCGCGATCGTGATCCTGAATGGCGCCGGCCACGATTTCGGATGCACTGGCGCTGCCGGTGTTGATGAGCACTACCAGCGGGAACAGAGCGCCGCCGGACCCTCTGGGGGCTTCGTAGGACTGTTTGGCGCTCGGCGTGCGTCCGTCGGTGATCAGGACCTTCTGGCCCTTCTTCAGGAATTTGTCCGCCACCTGGATGGCCGCCTGCAGGTACCCTCCGGGGTTGGATCTAAGGTCGAAGATCAGACCCTGAAGATCCGTTCCCAGTTTCTCCAGGCTCTCCTGAACTTCCCTGTTGGTGGTTTCGTTAAAGGTGCTGAGCTTGATGTAGCCGATGCCCGGGCGGAAGTAGAAGGCGAAAGGGACACTGTGGTGGGGGATCTCATCGCGAACGATGGCCATATCGAGCAATTTCGGGATTCCGGCTCGGTCTATGGAGATGTTGACCACCGTTCCCTTGGGTCCCCTCAGCCTTTCCACGACCGCCTGAATATCCAGTCCTTCGGTGGGATTGCCCTCGATCTTGGCGATGACGTCCCCGGAGCGAATGCCCAGGCGGTATGCGGGCGTCCCGGGAATGGGCGTGATGACGGTGGGCATGGCATTCCTCATGGAAATGATGATGCCCAGCCCATAGAAATTCCCCCGCTGGTCTTCCCGGAATTGGGCGAACTGCTTGGCGTCGAAGAAGTTCGAATGGGGGTCCAGCGTCTTCAGCATGCTCCGCAGCGAGGCGTGAACGCTCTTCTCGACGTCGATTTCGTCGGCGTAGTACTTCTCCGCCAGATCGAGCACCTGGGAGTAGACGTTGACCAGGCGTTCACGTTCGCTGGACTGGGACGTCGCTTGAACCGACCTCCCCCAAAATCCTCCGATCAGGGAGGCGATAACGATTATGGTCGCGACTGTGGTCCAGGAACGAAGTCTCTGCATACCCACCTCTTAAGTTGGGCCAAATATAGCATCGGCCCCCGCTCGAAGTAAAGCCTCAAGCAGCAACCCTGCCTTGACTTGAACCCCTGCTCCCATTATGATTCGATACGCTTGGAGGAACGCATGGGACCGCTTGGCGTACCCGAACTGATCATCATATTTATCGTGGCGCTGCTGGTTTTCGGGCCGCGCAAGTTGCCGGAACTGGGGAAATCTCTCGGCAAGGGTCTCTCCGAGTTCCGACGCGCCTCCAACGAGCTTAGAAATACCCTGGAGGAAGAAGTTCGCGCGGCTGAGTATGAGCCTCCTCCTCCCCCACCCAAGCTGGACAAGCCGGCTGAAGCTGCGCCTGCCGATCCTCAACCGGCCGTCGACACCGGGGATGAACCGGCGACACCGGCCTCTTCCGAGGCGGAGGCCGGTGATGCCGTGGCCGAAGCCGTCTCCGTCGAGCAGAGAGCTGAAGCACCCTCCCAACATTCCGAAGCCGACACCAGCCGGGAGCCGGAGTCTGGCCCGGCCTCCTCGCCCGGCTTGAGCTCGGAGCCCAAGCCTGAACCCAAGCCTGAACCCAAGCCGGATGGACACTGACCCAAGGGACGATAACGAGCTTGCGACGTCCGGCAAGATGTCCTTCCTGGATCATCTGGACGAGTTGCGCCGGCGCATCATTGTTGCCATCGCCGCGGTGGGCATCAGTTTCGTGGCCTGCTGGATCTTTCACGAGAAGATATTCGAATTCCTGTCGGTTCCGATCACCCAGCACCTGGGAGACCGCAAACTGACCTATCTGAAACCGACCGAGCCCTTCATGATCTATATGAAGGTCTCCTTCTACGCCGGGATCTTTGTGGCCTCCCCGGTGATTCTGTGGCAGGTCTGGCTGTTCATTGCCCCCGGGCTCTATGCCCGGGAGAAGCGATACGCCATTCCATTCCTGCTTTCGTCCAGCATTCTCTTCATCCTGGGGGGAGTCTTCGCCTACGCGATCGGCCTGCCCATGGCCTTGAACTTTCTCACCAATTTCGGCCGGGCCTTTCAGGAAATCGTGACGGCAACCTACTACATCGACTTTGCTCTGCTGGTGATCCTGGGATGCGCCATCATTTTCGAGATTCCGATCGTCATTTTCGTCCTCTCCGTCATGGGCATCACCAATGCTCGATTCCTTTGGAGAAACCTCCGATACGCCGTCCTCATAATATTCATTGTGGCCGCCATCCTGACTCCAACGCCCGACATCGTAAATTTGTTGGTCTTTGCCACGCCCATGCTGTTGTTGTACCTGTTGGGCATACTGGTGGCCTGGATCTTCGGCAAGAAGCGCCTGAAGGGCGAGGACTCCGACTGACGTTCCCCCGCCCCTTTCCCCGATCCCGCGGTTGCAGCGGTCTTGCTGGTGACCCGCCATGGCCGATTCCCCCAGCGCAGATCGGAAGTCATTGAGAGCACGCCTGGTCAAGGGCAAGCCGATCTTCAGGCGCCACCTCTACATCAGCTCCGCTCTCTTTCTGCTGGTAATCGGCGCCATCGCCTTTTCCCTGATCGATCTGGCCAACCGCTGGGCGAGCGAGCGGGTGGAGCTTGAAATGGAGGCAATGCGGGACGATTTGAAGGATCGGATCGAGGATCGAATGCGCCTCGTCGATCTGGAACTGCCGGGCGCCGGTCCCGCCGATGAACTTCGCCGGCGGCGGCACATGGAGCGATTCCTGGAGGAGTTGTTGGCCGCCTATGACCAGGTCGTCTATGTTTTCGCGCAGCATCCCCGGGGAGACCTGCTTTGGCAGCGCTTGCAGATGGGAAGGGAACTGGAGCAGAGCCACTTTCCCGACCTCGTTCTGTCCTCCAGGGAAAGACAGGAAATCGCTTCGGTCAGCAATCCCGGACAGAGAATTACCGACTGGGTCGAACCGGTTGTTTCCCAGGGACAATTCAGGCTGTTCATCCATTTCGGTTTCGACAACACGCTCATTGCCGGCCGGGTCGCGGAAGACCAGAGTCGAATCAACCGGCAGATCCTGGTGGCCTCCTCGGTGGTGCTGGCGCTTCTGCTGGTGGCCCTGTTCTACGTGCGCTGGCTGCTCAAGCAAGCCCAGGTGATCGAGGCCGAAGCCCATACGGCCGACCGGCTGGCGGTATTGGGGACCCTGGCCAGCGGGCTGGCCCACGAGATCCGGAACCCGTTGAGCGCGATCAATCTGAATTTGCAGATGATCGAAGAAGAAGTCTCCCAATCTCGGAACCATTCCGGCGAGATGACCCAGCTCCTGGCCGGGGCCAAGTCCGAGATTCGAAGGCTGGAGCGCCTGGCGCGCAATTTTCTGGTCTATGCCAAGCCGTTGAAGCCGGACCGTCAGGTGGTGTCGCTGCCCCAGGTCCTGGACCAGGTGGTCCAATTGGTGGCCCAGGAGTGCGACAGAGCGGGAATCGAGCTGGTGAGGCAGGATGGACCGGGGGTGCTGGAGGTTCGGGGTGACCGGGATTTGTTGCAGCAGGCCGTCATGAACCTGCTGGTCAATGCCAGGGAAGCCGTTCTGGCCAGGGGGGATGGACCGCGCCGGATCTCAATGGGGGCCAGGCGGGATTCGGGCCGCCTGGTGGTGTGGGTTCGCGATAGCGGCACCGGAGTCTCGGAGGGGGAAACCGGCCGGCTCTTTGACCTGTTTTATTCCAGCAAGCGTGGGGGGACGGGTTTGGGCTTGCCCATCGCCCAGCGGATCGTGGAGGCCCACGGCGGGCGCTTGGAATGGAAGAATAACGAACGGGAAGGGGCCGAGTTCTCGATGATCCTCAGCCTGTAAAAAAAGCCACCGGAGCGGGCTCCGGTGGCTCTTTGAGGTTGCTTGTGCCGAGGTCAGTACATCCCGCCGCCATGCGGAGGAGCCGCCGGAGGAGTCTTGTCCTCCTCGGGAATGTCCGCCACCAGAGCCTCGGTGGTCAGCAGTAGCCCGGCGATGGATGCGGCGTTTTGCAACGCCGTCCGGGTCACTTTGGCCGGATCGATCACGCCTGCCTCCACCAGGTCTCCGTAGGAGTCGGTGGCGGCATTGTAGCCATTGTTTCCGGTTTCTCCGCCGACCCTGGATACGACCACGGCACCCTCGACACCGGCATTCTGGGCGATTTGCCGCAGGGGCTCCTCGAGCGCCCGGCGGACGATGTTGCAGCCGATCTGCTCATCGCCCTCCAGCTCGAGTTGGTCGAGGCTGGGAATGGCTCGAATCAGGGAAACCCCGCCACCGGCCACGATTCCCTCTTCCACGGCAGCCCGGGTGGCGTGCATCGCATCTTCGACGCGAGCTTTCTTCTCCTTCATTTCGGTTTCGGTCGCCGCTCCCACCTTGATGACGGCCACCCCGCCAACCAGCTTGGCAAGCCGTTCCTGCAGCTTTTCCCGATCGTAGTCGGAAGTCGTCTCCTCAATTTGGGACCGCAATTGATTGACCCGGCCCTGGATGTCGGAACTCGCTCCCGAACCCTCCACGATGGTGGTGTTGTCCTTGTCGATGGTGACCTTCTTGGCGTCGCCGAGGTCGCCGAGCTGAACGTTCTCCAGCTTGATGCCGAGGTCTTCGCTGATGACTCTGCCACCGGTCAGAATGGCGATGTCTTCCAGCATGGCCTTGCGCCGGTCGCCGAATCCGGGGGCCTTCACGGCCGAACAGTTGAGCGTTCCACGCAACTTGTTCACCACCAGCGTCGCCAGGGCTTCACCTTCCACCTCCTCGGCCACGATGACGAACGGCTTTCCGGTCTTGGCAATCTGCTCCAGCAGGGGGAGCAGGTCCTTCATGGAACTAATCTTTTTCTCGTGGAGGAGAATCAGGGCGTTCTCCAGCACGCATTCCATCCGTTCCGGGTCGGTCACAAAGTAGGGAGACAGGTAGCCGCGGTCGAACTGCATGCCCTCGACCACCTCCAGGGCGGTCTCGATCGTCTTGGCCTCCTCGACCGTGATGACTCCATCCTTGCCGACCTTGGCCATGGCCTCGGAAATGATGGTGCCGATGGTGGCATCCCCGTTGGCGGAAACCGTGCCGACTTGGGCAATGGCCTCGCCCCGAACCGGCTTGGACAAACTGCCGATTTCGTCAACGGCTTTCTCTACCGCCTTGTCGATGCCACGCTTCAGAGCCATCGGATTGGCTCCCGCCGCGACCGTCTTGACGCCTTCCCGGAAAATCGCCTGAGCCAGAACCGTAGCCGTGGTGGTCCCGTCTCCCGCCACGTCGCTGGTCTTGGAAGCCACTTCCCTCACCATCTGGGCTCCCATGTTCTCCTCGACGTCCTTGAGCTCGACTTCCTTGGCGACGGTGACCCCGTCCTTGGTAATGGTCGGCGATCCGAACTTCTTGTCCAGAACGACGTTCCGTCCCTTGGGACCCAGGGTGATTCGAACCGCGTCGGCCAACTGATTGACACCCTTCAGGATGGCTTGACGGGAATCTTCACCGTGAGTAATTCGCTTTGCCATTCTTCATTCCTCCGTGTTTTTCGTGGGTTGATCTGTCGAGGCCGCATTGGCCCGGTTGGGACGCGCTTGCTTCCTAGCCGGCGTCCGCAAGGATACCGAGGACCTCGTCTTCCCTCAGGATGAGGTATTCCTCACCTTCAATCTTGATGTCGGTTCCTGAATATTTGCCGAAGAGTATGTGATCGCCTTCTTTGACCTCCAGGTTCAAGCGGGTCCCGTCGTCCAGGATCTTTCCGTTTCCAACCGCCACCACAATTCCCTCCTGGGGTTTTTCCTTGGCGGTGTCGGGAATGATGATTCCACCCCTGATATTTTCGGTCTCCTCGATGCGCCTGATCAGTATCCGGTCGTGGAGCGGTCTGACCTTCATGCCGGCATCTCCTTTCTATTCCAAATATGTCACCAGTCTCTGTTCGGACCGGAGTTGTTAGCACTCCAGATCCGAGAGTGCTGATAATAGGAACGGGTCCCTACCGAGTCAAGCGTTTTTTGGTTGGACCGGCTTTTTTTCGGGGGTTGGAGTGGTTGGAGGGGGAGAGCTTTTTTTGAAGGGTGTTGCGGTGGATACCCAACGACTTGGCGGTCCGGGTCCGATTGCCCCCGGATCGCTCTAAACACTTCATGATAAACTGTTTTTCAAATTCCTTGGTGGTTTCTTCAAAGAGAAGTCCCCGATCCAGCATTTCGGTGATCAGGCGGTCCAGTTGGTCTTTCACGATCGAATCCCCATGAGTTTGCCGCGCCGCGCTGCCGAATCCCCCGGAACCCCGGCCACTCTCCCGACCGTCTCGCTCAAGGCGCCACGGTGTCTGCTTCCCCATTGAAAAGGACCCGGGCAGGCGACGGGATGCAGCCTAGGTTTCCTCTTCGCTCGCCGGCTCGGATTGTTCCCGCCAGAGCCTCTCCACCTCGCCGTAGCCTTCCATGAAGCGATCTTTCAGGGTCCGAGGGGTGACCAGGACCAGGACCCGGGCGCTGACCAGGAGAAAGGGGGCCAACCTGGCTTCCCGGACGCTGGCCAACTGCACCGGGAAGGCTGTCAGGAGCAGAACCAGAACGGCAGCGATCATCCATCCGCGAATCAGTCCGAAGGCGGCTCCCAGCAGGCGGTCGAACCACTGCAGGTGAGCCAGTCTCACGAATTTGTGGACGAAAAAGGAGACCAGAGCCCCCGCAATCAGACACCCGCAGAATATCGTCACAAAGCCCAGGATGGCGGCAAGGTCCTGACTGCTGGCGAACTGAAGAAAAAAACCACTGGTCATGGGGTAGAGCCAGGAAGCCAGCACGAGTCCGACCACAACCGACGCCAGGGAGAAGGCCTCCCGGGCGAAACCCTTCATGAGACTGCCCAAGACCGAGACAAACACCACCGCCAGAATGACCCAGTCGAGGGAGTTCAGGTCGTGGAGAGGCTCCATCCGGTCAGTCCCTCCTGCCCATCAGCTCTTCAATCATCTCTTTGCCGCGGGCCTTGACCGAGCCGATGCGAACGTGCGGTTTGACTCTCCCGTGAAAATCCGAGCCGGCTGTCTTCACCAGGTCCCAGTGAGCGGCCCAGTCCGAGAACCGTCGCGTCGACCGGGGCTCGTGATAGGAGGAATAGACCTCCAGCCCCGCCAGTCCGTGAGCGACAAAGGTCTGAAGAACATTCTCGTCGACCTCGTATCCGGGAGCCCCCGGGTGGGCCAGCACCGGGACGCCGCCCGCCCGGCGGATCAACTGCAGGGCTTCCAGGGTGCAGAGCCGCTCCATCTCGGCAAAGGCAGGTTTTCCGGGGGCAAAGAAGTCTCGATAGAAGGCAATGACCCCTCGGGCGGCTTCCTTCCCGTGAAGATAGCGGTGCAGCCTGGGGGACTCAGGGGATTCGGGTTTTGCCAAGAGGGTTTGGGCGATGGCCGGGCCCGTCGGTATCGGGTTGCGGGTAGCCCGGATGACCTCTTCGAATGTAATCTCGAAACCTGAGTCCCGCAATCGCTCAATCCGTGCTTTCGCCTGCTGGCGCCGTCCCTCGGCCAAGCCCTGAAGCCTCGACTGCAACTCGACAGACCGGTAGTCGACCAGGGGGGCCAGCACGTGGAACTTGCGGGTCTGGTAATGCGTGCTGATCTCGACGTTGGGGTAGAACTCCAGGGGAAATTCCCGGGCCAGGCGCGTTCCCTCGGCGATGGCCGCCACCGTGTCGTGGTCGGAGATGCAAAGACCGGCAAGACCGGCTTCGCAAGCCATCTCAAAGAGCCTTCGGGGAGGATGATCAGCGTCGCTGGAGTAATGCGAGTGAATGTGTAGGTCGTAGAAGCGAGCCCGCATTTCGTACCGGGAGTCCGCGCCATTTGGCAGTTTTCAGGGACAGTCTTCTACAATGGAGACTGAAGTTCGCCTTGAACAGGGAAGAATACTTTCGTTTAATCCGATTTTATGTCAACTAAAGGGAATAGACTTCATTGGTAGGCCCCGTACCTCTGCAAGGCGAACTGCCGCCGGTCAGCTATCCAGCTTTCTGTCGGTGAGGCGCTCGAAAGCATCCATGTACTTCCGGCTGGTCGCTTCCACAACCCAGTCGGGCAGCTTGGGCGCGGGGGGCGTCTTGTTCCACTGAATCTCTTCCAGGTAGTTTCGCACGAACTGCTTGTCGAAGGGCTGCTGGGGTTTGCCGGGCTGGTAATCGGAAGCCGGCCAGAACCGGGAAGAGTCCGGAGTCAGGACCTCGTCGACGAGAATGATTTCGCCCTGGTAGGCGCCGAACTCGAACTTGGTGTCGGCAATGATGAAGCCCTTGGTAACGGCGTAGTCCCGGGCCTTGCAGTAGATGGCCAAAGAGATGTCACGCAGCCTCTCGGCCGTGTCCTGCCCAATCAGTTCGACCATTCGTTCGAAGGAGATATTCTCGTCGTGACCGGTGGTGGCCTTGGTGGCGGGAGTAAAAAGAGGCTCCTCCAGGCGGGCCGATTCCGGCAGTCCCGGTGGCAGCCCAATGCCGCACACCGACCGGGACTGCTGGTACTCCTTCCAACCCGATCCGGCCAGATAACCCCTGACCACGCATTCCACCGGAAAGACCTCGGCTTTCTTCACCAGCATCGATCGTCCGGCCAGCAGGTCGGCATAGGGCTGAAGATCGGCCGGAAACTCCTCGATGTCGGCAGTTACCAGGTGGTGGGGAACAATATCGCCGATGCGCTCGAACCAGAAGAGCGACATCTGGGTCAGGATGCGTCCCTTGTTGGGAATGCCACTGGCCAGCACGTAGTCGAAGGCCGAAATTCTGTCTGTGGCGATGATCAGCAGGTGGTCCCCGCTCTCGTAGTTGTCTCGGACCTTGCCTCTGCCGACCAGGTGGTGATGGGGTAAGTTCACCTCGGTTTGCAGGCTCTCAACGGCCATAGGATTGCTCACTGTCCTTTCGTTTGGGAACGCCGGGCGGAAGCAGGGAAGAGACCCTCGAACCTTTTCGCTTGCCCGGATTTTTCATTCAGGAGGGGGCCATTCTAGTACATGGAGGATGGTTGTCAAGGCCCATGTGAGAACCCGTTTGAAACTCGCAAGAAGACGGCCGGCGGCAGGGAATCAGTTCATCCGGACCGAGACCAGTTTGGACACGCCGGCCTCTTCCATGGTCACCCCGTAGAGGGCGTCAGCCGCCTCCATGGTCCGCTTGCTGTGGGTGATGAGCAGGAATTGGGTTTCCCCGCTCATGGACTTGATCTTCTGCGAGTATCGTCCCAGGTTGACGTCGTCCAGGGGAGCGTCGACTTCGTCCAGAACACAAAAAGGGCTGGGTTGGTAACTGAAAATGGCCAGTAGAAGGGCGATGGCGGTCAAGGCCTTTTCGCCGCCCGAGAGCAGCAGCACATTCTGCAATCGTTTCCCCGGGGGCTGGGCGACAATCTCGATCCCCGTCTCCAGCAGGTCTTGAGGGTCCAGCAATTTCATTTCCCCCCGTCCCCCTCCGAACAATTCCCGGAAACTCTCCCTGAAATTCAGGTTCACGGCGTCGAAGGCTTGCTGAAACTGTTCGCAGGAGACCTCGTCGATCTCGCGAATGGCGGCGCCGGTGTCCTCGATGGAATCGAGCAGGTCCTGGCGTTGCCGGTTGAGGAAATCGAATCGCTCCTCGCATTCCCGGAATTCCTCCAGAGCCATCATGTTTACCGGTCCCATGGAATCCAGGCGATTCCTGAGCCGGTGGTATCGTTCCTCCGCTTTCCGCAAGGTTTCCTGGTTGAATTCGCCGGCTTCCTCCACCTGCAGCGATTCCAGGGCTTCCCCCAGTTCCTGGCGGCAGGTCTCTGCCAGGTGGGAGTAGTCGGAGGAGTGTCGGGCCCGGTCGACCTCGATTTGCGTCTTCCGGTTCCTTAGTTCGTCCAGTTCCAGGCGCCACCCCTGCAGTTCTTCCCCCAGATTCGCCTGGGCCTTTCGGGACGCCTCCAACCGTCCCTCCTTGATCCCGATCTCGGCCTCCAGAGACGCGCGTTGCACGGCTCGATTGAACACGGTTGCCTCCAGTTGTCGAACGGAGGTCTGTATCTCCAGGCTCTGACCGGACCACTCCTCTCGCTGGGCATTGAGCCTGGTCCTGCGTTGGAGGCAGGCTTGCAGGCTGGCTTGAACCCGTTCCAGGTCGGCCTCGGTAGCGAGCTTGCGCTCACCGCAAGCGGCCATCTCCGAGCCTGTTTGGCTGAGCTGCTGCGAATGTTGCAACCATTCGTCCCTCAAGCGGCGCCACTCGGTCTGATTCGAGTCGATGGCCTGGTCTACCTCGGTCTTGCGTGTTTCGGCCCGTGTGATTTCCGATCCGGACTGGAGGCGGCGCCGGCCGATTTCCGACCGCTCTCGATCCACCGCCCGGATTTCCCCGGCGAATTCCCGCTCCCTTTGGTTGAGGCGCTCGAGCTCGCCGGCGAGGTGCTCGAGCCTGTGATCGGAGCCTACCAGCTCCTTTTCCAGTTCCTGCACCTGGCGGTTCATCCGGGTCAGCTCCTGCTCACCGGCTTGCACCGACCGATCCAGAGCCTCGAACCGTTGCTCCAGCAACAGAACGTCCCGGCGAGACGATTCGAGTCGGCGGCCCAGCTCCCGGATCTCCCGCTTGAGGGAGAGGTGTCCACGCTGGTCGCCGCTGCCGCCGGAAATGAGCTGCCCTCGAAACACCTCACCCTGCGGGGTCAACACCGTCAACTTCGGATGGGCGCGAGCGATCTCCAGGGCCGCCTCGTAGCTGGGGGCAATGAGGCTGTGAAACAGATGAGGGAGGGCGGAGCGCAGTCCCTGGCGATGGCGGGAGGAAACACGGATGATACGACTCATTGGAATGAGCCGTGGGTCTCGAGCCACCAGGTCCTGTATCAGGACGTCCAGGGTCTCGGCGGCCGGATCGGAGGGGCCGTCACCGGGGATCAGAAAGGTGGATCGACCGGAGCCGCTCTCGCGCAGCAGATCGATGCCTTCCCGCGCATTGGACGGAGAGTCCACCAGGAAAAATTCGAGCTCCTGGCGCACGAACTGTTCCACGGTCTTCTCGTGCTCGGTATCCACCTCCACCAGGTCTGCCAGGATCCCGTGGGTGCGAAAGTCGGCGCCTTCCGACCGGTCGGCCACCGACAACAGCGTCCGCACCGATTCGGCGCTGTAGGCATGATGCGCAGCCAGTTCCTTCAGAGACTGAAGCCGTTGCTCGTGCGCACTGAGGTCTTCCCGCTTCCCGGCCACCTGCTGCCGGGCTCGAACCTGCTGCTCCCTTTCCCGGTCGACTTCGGCCGAGAGCGCCTTGACCCTGCCGGCCAACTCACGCAGGCGGGCTTCCTCATCGGCGTGTCGGCTGCCGGCCTTGTCGCAGGCGTCGGCCAGGCTCCGGCGATCCCGGGCTGCCTGATTGCGTTCGTTTTCCAGGCGAACGGACTGCGACTCCAGTTGCTTTTCCTGCTCCTCCAACTGGATGACGGCGCTACGAAGGGTGGTCGCTCGACTCAGTAATTCCAGTTGTTCCGACCTCAGCCGGTCTCCCGAGGCCTCCAGTTCGGCCAGCTTGCACTGCCGGAGCACCTGTTCCCGATTGCGGGCGTCGTACTGCTCCTCCAGGCTGTCGAACTGCCGGGTCACCTGCTGGAGGGCCTGCTGTTTTTCGCCGACTTGCGTCCGGGTTTGTTCCTCCTGCTCCGATAGCAGCTCAAGCTCGAGAGCATTTTCGCGAGACCGGACTCCCAGTTGGTCGAACCGATCCTTCTGATGCTGAATCGTCTGCTGGTCCCGCTGGTTGTCCATCTGCAACCGGGACAACTGTTCGCGTTCCCCTTTCAATTCGGTCTCGGCCTCGAAGTGGGCGTCGCTTTCCCGCCGAAAGCGGGTCTCCTGCTTCTGGATCAAGCCCTGTTTCCGTTCCACCTGGTCCTGGAATTGCTCGAATTGTTCCGACACCTGGCTCAGTTGGGCTTTCAGGTGGCGGCCGCGGGCGGAGAAGAGGCTCCTGGAGAGATCCCGGGCTTCTTGACTGAGCTCCCGGTAGCGTTGGGCTTTGCCGGCCTGGCGCTTGAGTGTGTCGAGCTGGCGGGAAACCTCCTCGGTGATATCGTTGACACGGAGCAGGTTCAGTCTGGCCTGTTCCAGTTTCGAGGCAGCCAGCTTGCGCTTGACCTTGAATTTGGTGACGCCTGCCGCCTCCTCGATGATGGCACGTCGATCCGACGGTTTGGAGCTCAGGATCAGTCCTACCCGGTCTTGCTCTATCAGCGCATAGGAATCCGGGCCCAGTCCGGTTCCCAGGAAAATTTCCTGAACATCCCGCAGCCGGACCTTCCTTCCGTTGAGGAGGTACTCGCTGGCTCCCGAACGAAAGAGGCGCCGGGACACCACCAACTCTCCCGGTTTGGCCGGCGTCCTGGATTGCCGTCTCTTCTTGCCGGAGACACGGGCCGTCCTGGTCTCGAAGGGAACGAGCCGGCCGGAACCCTCAATCCTTTCCTCACCCTTCCGAGGGGCGCCGTCCTGCCCGACTGCCGGACCGTTGCCGGCCGACGCCGCCGTGGAGGCAGAGGAAGCGGTCGAGGTCGGTTCCTCTGCCCGCTCCGGATCGAACAAGACCACGCTGACCTCGGCCAGCCCCAAGGGCAGCCGGGAGCGGGTGCCGTTAAAAATGACGTCCCGCATTCTTCCGCCGCGAAGCGTCCGGGGGCTCTGCTCCCCCAATACCCATGCAATGGCATCCGAGATGTTGCTCTTGCCGCAACCGTTGGGTCCCACGATAGCGGCGATGCCGGATCCGTCAAAAGTCAGTTCGGTTTTGTCGGCGAAGGATTTGAACCCTTGAATCTGAATTTGCTTCAGTTTCAGCAATAGGAAGGCACCCTCAAAGGCTTGACGCCAACTGGAACTGTTGGGTTTGACAGGGTCGGGAAGAGGTAGGATTTCATGCTGACTCGGCGAGTTTAGCACGGATTGGACAGGAGTGCAAAGCGCCATGGAAAAGACTCGCCCGTATTGACTTATCGGTTAGCAGCGGTCTATTCTAGGCCCGGAAATCGACCCGGCCCGAAGTTGTAGTCGGACGGGAAGGAGGCGCCGCCGGGCTGAGGCGTCCTGCAGGAGTTTTCACTCATGTTGCGCTTGTCCAACACCCTCTCCGGGAGAATCGAACCCTTTCAACCG
This sequence comes from Acidobacteriota bacterium, assembly GCA_009841055.1. GTDB lineage: Bacteria > Acidobacteriota > Terriglobia > Versatilivoradales > Versatilivoraceae > Versatilivorator. The sequence goes on from VXMN01000020.1 coordinate 27,162, forward strand.
CTGGAGCCCCGACTGGTCAAAATGTACACCTGCGGTCCCACGGTGTACGACTTTGTCCACATCGGAAACCTCAGAACCTTCGTCTTCCAGGACATTCTGAAGCGCTATCTGCGGCACAAGGGGTTTGGGGTCTTTCATGTCATGAACATCACCGACGTTGACGACAAGACCATCCGGAACTCCAAAGCGCAAACCATTGCTCAGCTCAGAACGTTTACGGACCGCTTTACCCAGGCCTTTTTCGAGGACTGCGATCGGCTGGGCATCGAGAAACCCGACCGAGCCGTTCATGCGACCGATCACATCGATGACATGGTGGCCCTGATCCGGCAGCTTCAGTCCGGAGGCTACACCTACCAGAAAGACGGATCGATCTATTTCCGGATCGAGGCTTTTGGGGACTACGGAAAACTGGCCAAGCTGGACCGGGAGGGAATTCGGGCGGGAGCCCGCGTGGATGTGGACGAATACGACAAGCAGGATGCGCGGGACTTCGTATTGTGGAAGGCTCCCAAGAACGGAGAACCTCGATGGGAGACCCCGCTGGGTCCCGGTCGGCCGGGATGGCACATCGAGTGTTCCGCCATGAGCATGAAGTACCTGGGCGAGACTTTCGACCTGCATTGCGGCGCGGTGGATCTCATCTTTCCCCACCACGAGAACGAGATTGCTCAAAGCGAGGCCGCCACCGCCAAGCCCTTCGTGCGCTACTGGATCCACGGGGAGCATCTCATCGTGGATGGCGAGAAGATGTCCAAGTCCAAGGGCAATTTCTTTACGCTGCGTGACTTGCTGGAGAAGGGAATTCAACCCGGAGCCATTCGTTACGCCCTGCAGAGCGTTCCCTATAAACGCCAACTCAACTTCACGGCGGATGCCGTAAAGCAGGCCGGGGCCTCGCTCCAGCGCCTGCAGGACTTCAGGCGCCGGATCGAATCCGAGCCTCTGCCGAGGGGCGGCAGCGCCGAATTCCAATCCGGCTGCAAGGCGGTTCTGGAGAAGTTCGAGGAGGCCATGGACCAGGACCTGAACACGGCCCAGGCCCTGGCAGCCATCTTCGACTGGGTGCGCGAGGTGAATTCCGCCCTGGCGGCCGGCCGGGTCCATGACGGCGACGGCTCGGCGATTCTGGCGACCATGGACAGGCTCAACCGGGTCCTGCCGCTTTGGGAGTCGGAGGAATCCGGGCTGGACCCGCGCATCCAAGGCCTGATCGAGCAGAGAAGCCGGGCACGCCAAGCCCGTGACTTCGCCCTGGCGGACGAGCTCCGCGACCGGATTTTCGACCTGGGTTACCTGGTCGAGGACACCAGGGACGGCGTCCGCTGCAAGAAGCGATAAAACCGACTCTGCGGCGGCGTCCGTCGAGTTGCGTTCCAGACCCTCTCGCGTCGGGACAGTTCCTCCCCGCGGCGCTCCCTGAGGCAAAAGAGTAGCACGCTCCCTCCCGGCTGCCGGGCTTCTGCGCCGGCATCTCTTCCTCCACAACCTGTTGTCTTCATCCAACCGATCCACTGGGCCGGCCGCGGTCCGAGCGGGGGAGCCGGTGCGTTCCATCTGGCTGGAAAAGGGGAAGCGATGGCTGGCCGGATGGCGCTTCGGCCGGGCCCGGGATCCGGGCCGGCCCAACACCTCGGAAACGGGCATGCAAGGAGAATTGGTCGCCTACGCCTTCCTGAAGCGGCAAGGGTATCGCATCGACGCCCACCGCTACCGCAGCCGCTCGGCGGTCAT
>VXMN01000061.1 GCA_009841055.1 Acidobacteriota bacterium
CACGTCCGGATCTGTGCGGGGGGTCCCCAGCAATGCGGATTCCTACCGCGATACAGGTCCTGGCACAGCCTCGGCCAACTCCTTCACCCGGCTCGACCGGCAACGGCGCCGGGACTCTGCTTGGGCCGAGCCCATGCCGTTTCCGCCGGCAGGGTGGCCGGGTGCCGCATCGCAGAAAACCGAGGGGCACGCAACGGGAGTGCATGCGGGCGGGACGCCCGCGCTCCCGGGGGACGCCTCCTCCGATCACTCTTGCTTCTCGAAGGGGTGAGCGCCGGGTTGCCGGGCCACAGCCGTGTCGATATGGCAGAGCCGTCCCGCTTCGTGTCACTTCGTAGTCCTTCGTGTGCCTTCGTGGATAACTCTTTTTTTCTGTGTATCAATCAAGGCAGCGGCGATGTTCATGATGTCAGCCACGCACAATAGGCCGTTCCGGGCGAGCCTCATTGCCGGCTTCCTCGGCCTGGCGGTCAGCCTGTTCGGGTGCCTCGTGTCGGTGCGCGCCTTGGCCGAGGATCGACAGCCCTCCTCCGGAATCGTTTCCCTGCGCCTGGTGCCGGAGCAGGTGGTCCTGTCGGGAGCCGGCGCCAGCCAGCGCGTTCTGGTGCTGGCGAAGGGCGCTGACGGTCTGGAGCGGGAGGTGACGGCACAGGCAAGCCTCTCGATCTCCCACCCCGAGGTCGCCGGCCTGGGTCCGGAGGGCAAACTGGTTTCGATATCCGATGGAGAGGCCACTCTGAGGGCGTCGCTGAGCGATCGGACGGCCCTGGCCGCGGTCATGACCAGCCAGTCGGCGAAGACCGATCCGGTCAGCTTCGTCACCGACATTACCCGAATACTGACCAGGCAGGGTTGCAATGGCAGCAGTTGTCACGGGGGCGTGAAGGGCCGGGGCGGGTTTCGACTCTCCTCCAATGCCATGCATCCTGCGGAAGATTATGACTGGATTGTCCAGGGCGGCGGCTACCAGGTTCTTACCGACAAGCCCCGAGGACCCCGGAATCCCCGCATCGACCGCGAATCACCCCAAAACAGCCTCCTCCTGCTGAAACCGACCCTGGGGCAACCTCATGGCGGAGGGATGCGGTTTGAAGAAGGATCCACGGACTACCGGACGATCCTGAGCTGGGTTCGAGCCGGTGCTCCTTACGGCCGTGCCGGCGGGACCGATCCGGCGATTGAGAGGCTGGAGGTATTTCCGGAAGAGGCGGTGGTGCTTGTGGACGGCCGTTACCAGATGCTGGTCACCGCTTATCTCTCCAACGGCCGCAGCGAGGACATTACCGGGCAGGTTCGCTTTGAATCTCTGGATCGGGAGGTGCTGGAGGTGAGTTCCGGCGGCCGCGTGGAGGGCAGGCGCGTCGGCGAAGCCGTGGTCCTGGTTCGGGCGGCAGGCAAGGTGGGCCATGCCCGGTTCGGCGTGATCCGCCGGACACTGGACCGATTCCCCCGGGTGGCCCGGAGCAACTTGATCGACGAGGAAGTCTTTGACAAGCTGGAGCGCTTTCACATCCTTCCCTCTCCTCCAGCCGACGATGCCGAGTTTCTGCGTCGCGTCTGCCTGGATGTCACGGGGACGCTGCCGCCTCCCGAGCGGGTTCGGGAGTTCCTGGCCAGCCGCGACCCGGAAAAGCGGGAAAAGCTGGTGGAGGTCCTGCTCGATTCCACCGAATACGTCGACTACTGGACCTTTCGCTGGTCGGATCTCTTCCGGGTCCGGCCTTCCGCCCATGACTACTGGGAGTGGATACGTCAGAGCCTGGCCTCCAACAAGCCTTACGACCTGGTCGCCCAGGAGAGAATTGCCGCCCAGGGATCCGACGGGGCATCCAAACACCTCATTCGGGCCGGCGCCAGCGTGGAAACGGTGGTGGCGGAGCAGTTCAGGGTCTTCTTCGGGCGTCGCATGGATTGCGCCCAGTGCCACAACCATCCCTACGACCTGTGGACCCAAAACCAGTTCTGGGGCCTGGCCGCCTTCTTCGGTCGAGCCACCAACGTCGGCAACGGGTCGAACATGGTCGTCTTTGACGATCCGGCAGGACACGAACAGGACTACGGGGAAATGGGACAGACCTCGCTGGTCTTCAAGCAGGTCACCCATCCCCGCCGCAGGACCCGGGTGGAGCCCGCCTTCCTGGACGGGACGATCCTGGCGCCTGCTTCCAGAACCGATCAGCGCCTGGAACTGGCTCGCTGGATGACGGACCATCCGGACTTTGCCAAGGCCACCGTCAATCGTTACTGGGGCCATTTCTTCGGACGAGGGTTGGTGGAACCGGTGGACGATTTCCGCTTGGGGAACCCGGCCACCCATCCCCGTCTGCTGCAGCGGCTGGCCCGGGATTTCCGGGACCACGGCTACGATCTGAAGCACCTGATCCGGCGCATCGTCCTCTCCAGGACCTATCAGCTCTCCAGCCGGACCAACCCGGGGAATCGCGACGACAGCATCAACTACTCCCACGCGCTGCCGCGAGCCCTGGAAGCCGAAGTGCTGCTGGACGCCATTTCGGCGGCGACCGGTGTTCCCGAGGATTTCGTGCCTCAAGGCGGAGAAATTTACGCCTACGAAACGGCGCCCCCGAGAACACGGGCCATCAATCTGAAGTTTCCCGCCAGCTACCGGTCCCGGTTCCTGGACATCTACGGCCGGCCTCAGCGGGATGCGGTGGGAGGACGGGACAACAACGCCAACCTCAGCCAGGCGCTGCACATCCTGGTCGGCTCGACCTACAACCGAAAACTGGGTAGGCCGGGAGGCCGCCTGGAGGGGTTGCTCCAACGTCAAGCCTCGAACCGGAAGGCGGTCGAGGAACTCTACCTGGCCGCCCTCTCCCGCTTGCCCACGGACGAGGAGTCGGACCGGCTGACCGCGCTGGTCGCCTCCCACCCCCGACGCGGGGAGGCCCTGGAAGATCTGCTGTGGGCTCTGATCACCTCCCGGGAATTCGCGGAAAACCACTGAGGGAGTTCCATGAAAAAATCAAGTCGCTGGATTGTCGACGGAGCCGATCTCAGCCGCCGTTCCATGCTGCGGGTGGGGGCCCTGAGCTTCATGGGAATGAACCTGAGCCGTTACCTGCAGGCGACGCCGCTCGCAGGCTCGAGCGGCGCGGCTCTGCCCGGCAAGGCCCAAGCCTGCATTCTGCTCTGGCTCAACGGGGGTCCCAGCCATATCGACATGTGGGACCCCAAGGCCAACAGCTCCTTCAAGCCCATCTCCACCAACGTGCCCGGAATTCAGATCTCTGAACTTCTACCCCGTTCGGCCAAGCACATGGACAAGCTGGCGGTGATTCGCTCCATGCATACCGAAGAGAACAACCATGGCATGGGGCACCACTATGTCATGACCGGGCATCGGCCCAACCCCTCCATGAAGTTTCCGGCCTTCAGCTCCATCATCACCAAGGAGATGGGGCCGCGCAAGGACGTGCCGGCCAACATCATCGTCCCCAAGATCCATCCGGGGTACAGGAACTACTACAAGGCCCACTTTCTGGGAGCCCGATATGAACCCCTGGAGATTCCCGACCCTAACGACCAGGCGTTCGAGGTGCCCGACCTGAGCTTGCCGGAATGGCTCACGGTGGAGCGCATGGAGTCGCGGCGCACCTTCCTGGGGGTGGTGGACCAGCTCTACCGCCGGAAGGTGGAAAGCGCCGAGCATGCCAGCATGGATGCCTTTCGGGCCCAGGCCTGGAACATGATCCTGTCACCGGCGGTGCGCGAGGCCTTCGACCTCTCCAAGGAGTCGGAGGCGACCCGGGATGCTTACGGGCGCAACACCTTTGGCCAGAGTGTGCTGATCGCGCGGCGCATGGTGGAGGCAGGCAGCCGCTTCGTGACGGCTCTGGACCTGAACCGGCCCGAGACCGGCCGCGACTGGGACACCCATTTCGGCAACGACTATCAACACCGCGACTACCTGGTGCCGGTGGTGGACCGGACGCTGTCGGCGCTGCTGGAGGATCTCGAGCAGAGGGGCCTGCTGGAGTCAACCGTGGTGGTGGTGACGGGAGAGTTCGGCCGAACCCATGACCTCAATGTCGGCGGCGGCCGGGATCACTGGTGCCATTGCTTCTCAGTGGTGTTGGGCGGCGGTGGAATCCGGGGCGGCCAGGTGATCGGGTCGAGCGACGAGCGCGGCGCCTATGTGGCCGATCGGATGGTGACCGTGGGAGACCTGCTGGCGACCATCTACAAGGCGTTCGGCATCGATTGGACCAAGGAATACATGCATCCCATCGGCCGTCCTCTCAAGATTGCCAACTCCATCAACGACGAAACCGGAACGCCCATCGAGGAACTGGTCTAGCCTGCCTGCCGGTGTCTCCGCTTTCGCAGCCGGCGGCCCGGCCCGCTTGGCAGCGGTCCCCTCCATGTGCTTGATGGTGCCGAAGAGCTTCCCGAACTTGACCTGAGCCTCGTATTTGACGGGGATGCTGGCTCCGTCATCGCTGAACCAGAGCACGAAACTTCCTCCCCCCTTGAAGAGCCCCCCCACCGAGACGGTGTTGATTCTGATGGCGGACCAGGTTCCCGCAATGGCCTCCACCTGCTCGCGCCCTACCGCCCGGATATCGACTTCCTTGACCACTCCGTTGTCGCTCACGTGCAGCGGGTAGTTCTCTCCCACCCCGAGCCCTCGCAATCGAGTGCGGTAAATGGCCGACAGGAAGTCCTGGACGCAGGGGGGAAGGTCTTCCAGCACCTCGTTCTTCAACTCCCTGGGAGGCTTTTGGGCAGCGTCCCAGGCGAGGTAGCGGCCCCGATGGGACTCCTGGTCGAAGGTGAGCACCACGTCCCGGTGCCGCCTGCCTTCCCGCGTGATCTTGGTGAACCGATTGGAGCAGAACCCCTCGGCCGCCACCAGCGACTCGAAGTGGTCCTTGACGGTGATGCCCGTCAGTCTGGGCAGCACTCCGGCAGAGACCGCATCGGCTGTAATCCTGAAAATCGGCCTGCCCCCGTCGTCAACTCCCTTCTCGAATTTCAGGGTCATCTCGCCGGCGCTGATGGTGGGGATAAAGAACAGCCAGGCCGGAGGGTCCCAGCGGACCTCGTAGACCAGGGTCTCGCCCCCGGGAATGACTTCGGAAGGGCTCCGCAGGTCGGAGGAGTGGAGTTGAACCGATCCCGGGAAGACAAGCATCCAGACCGCCAGCAGGACCGGTGCCGAGATAGGGAAGCTCGCCCGCATATCTCACCAGGGGTTGGACACGTCGGTCCCCAATCCACGAAGGGGCACGAAGAACGACGAAGGGCCACGAAGAAAAGAAAATGAGCTATTTCGCAACCAAGCAGCGACCCGGGAAGCCATGAGGGCTAGCTGACAGGGTCGTGGCCTACCGGAAGCGCGGCGTCTTTCCTGGAGTAGTGCGAGTCCACGTATTCGTCGATGAGTTCCAGAAACTCGGCCACCAGCCCCGCTCCCCGCAGGGTGGTCGTGAGTCGGCCGTCGACAAACACGGGCGCCTTGGGGTCTTCTCCCGTGCCGGGCAGGGAGATGCCGATATGGGCGTGCTTCGATTCCCCGGGGCCGTTGACAATGCAGCCCATGACCGCAACCTTGAGGTCCTCCACACCCTCATACCGGTCCTTCCAGTCCGGCATGCGGTTTTTCAAATAGCTCTGGATCTCCTCGGCCATTTCCTGAAAGAAAGTGCTGGTGGTGCGGCCGCATCCCGGGCAGGCGGTCACTTGAGGCAGAAAGCTGCGAATCCCCATGGACTGGAGAATCTGCTGGCAAACCTGGACTTCTTCGGTGCGGTCCCCCCCGGGAGCGGGGGTCAGGGAGACCCTGATGGTATCTCCGATCCCCTCCTGAAGCAGCACGGCCAGGGCGGCCGAGCTGGCAACGATCCCCTTGGTCCCCATGCCCGCCTCGGTCAGTCCCAGGTGCAGGGGATAGTCGCAGCGGCCCGCCAGGTCCCGGTAGACCAGGATGAGATCCTGGACTCCCGAGACCTTGGCGCTCAGGATGATACGGTCGTGGGGCATCCCATACTCTTCGGCCAGTTGGGCCGATTCCAGCCCGCTCCTGACGATGGCATCCCGAGTCACCTCGGCAGAGTCCTTCGGTTGTGAAGAAGCCGCGTTTTCGTCCATGAGACGAACCAGCAGCACCTGGTCCAGGGATCCCCAGTTCACCCCGATCCTGACCGGCTTGCCGTTTTCGTTGGCCACCTCGATCATGCGCCGGAAGTTATCGTCTCGATGCCTGCCGGCGCCGACGTTGCCGGGGTTGATGCGGTACTTGGCCAGCGTACGGGCACAGTCGGGGTAGCGGCTGAGCAGGAGATGCCCGTTGTAGTGAAAATCGCCCACCAGCGGGACTTCGATTCCCAGGTCGCTCAGCCGTGCCGCGATCTCCGGGACCGCCCGTGCTGCCTGGTCGTTGTTTACCGTGATCCGAACCAGCTCGGAGCCCGAAAGGGCCAGAGCGGCCACCTGGCTGGCGGTGGCGGCTGCGTCGGCGGTGTCGGTGTTGGTCATGGACTGCACCGCCACCGGGTATCCGGAGCCCACCATGACCTGTCCTATCCGGACCGCTGCCGTCTGTCGCCTTGTGATCGTTTCCATCCGAAGTCTCTCCGCTCGTGGTTGGCCTGAGGTCAGGCTACTGCCAACACAGAGTAAAGGAATTGCCGATTTCGGGTCAAGCCGGCAGACGGAGCAGATGCACCTCCGAGCCTAAACCAAACGAGGGGTTACCCACGCCCCCCCTGGAGCAGCAAGAGTGATGGGAGGAGGCCCACCCGGGAACGCGGGCGTCCCGCCCGCATGCACTCCCGCTACGTGCCGCTCAGTTTCCCTGCGATGTGGTACCCGTCCACCCTGCCTGCGGGAACCGCATGGACTGGCCTCTCTTTGCCGGAAATGGCCACAAAAGGCACAAAAAACGCCATTTGTGACTATTGTGCTTTTTCGTGGCGAACCCGCATTGCTCATCAGGTCGCACCCGAAATTCAAAAAAACTCTTCACCGAGCGTGAAACAAACGCTAAGCCTGGTGGATGGAAACCGGTTCAAAGTCAAGCATGGGCAAATTTTTACTCACATCGATGCACAGGATATACAGGATTCTTTTCAGGAAACGGCTAGCTTGTCATGCCGGGAATCCGCAAAACCGCACCGGATCATCGCCTGAGCCGGCTTCTCGTGCAGGAAGCTCTCGTCGGGTTAATCCTGTTAATCCTGTCCATCCTGTGCATCGATGTTCAATCTGTAGAAAACCGTGCCAACGGAACATGGTCCTTGTTCCCGACAGGCTATGAAGATTCGTTGTTTCACCCTCGTATGATCTGCACCGTTGTGGAGGCGCCGGGCCGGGCTTGCCTGAAACCAATCGAGGGGGTTATCCTACTCACCATAGCCATGAATTCCGAAGATCAGAACCAGAAACAGGCTCGCACCCTTTGGGAAGAGGGCGTCAAACACCTGGTCAAGGGCCGTTTTCTGACGGCGGTCGGACTCTTCAACCGAAGCGTCGCCGCCCATCCGACCGCCGAAGGCTACACCTACCGGGGTTGGGCCGTATCTTTTCTGGGCATGCTCGACCAGGCCATCCGTGATTGCCACCTGGCGATCGCGGTCGATCCCGAGTTCGGCAATCCCTACAACGACATCGGCGTCTACCTGATGCGCCAGGGTCAAATGGACGAGGCCATCGACTGGCTGGAGAAAGCCAAGAAAGCCAAGCGGTACGATCCCAAGCACTTCCCCTACCTGAACCTGGGGCATATCTACCTGGCAAAGGGCGAACAGATGAAGGCCCTGGACGAGTACATGCAGGCGCTGGAAATCGATCCCGAGAATGAGGTGGCCCTCAAAGCCATCGGCAACATGGACATGACCGTCCACTAGCAGGCCTGTGCCTCAGACCGGCAAGCAGGGCTGGAGATATTCACCGGGGAGCGCGAAGGCATGATCACCGTGGATGAGCCCGTGTCGAGACCCGCCCCGGCCCGAGAGGCGCCCCCGGCCGGAGTGCGGGACAGCCGCCTGTTTCGCATCCCTTTCGGAAACGGGGTGCGTGTCAACTTTCCGGTGATCTTCGCGCCCATGGCGGGATTGTCGCACCTGGCCTTTCGCCAGTTGGTCAGAACCTACCTTCCCTCCAATGCCGAAACACTCCTGTTTACGGAGATGCTGTCCACGCGCATACTGCCCGGGGAGGAGGTCGGCCTCACACCCAAGACCCGGGTAGCCGCCGGGGAACGGGACCTGATTCCCCAACTGCTGGGAAACGACGAGTGTTGGATCGCGCCTTCGCTCAGGAAGTTGATGACCCTCTCGCCGGCCGGAATCGATATCAACATGGGCTGTCCGGTCAGCAAGGTCCTCAAGCACAACTGGGGTGTGGCCCTGATGGGCGACATCCGGTACGCCGAAGAAGTGGTGCGCACCACCCGCCGACTCACCTCCCTGCCGCTCTCGGTGAAGATGAGGACCGGCCTCAGGGACGATCCCGAATACCTGGTGGATTTTGCCAGAATGCTGGAGCAGGCGGGAGCCGACTGGGTCACGCTCCATCCCCGAATTCAGTCTCAGCACCGGCGCGGCCAGGCCAACTGGGAGTACATCGGCAGGGTGCGGGAGGCCGTGCGAATCCCGGTCATCGGCAATGGGGATGTTCAACAGGCCTCGGATATCGTGCGCATGCTGCAGCAAACGGGTTGTGACGGTGTGATGGTGGCTCGGGCCGCTACCGCCAGGCCCTGGATTTTCTGGCAGGTGGCCGAGCAGTTGGGATTTGCCCCGCCCGGGGGACGGGAGGGGCAGCGGGCCCCTCGGACGGCAGAGGAGGAAGGACGGGAATGCCAGCGGGCCCTTGCGTTTTTCTGCAACCGGCTGCAAGCCGGGTTCACTCCGGCCGAGCAATTGCCACGCCTGCGGCTCTTTCTGGCTTGGGGACACAAGTGGATCCATTTTGGGCATTACCTTTCCACCCAGGTGAACCGCTGCCGTGACCTGAATTCGGCGCGCCGCGTGATCGAGGAGTTTTTCGATACGCCCAAGACCATGAAAGGACGCACTCGACTCCAGTAGCCCTTCGGCAGTGGCAAGAACATGTTAAGGGAGATACGGACAGCCGCGGAGCTGCTGAATTGGCGCAAGGTCGGGATCAGGCTCGGCGATTGTCCCGTGTGCGGCCGTACGGGGTTCGTCAAGCTGGATGACTACGAGATGGCCGTCCGCTGCCTCCGGTGCCGCTCCAGCGCGGCCACGCTCTCTTTTGTGAGCGTTCTGAAGGACATTCTCCCCGACCTGTCCCGCCGCCATGTTTACGAGTTGTCATCCAGAGGTCCCCTGGTGGGTTATCTTCGCAGGCATTCCGGCAAGCTGACGCTTTCCGAGTATTTCGATGACGTGCAGCCGGGGCAATACAAGGCAGGGGTTCAATGTCAGGATGTGCAGCAACTGACTTACGCCGACGACTGCTTCGACGTTTGCACCTCTACCGAGGTCTTCGAGCACGTTCCCCGTGACCTGGAGGGCTTTCGAGAGCTGCACCGGGTGCTCAGGCCCGGCGGGGTCTTGCTGTTCACCGTTCCCATGGATGGCGGCGAGAGGACGGTGGAGAGAGCCCGCCTGGTCAATGGCCAACTGGAGCACCTGCTGCCACCGGAATATCATGGGGACCGCATTCGAGGTTCCGGAGCCGTTCTCTGTTTTCGCAACTATGGGACAGATATTCTGGATCGGCTGGGCGAGGCCGGCTTCAGCCGGAGTCGCCTGGTCCGGGGTGAGGACGTGACCGGCTGGGGCTTCGACCGGCAGGTCGTGGTCGCTCGCAAGTAAACATCCGGGACAAGCGAGTGGCCGCAATTTCCCTCTTTGATCCCAAGGGGTCGCCTGAGTGCCCGATTCCGCCGGCATGCAATGGTTCAGGAGCCATCTGGATTCCATCGTCTTCGGATTGACCACGCTGGCGGTGGTCTCTCCGGTGGTCAGCATTGCGGTATCTCAAACCTTCCTTGGGTTGGCGATTCTGGGTTTTTTGCTTGACTGCCTCCTGAATCGCCGGACGATCTTTCGTTTTCCTCCCATCAAGCTGCCTCTGCTTCTCTTTGTCGGGACCACCCTGGTCTCGTGGATAGCCTCGCCGGAGCCCGAAATCGGCTTGCCTCCGATCTACAAGTTCTGGCTGTTTGCCATCATCCTGCTGGTGGCCAACTACTTCTCGAGGACCAGGGTGGGTCGGGCCTTCCAGGCGCTCTTCGCAGCCGGACTGGTGGCGGCCGGCTTCGCCCTGGTCCAATACCTGGTGCCTTCCCTGGGGAGTGTCGATGGGCGCCTGACCGGCTTCATGGGCCATTGGATGACCCTTAGCGGGGGATTGATGCTGGTGTTCCTGGCCATGCTGGGCTTCCTGCTCTTCTCCGCTCCCAGGCGCCGGGCGCTCTGGATGGCGGCCGTCTGCTTCCTGGGCGTGACGCTGCTCCTGACCCTGACCCGGAGCGTCTGGATCGCCAGTCTCGCCTGCCTGCTGGTGGCCGCCTGGTTGAGGTTCCCCACCCTGAAGACGGTGCTCGTAAGCGGGGCTGGAATCCTGATATTGGTGGTGTGCCTGCCTGATTCCCTTCAGAAGCGGCTGGCCAGCATCTGGGACCCGGCGCACCCCTCCAACGCCGCCCGTCTGGAGATCTGGAAAACGGGAGTACAAATGGTGCAGGCGAATCCCTGGTTCGGGGTGGGTCCCCAGCGAGTCTCCGAAGTCTTCTTCGACTATCACCCCGATCCGGGGGCCCGTCAACGGGGGGGATTTTTCTGGATCCACATGCACAACAACCTGCTTCAGTTCGCGGCCGAGCGGGGAATTCCCTGCGCCCTCGCCTGGCTGTGGCTCATCCTTCGGATGGGGCGGGACCACTGGCGGGGCTTCAGGCGGGCCAGGCTTCCATCCCTGGAGAAATCCGTCCATGCCGGGGGATTTCTCAGCCTGCTGGCGCTCTTTGTGGCCGGGCTGTTCGAGTTCAACTTCGGGGACTCTGAAGTGTTGATGATCTTTCTGTTTCTGGTTACGGCGCCCTATGCCCTGGTTCCAACCTCCGCGGGACCGCCACGAGATCCCGAACCGGCCGGTGCCGTATAGGAGCCTGGGCCAAAGCCACCCGTACTTCAGATAACTCCCCCCTTGAGGGAAAATCGCAGAAGCCTAGCTGGAAGGCGAAGGCTGATACGGTGGCGGTGGTGTGCCTCTAGGCAGGGGAATCGATTTTTGTTCATGGTTAACATCGATGCACAGGATGCACAGGATTAACAGGAAAAGCGCTTGTTGCACGAGTAGTCGGCTCCGGAAATGATCGCGGCCGGATGTGCGGATGCTCAGGATTCCGAGCTAGCCGTCTCTTAAAATAATCCTGTGCATCCTGTGCATCCTGTGCATCGATGTTAATAATTCATTGTGCCAATAACCTTGACACTTGGCTCCAATCCTGATGCTTCCCAGGTTTTGTCCCTGGAGTGAGTGCTACTGTACAATACGGACGGAACGCCGAAGGCAAGCCGGTTTTTTTGCTCATAGAGCAGGTGGCGGTGGAGCAGGAGGGGGCGGCCTCCCCTCCTGTGGTTCAGGGACGAACGCCGGGAGCATTCATGGCTGAGATCACCATGCCGAAACTCAGTGACACCATGGAAGACGGCGTGGTGGTGCGGTGGCTCAAGGGGATTGGCGAGGCCGTGTCCAGGGGAGAGGTGGTGGCGGAAATCGAGACCGACAAGGCCACCATGGAGATGGAATCCCTGGAGGACGGCGTGCTGTCGGAAATCCATGTTGAGGAAGGACAAAGGGTTTCCGTCGGCGAACCCATGGCTGTGATCGGCGTCGGCGGCCAACCATCGCAATCCGCCGGCCCGGTCGCGGAAGTCGCGTCTCCTGAAACAGACGTGGGGATTGCCGGCAGAGCGGCTCCCCCGGAGAGGGTCAAGGCGTCGCCCCGGGCTCGAAAGGCCGCCAGGGAGATGAATCTGGATCTGGCCGCCGTGGCGGGTTCCGGGCCTTCGGGACGCATCCTCTATCGAGACGTCCTGGCTGCCGGTGACGCCCGGGCTGCCTCGGACCGGCCCCCGGCAGCCACGAGCCAACGGGTTCCCCTGAGCTCCATGCGAAAGCTCATCGCTGAACGCATGGTGGAAAGCAAGACCAGCATTCCCCATTTCTACCTGCAGGTGGAGATCGATGCCGAACCCCTGCTGGAGCTGCGGGGTCAAGTCAACTCCGCCTTGGAGGAGTGGGGTGGCGGCAAGCTGAGCCTCAATGACCTGGTGCTGAAGGCGGCGGCAGTGGCCCTGACCCGGGTGCCGCAGCTCAATGCTTCCTTTACCCCGGAGGGCATTCTCCGCCATGGTCAGGTGGACCTGGAGTTTGCGGTCAGCCTGGAAGAGGGGTTGTTGACGCCGGTGATCCGAAACGCCGAATCCAAGAGCCTGCGACAGATCAGCCGGGAGGCCGGGGATCTGATCGAAAGAGCGCGCAGCCAGCGGTTGAACCCGGATGAGTATCGCGGCGGCACCTTTACCGTTTCCAACCTGGGAGCCAGGGGCATCGACAGCTTCCAGGCCATCATCGACCCGCCTCAGGCGGCCATTCTTGGAGTGGGCGCCATCGTCAGAAAGCCCGTGGTCGACAAGGACGATCGCATTCGTCCAGGTCATCGGCTCAACCTGACCTTGAGTTGCGATCACCGGGTGGTCGACGGCGCCGCGGCCGCCGAATTTCTGAGCCGGATGCGGCGGCTGCTCCAGCAACCGGCGTTGCTGCTTCTATAGACCGCGGCCGGTTGTGGCCGGATCCGATTAACTCCCACGGAATGCCTCCATTGATCCGACACCATCCTTTCATTCATCGATCTCGAGAGATCCACGATGCCTGAGCGCTACGACCTGGTGGTGATTGGAGGCGGCCCCGCGGGGTACGTGGGCGCCATTCGGGCGGCGCAGTTGGGCAGGAGAGTGGCTTGCATCGAGATGGACCGGGCCGGAGGAACCTGCCTGAACTGGGGCTGCATTCCCAGCAAGTCGTTGCTGAGGAACGCCGAGCTCTATCGGCTTCTGAAAGATCGCGCCGGAGATTTTGGCCTGAGGTTCGAGGGATTGTCCTTCGAGTGGTCCGGAATCATGGGAAGAAGCCGGAAGGTGGCCGACCAGCTGGCAGGAGGCATCGGCTACCTGTTCCGGAAAAACCGGGTCGACTACCTGGTGGGCAAGGCGGAACTGACAGAGCCGGGTCGGGTCACGGCGGAACTTGCCGACGGCTCCAGGCGTTCACTGGAAGCCGATCGGATCCTGGTAAGCACCGGGGTCCGTCCCCGCCCGCTGCCGGACTTGCCCTTCGATGGGAAGAGGGTCATCGGAAGCAAGGAAGCCCTGGTGTTGACCGCGCCTCCGGCATCCATGGTGATCGTCGGGGCCGGCGCCATCGGGGTGGAGTTCGCCTACTTCTACAACGCCTTCGGCACCCGGGTCACCTTGCTGGAGATGAAGCCGCATCTGCTTCCGGTCGAAGACGAGGAAGTGTCGCAGGCCCTGGCCCGGTCCTTCAGCCGGCAGGGCATCGAGGTCCACACCTCCACCCGGGTGGACGAGGGAGTGGCGACTCAATACGGTGTTCAGGTGGGCTTCGGCGGTGAAACTACCGGCAGAGTGGAGACCGAGGTGGTCCTGGTGGCCGTCGGAGTGGATGCGCTTCTGCCACCCGGGCTGGAACTCGAAACCGATCGGGGCTTCATCAAGGTGGATGGCAACTATCGGACCTCGATCGAGGGCGTCTATGCCGCCGGGGATGTGATCGGGCCGCCCTGGCTGGCTCACGTGGCCAGCTACCAGGCCGTTCAGGCCGTCGAGGGCCTTTTCGGGAACCGGAAGCCCAGGCCGCTCCCCCACTATCCCAGTTGCACCTACTGCAATCCTCAGGTCGCCAGCGTCGGGCTCACCGAGCGGGCGGCCAGAGAGTCGGGCGAGCCCTGCCGCGTCGGCCGTTTCCCCTTCAGAGCCAACGGCAAGGCCCTGGCGGTGGGAGAGAGCGAGGGATTTGTGAAGCTGATTTTTGGCGAAACCGACGGAGAATTATTGGGGGCTCACCTGATTGGTTCCGAGGCCACCGAGTTGATCGGAGAGCTTGGATTGGCCATGACGCTGGGAGCCACCTTCGAAGACATCGAGGCAACCATTCAGGCTCATCCCACACTGGGTGAAGCTGTTCACGAAGCCGGCGCCGCCGCCTTCGGCCGGGCGATCCACCTCTGAACGCTATCCGTCTGCTCCAACGAGGTTTCCGTCTTTGAGCCATCCTGTTCCGGACAACTTTCGATCTCTGGGCGATACCGGAATCCGGTGCCATCCCCTGGGATTCGGCTGCTATCGCATCGCCGAGGGCGTCGGTGAACACGAAGCCTCGCTTCGGGAGTACCTGGAACGGGGAGGGAACCTGATCGACACCAGCGCCAATTACACCGACGGCCGGTCGGAATCGCTGGTGGGCGAGGTCCTTTCCGGCGACTGCGCTTCCGGGGCGATGGTTGTCACCAAGGCCGGGTACATTCAGGGGCAGAACATGACCCTGGCCCAACAGCAATCCTTCCCGGAGGTGGTGGAGTACGGCGAGGGGATCTGGCACTGCATTCACCCCCGGTTCCTGGAAACACAGCTCAGGGCCTCCTGCCGGCGCTTGAAGCGGGACCGGGTGGATGTGTTTCTACTGCACAATCCGGAGTACTATCTCAGCCACCAGGCCCACCACCACACCCCGACCGCTCAGGACCACCAGGAGTTTTACCGTCGCATCGGACAGGCCTTCGGGTTCCTGGAGGATCAGGCAAAGGAGGGTCGCATCGGCTGGTACGGCATCAGCTCAAACAACTACGGCCTGTCCCCTTCGGATCCAACCATGACCAGCGTCCAGCGGTGCCTCCGCCAGGCGGAAGGGATTTCCTCCGGCCATCGCTTCCGGGTGGTCCAGTTGCCGCTCAACCTCTACGAGAGCGGCGGCGCCCTGGAGCGCAACAACGACGGACTGAGCGCCCTTGAATTCTGCCGGCGGGAAGGGCTGGGGGTGCTCATTAATCGTCCCCTCAACGCCTTCTCCGAAAATCGGATGTTTCGGCTGGCCGATTTCTCCGGTCATGGGCAGGAAACCGCCGGCCCCGAGGACCTGGAAGTGCTGGTGGAGCCGCTGCGCCAGTTGGAGCGCTCATTGACTGATCGTCTGAATGTCCCCTTGCTCGGCGGCCCCGACTACGGCTTGTCGGGGATGCTGCTCCGGATTGCTCCCCAGGTGCGTGCCGCCGCCGATTGGGACTGGGTGGTGGAAAGGTATCTGGCCCCGCCCCTGCAACAGTGGGTCCAGGATTGCCGAAAGGTTTGCCAAGGCGACTCCTATTGGGAAGAATGGCAGGAACGCTACTTTCAGACCATCCGAACCGTTCTGGAGAACCTGGAGCGCTATTCGCTGGCGCGGCAGCAAAGGGAGTCCGACCGGATTCGGAGCCTGTTGGAGGAGTGCGGATATTCGAGGCCCCAGGCTTCGCTGAGCCGGATCGCCATGAGCCTGCTCTTGAATCTCAAGGGGGTCTCCTGCGTCCTCAACGGAATGCGGCGGGTGGCCTACGTGCAGGACGCCATGGGTGCGCCCGGGCTGCCTCCGGTGGATGCCCTCTCCATTCTGCAGGAGTTCTCGAGAAGGCGGTCGGCTAACCAGGGGTGACGCTTACCTGGGTGAAACGGTGAAAAAATGAGGTGTCGCGTTCAGTCCCCTGCCGCCATCGTTGTGCAGCGGCTGCTTGCGTTCAGGGCGCAGCGCGGCTTCAGGTCGAGCCTGGCGGCACCTTGGGCGGTGATTCTGCTCCTTGCCGCCGACGGGCTCTGCCAGAATGCGCCGCCGGCCCGATCTCCCTCCATTGAGCCCGATCCCATCGTGGTTACGGTCTCGGCCGAGGCCATTCCGCTCTCGGCGAGTTCGGCTTCGGTGACGATTCTCACCAGGGATTTCGTGGAAAACAGCCGGGCCGAAAGCATGGCCGACCTGCTGCGCCAGGTCCCGTTTCTCTACTTGTCTCAGACCGGGGGGCGTGGCGGATTGACGACCATATCCCTGCGGGGAGGCGAGTCCAACTTTACCCTGGTCATGATAGACGGGGTTCCGGTGAACGATACCACCAACCTCCTTGGGGGCGCGGTTGACTTCTCGACCCTGAGCACGGACAACGTCGAGCGGATCGAGATCGTTCGTGGCCCCATGTCCTCCCTATACGGGTCGGAGGGGATCGGCGGCGTCATCAACATCCTCACCCGAGGCGGAGGGGACGAGCCCCATTTCTCGGTGGAGGGAGCGTTGGGCAACTTCGGCTCCGGCCGAGCCGGCTTTCAGTCCGGAGGCAAGTTGGGTGAAATCGACTGGTCCCTGTCGGGATCCTGGTTTGACATCGACGAGCAGGTCGAAAACGATGACTTCTCAGTGGGAACGGTATCGTTCAAGTCCGCCTTCCCCATGGGAGAGGGCAGGGCCTTTCAATTCACCACCCGCTACCAGGACAGCCGCTCCCGTGGGTTCCCGGAAAACGGAGGCGGCCCCGGGTATTCCATTTTGCGCGACCCCAAGGTTGCCGATGCCGAGCAATTGACCCTGAGAATGGGGTACCAGCAGCAGGTCTCTCCTGACTGGCTCTATGGCATCGACGTCGACCTTTTCTCCCGCCGGCAGGACGATACGGCTCCAGCGGTCCTGGATGGAGTGCCTCCATCCCCTCGTTCGCTCCCCCCGCTGAGCAGCCAAACCGGTTTCCACCGTCTGCGGGCGGGTTTCACCAGTCAACTGGACCTGACGCCGGAACTGTCGCTGAACCTGGGAGTCCGAGTCAGAAACGAAGACGGGTCCAACGACACTCTGATTGCCGGTGTCTTCCCCAGTGTCTTCGAGCTGGAGCGTCAAACCCTGGCCGGCAACGGAGAAATCCTCTACCGGGCCGGACGGCTCACCCTGAGCTTCGGGGGCCGGATGGACAGGGCGGAAGGCTTCGACGCCGTGTTCTCTCCCAGAGCCGGCGCGGTGGTTTCCCTGGGAGAGCGGACCCGCTTGAAGACCAGTTGGGGAGACGGGTTCAAGCTGCCCTCCTTCTACGCCCTCGGTGAGCCCAATATCGGAAATCCGGAGCTTCAGCCGGAGAAGAGTCGCGGGATCGACCTCGGCTTCGAGCACACCCTGGAGAAGTCTCGGTTGCATCTGTCCGGAGCCGTCTTCTACAACTCGTTCAGAGACCTGGTCGACTTCAGTCCCCGGTTGTTTCAGCTCGTCAACCGGAGCCGGGCCACCACCCGCGGGGTGGAGCTCGGAGCCGCCCTGCCCTTGCAGGGGAAGGGGCGGTTGGGGGGCCACCTGCAGTTTCTGGATTGGGAACTGCAAGGGACCACCGAGCCTCTCAGGGACCGCCCCCGCTGGAGGGGAGGCTCCTATGCGGACTGGGAAATCCATCCACGAGCCCGCGTTCGATGGGAGATCCTGTGGGTGGGCGAGCGGTATGATTTCCAGCTACCGGTCCCGGAAATGGAGACCGTGGGCGGGTATACGACCTCCAGCGTGGTGTTCGGTTATCGACTTCCTCACGGATTGGAGGCTTTCGGACGGGTCGACAACGTCTTCGACAGCGGCTACCAGGAATTCATAGGATTCCCCCATCCGGGTATTTACGCCCGGGCCGGACTTCGTGTCCGGTTGCTCGGCCGCTGATTTTCTATCGATAGAGTGTCCTGGCGGTCCAGGAATCGGGAAGCACAATGGTGTGTTCCCGGTCGGGCCCTGTCGAGATGAAGGAACATTCCGTCCGGGTGATATCCGACAGCATTTTCAAATAGTCCTTTGCCTTCACCGGCAGCGCATCGTAGTCCTGCATGCCTGCCGTCGGACTCTGCCAACCGGGGACTGACTTGTAGATCGGTTTGACGGCTTCCAGGACCTTGATCTCCGGCGGAAATTCCTTGAGTCGGCAGCCGCGGTACTCATATCCCGTGCAGACCGGGATCTGTTCGAATTCGTCCAGGACATCCAGCTTGGTAATGACGATGGCCTGCAGGTTGTTGAGGACGGCCGAGTAGGAGGTGGCCACGCCATCGAACCATCCGCAGCGGCGGGGCCTGCCCGTGGAGGCTCCGTATTCGGCTCCCCGTCGTCGGATTTCGTCTCCGATGGTACCGTTGGCTTCGGTGGGGAAGGGCCCCCCGCCGACTCGGGTGGTGTAGGCCTTGGCAATGCCGATAACCCCCGTGATCCAGGAGGGGGCTACGCCGGATCCCACGCAAGCCGCACCGGCGGTGGCATTCGAGGAGGTGACGTAAGGGTAGGTCCCGTGGTCGACGTCCAGCAGGGTACCCTGGGCGCCTTCGAACAACACGCGTTTGCCTTGCCGGATCCGATCGTTGAGGAAAAAGGCGGTATCCACCACGAATTCCTTCAGTCGTCGTCCATACTGAAGGTACTCCTTGTAGATCTGCTCGGCATCCAGGGGTGGACCTCCATACAGGGATTGGATCAGACAGTTCTTTTCCCGGGTCAGCTCGAAGATCGTCTCCCTCAGACTCTCCGCGTCGAAGAGATCGACCACTCGCAGGCCGCGCCGGCCTGTCTTGTCCTCGTAGGCGGGCCCGATTCCCCGGGAGGTGGTCCCGATCTTCTTGGCGCCTCGCGCCTCCTCGGCAGCCTTCTCGACGGCGCGGTGATAGGGCAGGATCAAGTGGGCGCGGTTGCTGATGAAGAGGTTCCCCCTGACCTGGATCCCGGCTTCCTCCAGCATGTCGAGCTCTTCGAAAAAGGCCTTGGGGTCGAGAACGACTCCCGGACCGATGACGCACAAGCGGCCTCCGTGAAGAATGCCCGAGGGAATCAGGTGCAGGATGAACTGCCTGCCGTCGATGGTCACCGTGTGACCGGCATTGTGCCCCCCCTGGTAGCGGGCGACGATGTCGAATTTCTCGGCCAGCAGGTCGACAATCTTCCCCTTGCCTTCGTCCCCCCATTGTGCGCCGATGATGACGATGTTGGCCATTGCCTCTGCCCGTTTGCGAGTAGATCTGATTGAGCCCGCAGGGTTCGCAGCGGGAAGGCATGAGAAAGAGATCGGCCCCCGCCTCGACCTTATGAGCCAAGCCGTCATGATACATAATTTTGAGAATTTTTGATCCATCCGACTCCACCGGGTTAAGCTCACCCAGGGCAAACGGCGATAAGCCTCTCGCGTGGCTGCCTGAGCGGTGGCCCGGACAGGCATGAGCCTGACAGCACAAACAGTTCAGATTGCAAATTCTCTGCCATCGATGCACCAGCAACCCGTGCGGGCCAACAAGAGGTTGGGACAGCACTTCCTGAAACACCCCTCCCTGGCCAGGAAGATCGTGGCCGGCCTGGGTCTGGAAGAGGGCGACACCGTCGTGGAGATCGGGTGCGGTACCGGCGCCTTGACCGCGAACCTGGTTGGCCAGGGTTGTCGCTACATCGGGGTAGAGGTCGATGACCGTCTCTGCTCGCAATTGCGCCGGCGATTCAGCGATCCCGGGATCGAATTCCTCAATCGCGACATCCTGACTCTGGACCTGGGCGAGATTCGCAAGCGCCATGCCGGCAACGGCTTCAGGGTGGTGGGCAACCTCCCTTACGCCATCTCGTCCCCGATTCTGCAACATCTCGCCCGTCACGCCGCCGTCATGGATCTGGCGGTGGTCATGTTGCAAGCCGAGGTGGCCGATCGCCTGGCGGCCAGGGCCGGCGGCCGGGACTATGGAGTGCTCTCTCTGATCGTCCAGTACCATTTTCGCGCCGAGCCGCTTTTTATCGTTCCACCGCAGGCTTTCAAGCCCAAACCCAAAGTGGACTCCAAGGTGGTTCGTCTCGTTCCCCGGCCCCACCGCGCCCTGAGGCCTGCAGAGGAAAGCCTGTTCTTCGGCTTTATCAAGCAGGCATTCTCCCAGAGGCGGAAAACACTCAGGAATTGCCTCGGTGACGTCCAGCCGGAAGCCCGGGCGCGGCTATCCCGAACTTTGCGGGAACTCGGCTATCCCTCAACGGTTCGCGCGGAGAAGATATCCCTGACCCACTTCCTGCAGCTCTTTGGTGCATTGCGGGGGGCCAGTCGGCCTTGTGATCTCCAATGAGTGGTCTCACCGGCCCGTTGGATGGAGTGGCAACCTGCACGTGATTCGCATCTGAAAGAATTTCGCACTCTCTACAAGCAGCACCGGTTGTTTGAGCGACCGGGCTTCGAACCTCCGGTTCAGGCGCGATAATGACTTGCCTTGCGGCCGGTGGCTTGAGTATGGTGGGTCTTGCCCGTCCAAGAATTCGGGGATGACAGGATTTCTGATACTCTAAGTGATCCAGGTTGCGGGTATCGGACCATGGTGTTCCACCTCTATGTCAGGGGGTGCCATCCCTCCTGGAGGCAGGTCGTGACCGATCCATTTATGACCATTCTGCACAGAAGTGAGGCTGACTGCCTATGATTCTGGTAAACCGGCACACCAATAGCGGAGGGGCGCCTTTCCACGCCACACTGCACATCAAGCCGACATTCCGCGTTGGCCTGTTCGACGTGAGGCGCAGGTTGAGAGAGGAGTTCAAGTCGGACTTCACCCGCTATTCCAAGGAGTTCTACATCTCGGACCACACCACGGCCGGCTATCTGGACCAGCGCCTCGTCGAACTGCTTGAACACGACAGCGTCAACATCCGGGATTACCTCAAGGTCTTCGAGCAGCTCTTTCCTCCCGGCGCCGGCTACATCCACGACAAGCTCAACTTACGGACCGAACTCTCCGACCAGCAGCGCGCCGTCGAGCCACTCAACGCCGACTCCCACCTCATGTTCATGGGAGGCGGACTGCGGAACTGCGAGTCGTACGAGCTGCCGGGAAACGAGCCGGTTTGGTTCGTAGAGCTGGACGGGGTCCATACGGGCGGCACCCGGAGCCGGCGCACGACGGTGATCGCATACAACGGCGAGGAGGATGTCGCCCGGGTGCAGCTACAGGTGGCGTCGTCGCCGCACTCCATCGACGCCCAGAACCTGCGTGACCCACGTATCGGCCTCATCAGCCAGCTACAGAGGCTGGCGCAGGAACACAAAGTGTCATTCGGCCGTTTCGACCTGTCCCTCCCCGCGAATGAGCGCCACGCAGGCCTGACCGTCAACGAGTACGAAACCCTGCTCATGACCCACGATCTTCGGGATGTGCTCAAAAATCCCCTTCGTTTCATGGCGCGGATAGGGAGGGAGGCAATCCAGGCGCCCCTGGCCATCCCGACCAAGGCCCTCAACTATGCGCAGTACGACGCCGTGCAGCTCTTCAACGAGATCGTGGATCGGGTAGGCGTGAGGCGTTCAGTGGTGGAGCTGCTCGTCAACCGGGCGCTGGCGATTCCGTTTGCCCATTTTCTGCGGATGAAGCGGGAGATCAGCCTGCCGGTTCTGGACCGGCGAGGTGAAGGGATCGGTGAGATCGGCTGGGGCACCTACCAGAGCCCGATTCTGGTCCAATGGAAGGTCGCCGGTGGTTCGACTCGGACGCTGAATGTAAAGCTGGTGCGTTTCGTGTAGCTACGGCGACCGTATCACGCCTTGAATTTTTCCGCTTGTCCGTGGTTCGGTAGCTCGCAAGACCTGTCATCGGGTTAAGATGGTCACCGCGTGGGCGTGTCCGGTTTGCAGGCAGGCGGCTGAGGCAACGCTCACAAGAATGCGGCCCGGGGTGCTGTAATGCGATTGGATCGATACATCGACCTTGTTCTCCGCCGTCGGTGGCTCGTCGTCGGAGTCGCATTGGCCATCATATTGATTCTTGCCTCCGGCGCTCCAGGCATCACCGTCACCAACGACTACCGCAACCTTTTCAGCGAAGACAACCCGCAACTGAAGGCTTTCGATGCGCTGGGGAACACCTACGCCTCGTCCGATACGGCCCTGATCGCCGTGGCCCCGCGCGAAGGCTCGGTGTTCACGCGCGAAGTCCTGGGCGCCATCGAGGAATTGACCGAGGCCGCGTGGCGCTCGCCCCACTCCACCCGGGTGGATTCGCTTACGAACTACACCCACAGCGAAGCCCTTGGAGAGGACGACCTGGCGGTCGGGCCGCTTGTCGAGGACGCCGCCTCGTTGAGCGACGCCGACCTGGCCCGCGTCGAGTCGATCGCGCTGGAGGAGGTGGGCGTGGCCGGGCGCCTGGTCTCCACCGACGGACGCGTGGGCGGGCTGACCATCAACTTCCTGCTGCCCGAGAATGTGGACCTGGCGGTGATCGAAATCACCGACCACATCAACGCCCTGCTCACCGAGGCCCGGGAGCGCCATCCCGATATCTCCTTTTACCTGACCGGCGACGTGGTCATGCATCGAGTGCTCGCCGAGGCGACCGCAACCGACATGCGGACTCTCGTGCCGATCGTGTTCCTGATCATCATCGTGAGCTCGGCTTTGCTGTTGAAGTCGGTTTTGGCAACGCTGGCGATCGTGTCGGTGGTGGTCCTCGTCATCCTCGGCACCATGGGCTTCGCCGGTTGGACCGGCCAGATCTTCAGTCCTGCCAGCGCCGGCGTGCCCATCATCGTCATGGCCATTGCCGTCGCCCACGCGGTCCATATCGTTACCAGCACCCTGGCGGGCCTTCGCGCGGGGCACGGCCGGGAGGAGGCGATCCGCAAATCGCTTCGTATCAACGCCTACCCGGTTTTTCTGGCCGCGCTGACCACTACGATCGGGTTTCTGAGCCTGAATGCCTCGGACTCGCCCCCCTTCCATGTTCTGGGAAATATGGTGGCCTTTGGCCTGGTCTGCATTTTCGTCTACTCGATGACGTTCCTGCCGGCCATGCTTTCGATTCTGCCGTTGCACCCGCCACCGACACCATCCAAGCGTCCCGGCTTCTTCGACCGCTTCGGCGCATTCGTGGTGGAACGGCGCAAGGTTCTGCTGGTGGTGGTCTCCATTGTGACCGTGGTCCTGGTTGCCGGAGTTCCACGCGTCGAGTTGAGCGACAACTGGACGCGCTATTTCGATCAGCGCTACAGTTTCCGCAACGATACCGACTTCGTCATCGAAAACCTGACCGGGCTGGATATGCTCGAGTACTCGCTGGACTCGGGGAGTGAAGGCGGTATCACCGATCCGGCCTATCTGCGAACAGCCGACGCCTTTGCCGAATGGTACCGGGAACAGCCTGAGGTGAACTTCGTTCAGTCGTTTCCCGACGTAATGAAGCGCCTGAACAAGAACATGCACGGCGATGACCCCGCCTTCTACCGGATACCGGAGGATCCGGCGCTGTCAGCCCAGAATCTGCTGCTTTACGAGTTGTCGCTGCCGCTTGGCAACGACTTGAATGACCGCATCGACGTCGCCAAGTCGGCCACGCGCATGACCGTGGTGGCCAACGCGTCGGCGCGGGGTCTGCGCCAACTGGATCAGCGCGCCCGGGAGTGGGTCCGGGCCAACGCGCCCGGGTTGACCGGAGAAGCATCGGGCGTCACCATGGTCTTCGCCCACTTGGCCCAGAGAAACATCGAGAGCATGCTGCGCAGTACGATCGCCGCCATGGCCCTGATTTCTCTGATCCTGGTAGGGACGTTCAAGAGCCTGCGCTTCGGTCTGGTCAGCCTGTTTCCCAATTTCATTCCCGCGGCCATGAGCTTCGGTCTGTGGGGATACCTGGTGGGCCAGGTGGGTCTTTCCGCTTCGGTTGTCTGTGCCGTGGCGTTCGGCATCGTCGTGGACGACACCATCCATTTCATGACCAAGTACCTGGAGGCCCGCCGCGGGGGCGCATCCGCACCCGAGTCCGTGCGTGCCACCTTCCGGACCGTCGGTCATGCCTTGTGGACCACCACCGCGGTTTTGTCGGCAAGTTTTCTGGTGTTTGCGTCGTCGGGATTTCAGGTCAGCTCCGTGCTGGGCCTGCTGGTCGCCATCACGCTGGGATTTGCGCTTCTGGCTGATTTTCTGCTGCTCCCGCCCCTGCTGATGGCCATCGATGGAGACAAAAGATGAATCCTCTCTATTTCCGCCGCCGGCCATTCCTGTATGGCACGATCTGTCTGGCTGTTTGGGTGTTTTTGTCCGCTCGGACTCCGGTCCTGAGCCAGGAGGCGGACCCGGAGGCGCGAGGCCTTAAAATCGCGCAGGACGCGCGTGAGCGAGGCGACGGCTTCGGTGATTTCAGCGCGCGCCAGACCATGGTGCTTCGCAACCGGGGAGGACAGGAGAGTCGGCGCCAGTTGCGTTTGCAGGTTCTGGAGGTGCCGGGAGAGGGAGACAAGAACCTGTTCGTGTTCGACGAGCCGCGCGACGTGAAGGGAACCGCGTTGCTGATCCACTCCCACCGGGAGAAAGACGACGAACAGTGGCTCTACCTGCCGGCGCTGAGACGGGTCAAGCGAATCAGCTCGTCGAACCAGTCCGGCTCCTTCATGGGCAGTGAGTTCGCCTACGAAGACATGGGCACCCCGGAGGTGGAGAAGTTCACCTATCGTTACCTGCGGGAGGAGGCGTGCGGGGATCTGACCTGCACCGTCTCGGAACGCATCCCGGTGAACCCGCGCTCGGGCTACAGCCGGCAACTGGTCTGGCAGGACCGGGACGAGTTGCGCGTCTGGAAGGTAGACTACTACGATCGCAAGAACGCCCACCTGAAGACGCTTTCGGTTGCGGACTACCGCCAGTATCTGGACCGCTACTGGTATGCCGGCAAGATGACGATGGTCAATCACATCACCGGCAAGAGCACGACTCTGACGTGGACGGAATTTCAATTCCAGAACAATCTGAACGAGAACGACTTTACACGAACCGGGCTGAGACGAATCCGTTGATGAGGTGGCGCTCGGTCCGTATCCACATCGTTCTCGTTTCCATTTGGGTGGCCTTGTTCGGGGTGGCCCCAGGGTTTCCGGCTCCGCTCATTGACTTCGAGGCTTCCGGACGCCTGAGTCTGGAAAGCCGCTGGCATCCCCAGTCCGGCGCCTATCCGGACCAGCGCGGTCATGCCAGCGGCGTGGTGGCGGAGCCGGAATTCCATTTTGAAGACGCCCGCGGCCGCAGCCTCACCCTGACCCCCTTTTTCCGCTACGACAGCGCCGACCCTCGCCGAACCCATTTCGACCTGCGCGAAGCCTATCTGCTGTTGTTCGGCCAGAGCGGCAGCGGTGAATGGGAGTTGCGCCTCGGTGTCGACCGGGTGTTCTGGGGGGTGGCGGAATCGCGCCACCTGGTCGATATCGTCAACCAGACCGATCTGATCGAACACCCCGACGAAGAGGAGAAGCTGGGCCAGCCCATGGCCCATCTCACCTGGTCCGCGGACTGGGGCGTGGTCGAGGTCTTCGGCCTGCCCTATCACCGCTCCCGCACGTTCCCGGGATCCGGAGGCCGCCTGCGCTACTTGCTGGCCGTCGACCAGGACAATCCTCTCTACGAGAGCCGCGCCAAGCAATGGAATTTCGATGTCGCAGCCCGTTACAGCCACAGTTTCGGCCCCCTGGACATCGGGGCCAGCGTATTTGACGGCACCAGCCGAGAACCCTTTCTGCAACCGGAGTTGAACTCAGGCGGGGTTCCCGTGCTGCGGCCCTACTACGAGCAGATCCGCCAGTTGAGTCTGGACACGCAGCTCACGCTCGGCGCCTGGCTGCTCAAGCTCGAAACGATTCAGCGGTCCGGCGCGCGCAACCTCAGGGGGGTGGAGCAGAACTACGGAGCTCTGGTCTCCGGTTTCGAATACACCTTCTATTCGGTCTGGGGATCGGCCCACGACATCAGTCTTCTGGGCGAGTGGAACTACGACGGGCGGGGAGAAAACGCGACCAATTTCTTCGACAACGACGTCTTCGTGGCTACGCGCTGGGCGCCGAACGACGTCCAGGGAACGGAGTTGCTGGCCGGCATCATGTTCGATGCGACCCGTTCCTCCCAGGTGGTGACCCTGGAATTCAACCGGCGCATTACGGATCGCTGGTCGCTCAGCGTGGAATCGATCGCCTTTCCGCGCGTGGACGAATCCGACATCCTCCATCAGACCCGGCGCGACAGCTTCTTTTCGTTCAGCTTCAACTACAATTTCTAGCCGGCATCGAGGCCGTCCGGCAGGCTGAAGTGCACGTTCTCGACAATCCCGTCCATCGTTGAAACCTCAAGCGTTGCGTGCTCCCGCAGTTTCCCGATGACCTCCCAGACCAACTCCTCCGGAGTGGACGCCCCGGCTGTAATGCACACGCTCTTCTTGCCCTTCAGCCAGGCCGGATCGAGCTTGGACGCGTCTTCGACCAGGTAGCCGGGCACGCCCGCGTCCTCGGCCACCTCGCGCAGCCGGTTCGAGTTCGAGCTGTTGCGAGCGCCTACCACCAGGACCGCATCCACTGTCGAGGCCGCCATTCGGACAGCCGCCTGGCGGTTCTGCGTCGCGTAGCAGATATCCTTGACGTCCGGTCCTACGATCCTCGGAAACCGCTGTCGAAGCGCGGCGATTACCTCACGGGTATCGTCCACGGAAAGCGTCGTCTGGGTAATATAAGCCACCTTCTCGGGATCGCGTACTTTCAAAGCCTCGACCCCCTCGACATCTCCGACCACGTTGACCCTGCCTGAAATTTGCCCGACCGTGCCTTCGACTTCCGGGTGGTTTTCATGCCCGATCAGCACGATGTCGTAGCCGTCGCGGGCGTATCGCCGTCCTTCCGCGTGCACCTTGGATACAAGCGGGCAGGTGGCGTCAATCGCACGCAGGCTCCGCGCCGAGGCGTCCTGCTCGACCTGAGCCGCCACCCCGTGAGCGCTGAAAACGGCTACCATCCCCTTGGGAATCTGCTCGACCTGCTCCACGAAGCGCACGCCCTTCGCCTTCAGGTTCTCGACGACGCGCCGGTTGTGTACGATTTCATGCCGCACATATACCGGTGGCCCGAACTTCCGCAGCGCTGCCTCCACGATATCTATCGCCCGCTCCACACCCGCGCAAAAACCTCGGGGTTGGGCCAATACGACTCGTAGACAACCCTCATCTCTTTGGTCCGTCATCGGTTGTATCTCACGCTCCATTGCAAGCAGGAGTCCTTGCAGGATCAGGACATGCGCTTCGGGGGCCGACAGGATTGTCGTGGCAACGAGTAGCCGGCGACCATGATGACGTCGAAACCCTGTCGGACAACATCAAAGAATCCGCCGGGAAACCCGGTGCCACCACCGACACTTGAGGCCACACTAACCCCACGTGCGCGCCTGCAGCAGGTATATTGTGACGAATAACGCAAATATACCACACCGATAACCCAAAAATACCACAGAACGATCGAAACAGTGCATGGGAATCGCACACTTGTTCCTACTTCCTCGAATTGCTTCAAGCGGGAAACGGGGAATTCCGCGCAGGGGCGTCTTTGCATCCAATACCGGGCAGGGTATATTACACCTCCCGGTTCGGGAAGCCGGCGGTGGTCATTCCGGCGGCGGGACTAGAGGCAACGAGGTGAGCGGTGTCAGATCGAGTCGAAAAACTTGTGATCGTAGGGTCGGGTCCCGCGGGGCATACGGCCGCCATTTATTCGGCGCGGGCCGATCTCTCCCCCTTGATGTTCGAGGGATTCATGGCAGGCGGCGTGGCGGCCGGAGGTCAGCTGACCACCACCAACGATGTGGAAAACTATCCGGGTTTCCCCGAGGGCGTTAACGGGCCCGAGATGATGGACCTGTTCCGTCGACAGTCGGTGCGCTTCGGCACTCGAATTCTTACGGAGACGGTGGAGAAGGTGGATCTGAGCCGGCGCCCCTTCCGGGTGACGGCCTCCAGTGGGGAAACCCTGACCGAGACCCTGATCGTGGCCACGGGCGCTACGGCCCGTCGTCTGGGCATTCCCGGGGAGGAGCTTTTCTGGCAGCAGGGCATTTCCGCCTGCGCCGTTTGTGACGGCGCCCTCCCCATATTCCGCAACAAGGTATTGATGGTCATCGGCGGCGGCGACACCGCGGTGGAGGAGGCCACCCATCTGACCAAGTTCGGGACCGAAGTCATCGTGGTTCACCGCAGGGACACGTTGAGAGCCTCGAAGATCATGCGGCAGCGGCTCCTTTCCCACCCGAAGATACGGATGCGCTGGGATTCGGTGGCGGAGGAGGCCCTGGGTGACGATGCCCTCAAGAGCGTTCGCATTCGCAACGTCAAGTCGAATGAAACCACCGTGGTAGAGGCCGAGGGGCTCTTTTACGCCATCGGCCACATTCCCAATACGGGCTTTCTGGACGGACAACTCGAGCTGGACGACGCCGGCTACGTTGTGACCACTCCGGGGACCACCCGCACCTCGGTGGAGGGTGTTTTTGCCGCCGGCGACGTCCAGGACAAAGTGTGGCGCCAGGCGGTAACCGCCGCCGGAACCGGATGCATGGCGGCCCTGGAGGCCGAGCGCTTCCTGACCGACACGGCCTGAAAGAGACTCCATTTTTCGCAGCGGTGCCTCAAGTAAGATCCGCCCCCGCCCCCGGCGACGGGGCGGATCATCCGAGAGTGCAAAAAGAGAAGTTCATGGCCTGTCGGGAACAAGAATATTGAACATCGATGCACAGGATGGACAGGATTAACAGGATTAACGGGACGAGAGCTTCCAGCACGAGAAGCCGGCTCAGGCGATGATCCGGTGCGGTTTTGCGTATTTCCGGCGTGAAAACCTAGCCGTTTCCTGAAAAGAATCCTGTATATCCTGTGCATCGATGTGAACAAAAAATTTGCCCATGCTCGACTTTGAACCGGTTTCCAGCCACCAGGCGCCGGCGTTTGTTTCAGACAAGTGCCGCCCCCGCCCTGGTGTGCGGATCATTCGAGGGTGAAACTGCCGATCTCTTTTAAAGACGAAC
>VXMN01000087.1 GCA_009841055.1 Acidobacteriota bacterium
GTGCGAGCAGATCGGCCTCTATTCCACGCTGGGCATCCCCGAAGACACCAAGGCTCTCTCCTCGGGAGTCCTGGACGAGGAAGAGTTCCTGCAGCAGGCGGACTCGGTCTTCGAGGAAGAGCTTCGGATGCTGGAGACCGGTTTGAGAGACTTCCGGGAGGGCTTGTTCTTCTTTTATCTGGGCCGGCTGGACCAGATCTGCCACATGTTCTGGAGCGCCATGGATCCCCGGCATCCAGGCTTCCAGCCCGATTCACCCCATGCCGGGACGATTTCCGACACTTACCTCGAGATGGACCGGGTCCTGGGTCGGATCCTGGAGGAGGTCGACGATCGCACCACCCTGCTGGTGATGTCGGATCACGGGTTTGCTCCCTTCTACCGCGCGTTTCATCTGAACAGCTGGCTCCGGCAACAGGGCTACATCAGCGTGATGCAAGGCTCCGAGGAAGGCATGCTGCGCAATGTCGACTGGAGCCGGACCCGCGCCTACGGATTCGGCTTCAACGGCCTCTACCTCAATCTCTACGGAAGGGAACCCAGGGGAATCGTGCGGAAGGGAGCGGAAGAGGAGTCCCTTCTCCAGGAGATCGCGACCCGGCTGCTGGAGTTGCGCGATCCCGGTTCGGGGGAGGCGGTGGTGGCCCGGGTACACCGCCCGGACTCAATCTACAGCGGCCCCTTGCGGCGGAAGGGTCCCGACCTGGTCATCGGCTATCACCGGGGTTACCGGGCCTCATGGGAGACCACCCTGGGCAGGTTTCCCGAGGAGATTCTGGAGGACAACCTCGACAAGTGGAGCGGGGACCACCTGATTCACGCCGAGGCGGTCCCCGGGATTCTGATCAGCAACCGCAAGATCCGAATGGAGAAGCCGGCCCTGACGGACCTGGCGCCCACCATCCTGGCCGAATTCGGCCTCCCCCCGGAACCGGGAATGGTCGGCCGGTCGCTGTTCCAGCCCGGCTTTGCAGGTAGAGTCGGCGCTCAAACCACGACGGGCCACGAAGGACGACGAAGAGCCACGAAGAAAGAAATCAGGAGGGGAAAGACATCCACAAAGGAAAACGGCGAACCACGAATGGACACGAATGAACACCAATAAGCTGATTCTTGTGCAGCCCGGTTGGCGCTGAGCGCCCCCGGTCATGGCGCGGGGCCGTCGTGCAGGGTGATGTCGTAGACGATCGCTCCCAGAGTGCGGACATCGAGACTCACGCCCAACCCTTTGGGGGAGGCCGCATCGGGAAATTCGAAACCGATCACGACTTCGTTCTCCTTGAAGTGGGTGGCGGAGACAGAGATCGAATGGGTTTGGAGCGTCCTTTCGTTCAGCAGCCATTCCCCGACGGGTGTGTCGTTGATGCGGACCAGAACACGCTGGCTCGGGAGCTTGTCCTGCACAATGAAGGGGAACAGGGTCGCGCTCAGGCTCACGGTGTCGTTCTCGGGAGGATCGACCTCCAACCCCACGCTTACGGTCCCGGCCGCGGTCCAGGTTCCGTTCTTGCCGGGTACGCTCCACCCGTCCAGCAGAAATGGAAGGACGTTTCCCTTCGTTCCGAATCTCAGCCGGGTGCCCCAGCTATAATTTCGATTCCTGTGAGCGGTCGGCTTGCTGTAGATCTTTCCCACTTGCCACGAGGATTCCCGAAAAACGCTTCCTGAAATGATGTACTCCTGAAGGCCCTCGAAATACCCTGTTCTTGCGGCCCGACTCCGTTTGGACATCTCCCGGTAATATCTTCGCTGTCGCTCCTCTCCGCTCTTGACTGCGAACACATTCTTGCCGTCGAAGGCATCGGGCAGCCCCAGCAGCCCGGTAAACGTTGCCGGGATATCGTTGAGTTCAACCGGAGCCTCCGAAACCCTCAGCGGCTCGCCACTGTTGGCGGGCTTCACCAGGAGCAGCGGCAATACACCTCCCCATGCCCGCAGATCGGAATTCAGGCTGTCGATCCACCGATCCGAACCGGCTTCCCGCATCCGAAACGATTCTCCACTTCCATGGTCCGACTGGATGATGATCAGCGATGGATCGTAGATTGTCAGGGCCCGCAGTTTGTCAAGCAAGGTGACGATCCTGTCGAGAGTATAGGCGGACTGCCGCTTGTGGTTCTCCCGGGAACGCTCCAGGGGTTTGTGGGCCGGAACATCCCCTTCGGCAACCACCAGCGGGGGGTGGGGCGTGATGAGGTGAATGTACTTGTAGACGGCCCCTTCTCGGCCCAGCGATGACTTTTCAGTGAAATGACTTAGGAATTCATTCCCGGAGAAGTGTTTATGCACCAGGCCCGACAGGTCCAGTATCGCCGACGATATCCACCAGGCCTGCCGGTTGTAGATCGCTCCCTTGACCCAATGGGGGGTGCATCGAAACAGCGAAAGGTCCAGCATGAAACCGGCGTACCACTTTTCTGCTTCCTCTTTCCCCCGGAAGGGTCTCGGGATGTGGTAGTAGCTTCCATCTCGATAAAAATTCAATGAGAAATTGGTGGCCGAAGCCATATCGACCTGGTAGCCGGCGTCGGCCAGAACCTGGACGATGTTCCTGCCTTCCAATGCCTCCTGCTTGAACCTCCAGACGGGAACCTGATTCAGATAGGTGGTGGCGGTCATGAAGGATGGAACGCTCAAATAGGTGACGGTGGACGAGGTAACCGCTTCCTTGAAAAAGGTGAATCCCCGCAGGGAATCCCGATAGCGCTTGGAGTCGGCGACGATCTCTTCGAAGATGTCCGACTGAAATCCGTCCAGGACAATATGAATCACATTCTCGGTGTCTGAGAACCGGAACAGCCTCTCTGGAGGATCCCGAAACGTAAGCGCGCTCCCGAGTTTGTCACCCGGTTCGGCTCGTGGATCCGGTTCCAGGAACCACAGGGAGCCCACCTGAACCGCCAACAGGAACAGGCAGAGCGGCCGGACCATCGGGACCACTCGCCGCCGCCAATAGACGGCAGCCACAATGACCGCCATCCACAGGGGGGTGTCGACATAGCCTTTCCACGCCTCCCGCTGCCAGTCGATGAAGGTCCCGTCCAGCGGGCCGTAATCCCAGAGAAGAACGTCACCCTGCAACCAGAGAAGAACGCCGATCGCGGCCAGAACGGCCGCGTAGAATTGGCGCGGACCGCGCGGCAGGACCACTCCCAGAGCGGCAACCAGGGTGGTGCAGGCCAGGAACGGGAGGAGATAGAGCCACGCCAGAGTCTGGAACCCGACTCTCATTTCCTCCGCATTGGTGATGTAGATGGTAAGGGGGCAGAAGAAAAAGATCTTGAGGTTGATCCAACCCGACAGAAGAATGAGAGTAACGGCTGCGCTTCTGCGGTCAGTCATCATGGTCTCACCCGTCCATTCCCAGCATCCTCCGGGCGTTGGTGTAGAAGATGTCCTCCACCTGGCTGTCGCTCAGCCGCAGATGCCGCGCGGCCAGCTTCAGGACCCTCAGGGACTCCAGGCCCGTCAGCACGGGTTGAACGGAGGCTTGGGCCGCCACGCTTTCCCAGTCCAGGCTGTCCTCGCCCAGCCAGAAAAACTGGTCTCCGATGGCTATGCAGCGCCCGCGTCCGTGGCTGACCGGGAAATCGGACCCCCACAACAGCCGGTCGTGGCCCAGCGTGTCCACGATGGCCTCGAAGGCTCCGGCCTCGGTGACCGCCGAGGTGTCGCACCAGACGTTGCGCAGTCCCTTCAGAGCGTGAATGCCCTCCACCGTGTGATAGGGATTGAAACCCCGGGCCGCGTGGGCCAGGATGAGCTTCATGTCCGGGTACCGGGTGCAGTACTCCACGATTCGCTGCTGGTTGGCCGGTTCGGCCATGGCCCGGTCCTTGACCATGTGGAGAGTGATGGTCCAGCCCTCCTGGTGGGCCACCCGCACGTGTTCTTCGGTGAGAAACCTGGAGATATCCGCATGCCAGGAGACTTCTCCCTGTACGAAAGTGTGGTAGACCTTGAGGCCGGTAAAGCCCAGCCGCTTGGCCTCCTGCCGGACCTCCTCGGGATCCATGCGGGGCGAGATCACCATCTGCCCGCGGCATTCCGGATCCAGGCGCACCTCGGCCGCCACAAACTCGTTTGACGGGTGGCAGCGTTCGTCGCTGAATCCCACTCCGAAGAACAGCGCCGTGGTATGGCTGCCGGGGGTGATCCACTCCATCAGGCGGCGAAACTCGGCCAGGGTCGCCACCCTGGGCCCCTGGATCGCAGCCTCGCCGCGTCCCCAATGCCAGGTCTCGTAGAGATGGGCGTGGGCGTCGAAGATCTTCTCCGGCACGAAGCTTCGCAACTCTCTTTCGAAAAACTCCCGGTCGCAATCCCTGAGTTCCCAGTCCTTTGTCATCGGCGATTCTCCTCTCTTGGGCAATCGACCCATTCGTCCGCGGCCATTCCGCAGCATCCCACCGCCGGCCAGAGAATACCAAATCTGCGGAGGCGGGACGGGTTGTTTTATCGGTGACGGTTCCTTTTCGACCCCGAACTAGGGCCAGTGAATATTCACGATGACGCTCTGCATCGTTCTCTATTAGATATTTAACTAGTTACATTATATTATCACTTAGATATAATTGAACCGTGTTTGAGGTCGTGATTTCCAAGAGTGCTCGCCGTTGCCTGACGCGTATGCCGGCCAAGACGGCACAGATCATCAGAGGTAAGATCACGGCAGTGGCAACGGATCCCCTGGCGCAGCACAACAATGTGACGCCATTGCGTGGGATCGAGGGATTTCGGCTGCGGGTCGGTGATTGGCGAGTGTTGTACCAGTTGGATATCCCTGCCCAAATCCTGAGAATTACCAATATTTTGCCGCGTGGAGGCGCCTACTCGTGACCAAACCCCAAACCATCACCCTGGCCGGCGAAGCCTATGTTGTCGTTCCCCTTTCCGAATATGAGGAGCTGCGCAACGCCGTCGACGAGGATGCGCGGGACGCTGCCGCCATGCGGCGGGTGCTTGATGATCCTGGCGAGGAATCGGTTCCCATCAAGTTGGTGGACCGGCTGTTGGCGGGGGAGAATCCGGTGCGCGTCTGGCGGCAGTATCGCGGCTTGACGGGGGTTGAGCTCGCCGCTGCCGCTGGAGTGGCGGCCTCCTATCTGTCTGCTATAGAGAATCGGAAAAAGCCAGGTTCAATCAACGCCTTGAAGCGCTTGGCCACTGCCCTGCAAGTGGATGTCGACGATCTGATTTGATCCCCGCCAATGAATTCTTGATCGGGAAGTAATACAGTCTGTTTCCGCCTCAAATCCGAAATCGAGAATCCACCGTCTAATCCTTCGTGGATCGTCCCCACCCTTGACAGCCCGTCCCTCTCCCATTAGGGTTAGGCAGCAAGCAGCGTCGGCCACTGCTTGCAGATTCCTCCCGGACAGCCCGGCCCGCGGCCAGCACTTGTAGCCGGGCAGCCCGTTTACACTCCTCGACACGTGAGCCTGCCCGAGCCCCGCGCGACCAAGCCTAGGAAAGCCAAGGCGCCCCCTGGAATTGCGCCCCCCGTCTACCCCTTTTCGGCCATCGTCGGCCAGGACGACATGAAGCTGGCCCTGTTGCTGACGGTCCTCGACTCCCACATTGGAGGCGTGGTGGTTATGGGGCACCGGGGCACCGCCAAATCCACGGCGGTGAGGGCTCTGGCCGAACTCCTGCCTCCCAAGGTCCGGGTGAAGGGCTGCCCCTTCAACTGCGACCCCGACCGGGTTCGGGACCTCTGCCGGGAGTGCCGCCAACGCCGGGGGAAAGGCAAGAGGCTTGCCAGGGAGACCTTTGCCGTCCCGGTGGTCGATCTGCCCCTGGGGGCCACCGAAGACCGGGTCTGCGGCAGCCTCGACATCGAGCAGGCCTTGAACCGGGGCGCCAAGGTGTTCCTGCCGGGCCTGCTGGCCAGGGCTCATCAGGGTTTTCTCTACATCGACGAGGTCAATCTGCTGGAAGACTTCCTGGTGGATCTCCTGCTGGACGCAGCCGCCAGCGGCCGCAACCAGGTGGAGCGGGAGGGGCTCTCGGTCAGCCACGCCGCCCGCTTCGTGCTGGTGGGATCGGGCAATCCCGAGGAAGGGGAGTTGAGGCCCCAGTTGCTGGATCGCTTCGGCCTGTTTGTGGAGGTCAAGACCCTGGACGATCTGGACGAGCGCATCGAGATCGTGCGAAGGCGCCAGAGCTTCGAACAGGATCCCGCCGGATTCTGCGCCCGGGCGGAACTCCTCCAGGAGGAGTTGCGGCGCAAGCTGAAGTCGGCCCTTTCCCGCGTCTCCCGGGTCGCGGTGGATGCCGGGTTGCTGCGGGCCATGGCCGAGCTCTGCCTGCGGCTGGAGGTGGCCGGCCACCGGGGTGAGCTGACCCTCTATCGCGCCTCCCGCGCCCTGGCCGCCTGGCGGGGAAGGGACGGGGTCTTGCCCGAGGATATCCGGCGGGTGGCCGTCATGTCGCTACGCCACCGGCTGCAGAAAGACCCCTTGGAGCCGCTGGAGTCGGCTGCCCGCATCGAGCAGGCCCTGGACCGGGTGTTTCCGCTGAAGCCCGAGGACGCCCGGGCCGCCGGGCGTTAGCGAGTTGGCGCCACGGAACTTGACTCACGGGGCGCGGTATTTTTTATGAACATCGATGAACAGGATGCACAGGATTAACAGGAAAAAAGCTTGCTGCACAGGGAGTTGACCGGCGATCCGATCCGACGCGGGATTGCGGATGCCCAGGATGAGGGCACTGCAAACTCCCAATACCGAATCCTGTAAATCCTGTGCATCGATGTTAATAGTCCATTTAAGTGACGTCCGGAATTACAGGACGCCGGACCGCCAGATTACGGTGGGTGACCCCGCCAGGTTGTTTCGGCAGTTTCCTGTCCTTGGTATTCCTTGTGGATAACTCTTTTGCGCATGTCCATGACTGCTCCCGATGATCCTTTCGCTTCCGTGGTGGGTCAGTCCCTGGCCAAGCGGGCCTTGCTGATGCTGGCGGTGGAACCTCGCCTGGGCGGCCTGCTGATGGCTTCGCCGTCCGGGACGGGCAGGCGCAGGCTGGTGAAGGCATTCGCCTCACTTCTGGAAGCATTGAAGCCGGGGGGGCAGGACGCCGCGCTGGTGAGGGTTCCCCTGGGGGTGGGCGAAGACCGCCTGCTGGGGGGCTTGAGTCCGGAGCCGGCGGCCGCCGGTCCGCGTTGGCGCTACCGCGAGGGTCTGCTGGCCCGGGCCGACCGGGGAGTGCTTCAGGTCGATCACATCAATCTGCTGCCGGAGTCGTCGCTTCGCGCCATCGCCTCGGCGCTCGATTCAGGCCGGGTCAGGGTCGAGCGGGAGGGAACGAGCACCTCCCACCCCGCCGGATTTGCCCTGGTGGGAACCTACGATCCCGCTGAAGGCCATCCCGCGGCCATCATTCGGGCCCGGGTGGGACTGCTGGTGGACGGCGCCTCTGCCGCCGACCTGGATCAGCGGCGACAGGTGCTGGAACTGCTGGCGGGTTTTGAACAGAGCAGGCAGGGTGGGGAACCCGCAGCCGAGCCCCCGGGATTCGGCCCCGCCGGTGCCGCGGCCGAATCGATCCGGCAGGCGCGCTCCCTTCTTGGCCGGGTCGACTTCGGTGACGACGACCTGCGCCGGCTGATCTCTGCCGCCGCTCGATTGGGAGTGGAGGGACACCGGCTGGACCTGTTCGCCATGCTGGCGGCCCGGGCCAACGCGGCCCTGAGCGGACGCGGCCGGGTGTGCGGGGAGGACCTGGAGATGGCCTCTCAACTGGTGCTGTGGCCTCGCGCTTTTCCGGTGGACGAGGAGCCTCCCCCGGCACCGCGCCCTGAACAGGTCCAGCCGGAGTCAGGGCAGGGCGCCGAACCCGCGGAGTCCGACCCCGGCCCCCGAACCGAAGACCACTCGATGCCCGCGGATGAGTCCCCCATGCCGGTCGATCCCCTCCCCGGCGAGTTTCCCGACGAGATGGTCGGCGAGCTCCCGGCTGCTCGCGCCGGCGGCCGCCGGACGGGGCCCGGGACGCGGAGGCTTCCCGGTTATCCGGGAAGGGCCTTTCGCACCGGCCCGAGGCCGGACCGCAGGCGTTCCATCGCCGTGGCGGCCACCCTGCGGGCGGCGGCTCCCTGGCAGTCCTGGCGCCGGCGGCATTCAGGCGCATCCCCCGCCGGCGATCGGGATCGGCCTCCGGACCCGGGGCGCGGGTCGAAGGGCGGGGCGGGCAGCCGCATGATATGCCGGGCCTCCGACTTGCGCTTCCGCCGTTTTCGCGGCAAGGCGGGGATCCTGTTTGTCTTCGTGGTGGACGCCAGTGGTAGTATGGCCGTGAACCGCATGGCCCAGGCCAAGGGGGCCATGGCCCGGCTCCTTCAGCAGGCCTATGTCTTTCGCGACCAGGTGGCGCTGGTCCGATTCGGCGGCGAGGGCGCGGAAACGCTCCTTCCACCCACCCGCAGCCTGCAGCGGGCCAAGCGCCTGGTGGAGGCGCTGCCTGCCTCCGGAGCCACTCCCCTGGCCGCCGGCCTGGTGCAGGCCCTGGGGGTGGCGCGTGCGGCCCGGCTGCGCGGCTCTCCCCAACCGGTGCTGCTGATCCTCACCGACGGTCGGGCCAATCGACCGGCGCGGCCCGTTCCTTCGGGACCCGGACCGACCCCGGCCGCCCTGCAGCAGGAACTGCGGTTGCTGGGAGCCGAGATCCGCCGGGAAGCCTTGACCGCGGTGGTGGTGGATACCCGGCCCTCCTTTCTGGCCGGGGAGGAGGGCCGGTCCCTGGCGGACTGGACCGGGGCCCGCTACCTGCAGTTGCCCCGGACGGACCAGGGGGCGCTGTTTCGGGCGGTGAAGTCGGTGGCGGAGGACGTGCGGAGCATGGCAGTTGGTTGAGGGATCGATGACGAGCGAAGAACGAGACCGCCGGGTGCTGGCCCTCTATGAGAGGGTGCTGGAAATCGAGCAGCGCCTCATTCCCACCGGATTGCACACCTTTGGAAAACCCGCCGCCGCGGCCGAGACCGTTCACCTGCTGGCCATGGTGGCCTCCTTCCCCCGTCCCGAACTCGGCCTTGCGGCCCTGACCGATCTCATCGCCTCGGGACTGGGGCTGCCGCCCTATGCCCGCCTGCTGGAGGAGAGCCAGGCCTCCGGGGAGCGAATGCGGGAACGGGAGTCGGTGGAGGAGCTGACCCGGGAGACCGTGCGTCGCTTGCTGGCGCCGGGAGATCAACCCGATCGGGCGGCGGCGCAGTGGCTCGGGCAGCGTGCCGGGGTGGCTGCCGATTCGGTCCTGGTGATCCTGTCCTTCCTGTCCAGGCTGAACCTGGGCCTGCAGTCCAACCGGGAGCTGGAGGGGCTGGTGGCCGCCCTCGGAGGGAGCTACTTGCCGCCCGGACCCGGAGGGGACCTGCTGCAGAACCCCGCCATACTGCCCACCGGCAGGAACACCCATGCCGTCAATCCCTACGCCATCCCGTCGGCCCTGGCCCTCCGCCGGGCCGAGCCCCTGACCGGGGCCCTGCTGGAACGCCACCAGCGGGAGACGGGCCGCATTCCCGAGTCCATAGCCATGGTGTTGTGGGGCATCGACAACATCAAGAAGGAGGGAGAAGCCGTGGCCCAGGTTCTCTGGCTGCTGGGGGTGCGGCCGGTGCGGGACGGGCTCAACCGGGTGACCGAGGTGGAGGCCATTCCCCTGGAACAACTGGGACGGCCCAGAATCGACGTGGTCATGACCGTCTCGGGCATCTTCCGGGACCTGTTCGCCTCCACCATGGAGCTGCTGGACCGCGCCGTCAAGCGGGTGGCCGCCCTGGAGGAGCCCCCTGAGCGGAACTTTGTCCGCAAGCACGTGCAGCAGCAGATGTCCCGGGATGGGTCCACCTTCGAGGAAGCGGCCACCCGAGTGTTCTCCAACGCCGCCGGAAACTACGGAACCAACGTCAACTTCATGGTGCTGCAGAGCCAGTGGGAGGACGCCAGGGAACTGGGAGACCTCTTTGTCAAGCGCAAGTGCTTCGCCTACGGGCGCGACGCCCGGGGCCGGCCCCTGGAGGGCATGGAGGCCCAGGCGCTGCTGGACAGCGCCCTCTCCCGGGTGGAAGCCAGCTATCAGAACATCGACAGCACCGAGGTGGGCATTTCCGACGTGGACCACTACTTCGAGTACCTGGGAGGGGTGACCAAGGCGGTGGAGGAACGGTCCGGCAAGCGCCCCCGGGTCTACCTGTCCGATTCGCTCACCCCCCACTCCAGGGTTCGCACCCTGCAGGAGACCCTGCAACTGGAGAGCCGAACCAAGGTGCTGAATCCCAAGTGGTACGAGGGCATGCTCAAGCACGGCTTCAGCGGCGTGGCCGAGATCGAGCACCAGCTCACCAACACCTTCGGGTGGTCCGCCACTGCCGATGCCGTCGAGGACTGGATCTACGACGAGGTGGCCGAGACCTTCGTGCTGGATTCGCAGATGCTGGAGCGGCTGCAGAGCCTCAACCCCCACTCGGCCCAGACCCTGGTGGGCCGGCTGCTGGAAGCCTCCGGAAGGGGCTTCTGGTCGGCCAGGCCCGAGGTGTTGCGCCGGTTGCGGGAAGTGTTTGCCGGGCTGGAGGACGCCCTGGAAGGAGTCGCCCCGTGAAGGATTCAGCCCCGAATCCGGTCCAGGTGGTGGTGTTCTACGTGGGCTCCAGCATTCTGGCCCCCTTGCGTCGGGCCGAAAGCGAAATCCGGGAGCACGGACTGGAGTTGCGCCTGGCCGCCCACAACGGCGGGGCCGCCTGGTCGGAGCCCGAGTGGGAGGCGGCCCTGGCGGATCTCGCCGGGGCCGACCTGGTGCTGGTCATGCACCTGACCGATTCGGACAACAGCCGGCGCCTGCTGGAAGCCCTGGACCGCTACCGCCATCGCCACCACGCCGTGATCGTGTTCAATTGCCTGGCCGACCTGATGGGCCGGACCCGCATGGGCAAGCTGGACCTGGGCCGACTGATGGCCACCCTCAAGCGCTCGGGCGGCCGGGCCGCCCGGCGGGCATCGGGACTGAGCCTGGCTCACCGGCTGGGAACCTGGATGTCGGAGCTGATGTCCCGGCGAGTCGCCGCCCGCTCGGGCAGCGGCGCCTCCACCCGAGGCGGTCGCTTCAGTTCCTACCACAAGCTGGCGGCCCGTCTGCCCGGCATCCTGAAGTTCGTTCCCGGCGCCGGAAAACTGAGAGACATCAAGAACTACCTCATCCTCTACTGCCACTTCCTGCAACCCACTCCCAAGAACATTCGCTCGATGCTGCTGCACGCCGTCAAGCACTACGTGCCGGGCCACGCCACCCTGGCGGCGCCCGACCCGCCCGAGGTGCGGCCCTCCACCGGGCTCTATCACCCGCTGGCTCCCGATCTATTCGAAAGTTTCGGCGCCTATCGGGACTGGTACCGGGCGGCCACCGGGCGCAGCCTGGATCCCCGGGCCACCGTCGGACTGCTGCTGATGCGTCCCCAGATTGTGGGAGAGGCCCGGCGGCACTACGACGGACTCATTGAGGCCATCGAGTCGGAAGGACTGTCGGTGGTGGCGGCCATCTCCACCTTTATGGATAACCGAGAGGCCTGCCGCGCCTATTTTCTGGAGGACGGCAGCGGCGACCGACCCCCCGGCCCGGGCGGCGATGAGGGGCGTCCGCGTCCTCGGGTCAGCCAGATCGTTTCGCTGACCGGGTTCAGCTTCGTGGGAGGGCCGGTGATGAACGACACCGAGGCCTCGGTGGAGTTTCTCCGGGAGCTCGGCATTCCCTTCCGCTCGCTGGTCTCGCTGGACCTGCAGACCATCGAGAACTGGGAGCAGAGCCGGGTGGGTCTCAATCCGGTGCAGACCGCCATGCAGGTGGCCATCCCCGAGCTGGACGGAGCCACCGAGTCGCGCCTCTTCGGGGGCGTGCGCCACAAGAGCCGCCAGCCGGAACCGCTGACCGGGCGCTGCCGGCTCAT
Source organism: Acidobacteriota bacterium (assembly GCA_009841055.1). GTDB lineage: Bacteria > Acidobacteriota > Terriglobia > Versatilivoradales > Versatilivoraceae > Versatilivorator. The sequence goes on from VXMN01000087.1 coordinate 11,939, forward strand.
CGCCGCCAGGCTGGCGGGCTGGAACCGCCTGCAGACCGCTCCCCGCCACAGCCTCAAGCTGGCCCTGGTGATCTTCTGCTTTCCCCCCAACAAGGGGAACCTGGGCACCGCCGCCGACCTGGATGTCTTCGCCAGCCTGCTGGAGGTGTTGACCCGGCTCCGGGCCGAGGGATATGACATCCCGCGGTTGCAGGGACCGGAGGAACTTCGCCGCCTGGTCCTGGAGGGGAACTCGCAGGCCTGGGGCACGGTGGCCAACGTGGCCTACCGCATGCCCGTGGAGGAGTACCGGGACCTCTGTCCCCACGTGGCGGAGATCGAGCGGGAGTGGGGTCCGGCCCCGGGTGTCCTCAATGCTTCCGGCAGGGACCTGATGATTCTGGGCGCCCATCTCGGAAACGCTTTTATCGGAGTTCAGCCCGGCTTCGGCTACGAGGGCGATCCCATGCGGATGCTGGCGGCGCAGGGCGGCACGCCCCACCACGGCTTCATGGCCCTCTACAGCTACCTGCAGAAGGTCTATCGGGCCGACGCCGTCATCCACGTGGGCACCCACGGGGCGGCCGAGTTCATGCCGGGCAAGCAGGTGGGGCTCTCCTCCGGCTGCTGGCCCGACCGCCTCCTGGGGGCCATGCCCCATCTCTACATCTACAGCGTCAACAATCCTTCCGAAGGCACCATCGCCAAGCGCCGCACCAGCGCCGAGCTGGTCTCCTACCTCACCCCACCCCTGGAAAACGCCGGTCTCTACAAGGGTCTGGTGAGCATGAAGGAGCTTCTCAACGCCTACCGAAGCACCCCCAGCGAGTCCGAGAAACGGCAACTCTTCGCCTCCATCGAGGAGCAGTCGCGGGCCCTGAACCTTTCGTGATTCGTTAAGGCGGGGGCAGCGGTGTTTCTTTGGAGAAGCAGTGCCGTTTCCGAACGGGTGCTTTCTATTCGCCGCACCCGGGAGCGCGGGCGTCTCGCCCGCATGCACTGCCGTTGCGTGCCGCTCAGTTTCCCCGCGATGGGGCGCAACGTCCCCTACTCCGCGCGGGGCTACGAAAAGCCGCATGGGTGGCGGTAGCGGGTTAGCGCAACGTGGGGCGGTGTTTCTTTGGGGAAGCAGTGCCGTTTCCGAACGGGTGCTTTCTATTCGCCGCATTCGCGGCTGGGTTGACGCGGAACCATACGACCCCGGGCTGCCGCCCGGGGCTACCCTGGGCCGCAGCTACGCAGCTCTATAAGGATGGCCTGTAGTAAGCGTTTCCTTGCCTACGTACTCCAACCGCAGCTTCGCAGCTCTCACCTTACCCACAACGCTGCAAGGCGAAACGTGCTTTTCTATTTGGAATAAGGTGCAGTGCTGGGGACGTTGTTGAATTACTGGAATAACTTGTAAAGAGCGCGTAGGAGACGTTTTGAATCAAAGTAGTTCAGAAAGGGCCGATCGAAGTTATTCCAGTAATTCAACAACGTCCCCTATTCACGCTTCTTCATGTCACGTCGTGGATCCCTTCGTGTGGCTTCGTGGTCCTTCGTGTGGCTTCGTGGATATCTTTTTTTCTTTTGGGCGCCACGTCGTGGACTCCCTTGGTGGGAGTAGGAGAAGGTGGTATCCTGCGAGCCCTTTCGGCTCCATCTCGATCTTCAGGGAGAGTGACGCCCATGGCCGCCATGGAAAGAATATCCGAGAACCTCTACCGATTCACCGACACCTGCAACGTCTATGTCGTCAAGGACGGCCAGTCGGCGCTGCTGATCGACGGCGGCTCCGGCGCCGTGCTGGACTCGCTGTCGGAGATCGGCTGCACCAGGGTGGAGTGGGTGCTCCACACCCACCACCACCGCGACCAGTGCTGGGGCGACCCCAGGCTGATCGAGGCGGGGGCCAGGCTGGCGGTCCCCCAGTACGAGCGCCATCTCTTCGAGAAGGCAGAGCTGTTCTGGCAGACCCGCCGGGTCTACGACAACTACGACGACCGCAACAACTTCCTGACGGTGGCGCAGGATCTTCCTGTCTCCGCCACCCTGAACGACTACGAGGAATTTGCCTGGCGCAGCTACCGTTTTTATGTGCTCCCTGCCAAGGGGCATACCCAGGGCTCGGTCGTCCTGCTGGCGGAGATCGACGGGCGGCTGGTGGTCTTCAGCGGAGACCTGATGGTGGAAGGGGGCAAGCTCTACCAGCTCCACGCCATGGAGTATACCTATGGAGACATGACCGGCGCCCTCTTCACCCTGCAGTCCATCCAGGCCTTGAGGGACGCGCTCAGCGGGGAGGTGGTGGGAGGGCGCTCCCACGCCGTCTCGGGGACGCCCCTGGGACTACCCTCCCACGGAGGGCCGATCGAAGATCCCCTGGGCGACATCGACCGGCTGGAGAAGTCCCTGGTGCAACTGGTCTCGCTGGGGCGTGGCATGCGGGTCGGCGGGAGGGAGAGCATTCCCGAGATGCTCTACCTGCCCGAGCCCAGGTTCGTGGAGCTTTCGAAACACCTGCTCTGGGGAGGCTCCTGGACCTGTTCCTTCTTCTACGTGATCCTCTCCGATTCGGGGAAGGCGCTCTTTGTCGACTACGGCCACGCCTTCCATCCCCACATGCACACCTTCGCCGACCACAACGGGCTGGAGGTCATGCGGTTCATTGAGCACCACCTCAAGCAGCTCCGCAAGGAGTACGGCGTGCACACCCTGGACCTGGTGATTCCCACCCACATCCACGACGACCACACCTGCGGCATCCCGCACCTGCAGCAGTTCTACGGCACCCGCTGCTGGGCCCTGGATGCGGTGGCCCAGGTTCTGGCCGACCCGGCCGCCTGGAGCTCCACCCCCTGCACCTTTCACAAGCCCATCCGCATCGACCGGACCCTGAGTGACCGGGAGCGTTTCGACTGGGAGGAGTACACCTTCGACATCCACTTCGCCCCCGGCCAGACCGAGTACCACTCGGTTCTGAGCGGGGAGATCGACGGCCAGTGGGTGGCCTTCACCGGCGACAACTACTTCCTGCAGGAAGTGCTGGTCAGCGGCAAGGTTCAGACCAGGCCCTATCAGACCACGGTGCTGCGCAACAGCTTTCAGCTCGACATGCACCAACGCTGCATCGAGGTCATGAACCAGGTGGCCCCCGACCTGATCTGTCCCGGCCACATCGGGGTCTGGAAGTGCGACCCCTCGCTGCTGCGGGAGTACTCGGACTTCATACACCGCAAGGAGCGGGTCTTCCGGAAACTGGTGGCCGAGCCCAGCGACAGCTACATCGACCTGTTCTGGGCGCGGATGCTCCCCTACCTGGCCGAGGTCAAGCCCGGGCAGTCCCTGGAATACAGGCTGCTGCTCCGCAACAACCTGGAAACCGAAGCCACCTTCCAGGCCCGCCTGATTCCTCCCGATGGATGGAATACCTCCGGCGAGTTCTCCGAACTCACCCTGCCGGCGGCGGGGAGGGGCGAGATCCAACTGGCCGCTACCGCCCCCGAGGCCGCCGACGGAGTGCGCCGCCTGATGACCGCCGAGATCGCCGTGGACGGCGTCTCCCAGGGACCGGTGGCGGAAGCCCTGGTGACGGTGGCGGAGTGAGGTCGGGCACCAGGCGACAGCCCGGGGGGGCGAGTCGAGCCGCGAATGCGGCGCCAGCAGGTAGCCGTGGGCGTCAGCCCATGGAAATTGTTGGCGTAGGAGTTGAGCCGCGTAGGCGACGGCAGCAATTCTCTTGTCCAGCGATCTGGCGAGAAGGGCAGGTTAGCCGGTCTCGACCGTGACCCGGGTCTTCACCGAATTGGCGATGAAGCACTGCCGGTGGGACATTTTGTGCATCTGACGGAGCTGCTCCGGCGACGGCTGCTGCTCCCCGCCGAAGACGATTTTGGGCCTCAGGCTGACCCGGGTCAGGGCGAAGCGCCCCTCCCCGTCCCGTTCCAGGTGGCCCACCGGCCGGTCGCTGTAGGCATCCACCACGAAGCGCCGCTTGGCCGCGATGGCCAGGAAGGTCAACAGGTGGCAGCTCGATAGGGCGGCGACGAGGGCCTCTTCCGGGTCCACGCAGGCCGGGTTCCCCAGAAAGCCCGGGGAAGCCGAAGCCGGCACCTCGGCCCCTCCATCGAAAACCCAACGGTGGTCCCGGTTGTAGCTCCGATAGGTGAAATCCGCGGATTCACGTTGCCACTGCAGTTCGACGTGATGTTGGGACATTGGAGAAATCCTTGTCTTTCGGGATCAAGAGGCGTTCACCACTTGCCGGATTCCTCCGCGTATACGTGGTCGGGTAATCGGTAGCTGATGCCTGCCTCGTCGAAAGCCGAAGCCTCCAGCAGAGAGGTAAATCTCGTAAAATTGTTGTCCTGAATACGTCTCGGCAAGATCCTTTCCAGGATGCGGTGATATCGCTCTTGCATTCGGAACCATGCCAGGACTCCAAATGTCGAGCCGGCCGGATACATCAGACGATCGGCGAGAGTATTCCCGATGAGCGCGCGCGATATGCTGAACACGTACTTTGCAAGGTTGCGGCGAGCGGCCGGTTTTTCAACTCCTATGACCAATGGGGCGGAGTTTATCAGTGAATTCGCCATCACGACAGATTCGGTATCGGGAGGAGGCTCGCACATGAGGCCGGTCTCGAACAGCTTCAGAGCATCCTGTTCATCGCGAAACAGAATCGTCTCGGGAATACCCATCAAGTATCCTGAGTACCGCCACACTTGCATAAAGCTTTTTCGCTCCTCGTTGTTGTATTCAGCACCCAGGTTTTTCATATGTTTCAGCAACCTGGCTGAAAAAGCGGTGATGGCAAAGCCCACGTGCGCCGCGCTGAGAGGCACGCCCCAGGAGCCCGTATCCCAGTCTTCCGAGCTGTTCAGCAGGTATCTGACTTGGGCGTGGATCATCCGCACACGGACAGACAACTTCCAGCCGTCCCCACCCCTCTCCAGGCCGCCCGGCATGAATATCTCGATCATGTGACGGTTGTTCTGTTTCAAACGTCTGACGCCCTGATCGCGCACCCGGCCGGTGATGAAGAAAGACTTGGCGATATTGGTTGAGAATCCTTCCACGAGAGTGCCTCCCACAAATGCCCCCAGGATCAGTCTCGAATTCCTGTGAAACATGCGGCAGGCTTGAGTCAAGGACGACAAGTCCAGCCAATCGGGCGGGGACTCGATCCTCTTGAAGAACTCCCTCACCACGGGCGGAGCCTCCCGTAGAACATTCTCGTCCTGTTTTTCGATGGCTGCCCTGAGAAACTGCATGGTCTTTCCCGGTCCGAGGGGGGCAAGCTGTTCGATCACCGCATCGGCTTCAGGATCTCCGATCATCGTGTGGGCGATGTAATTGGATGTTCTCTCCGGATCGGCGGGGCGAGCCTTCTCGTATTGCGTCGTGTAACAGGATGGTACTATCATCGACTGCGGTGCCCTCCCATTCAGGTCCAACTCCGGATGCGCCCGACATTGTATCCTACCGGCCATGTCGGGACCGATGCGTAAATGTCGGTCGGGATCCCCACCCATACCCTCATTTCGGGTCAAGCCCGGCAGGACGCAGTTTCCAGGTGGCGGCCCCCTGAGTCAGAGGACTGAATGACGACCCATGGGTGAATTCCTGCAAGTGAAAGTCCGTCGTCGCAGGGAAGTATAGCAGCCGCCGGGAGCGCGGAAGGAGAAAGGTCAGGCCCAATCTTGTCGGCCGACGAGCCGGCCAGGTCGATCGAGTCTCCACGCCCCCTCTCAAATTCATTCCCTGCCGGACCATTCATCCTCTCCCCCCTCCCTTTATTTTTAGATTAGTCTAATAATACCCTAAAGAGCTCTTGCCAACCTGAAAAGAACATATTGGAGGCTTGTGGAGGGTGTCTTTTTCGGTTACTCTAAATTGAGTTGAAGGCAAAGGAAAGGCGATCCGGTGGCCGCTGAATCGCAGAAGACGGCAGCCGTCTCCAGCACGGTGGAGGACTATCTCAAGGTTGTCCTCAAGATCGAGGACATGAAGCAGAGGGCCAGCACCTCCAGGGTGGCGCGTCACCTGGACGTGGCCGACGCCACCGTCACCGACATGCTGAGGAAGCTGAAGAAGGCCGGGCTGCTGGAATACAAGCCCTACTACGGGGCCGCGCTCACGCGCAAGGGGCGTCAGATGGCCGTGCGGATCCTGCGCCGTCACCGCCTGCTGGAGATGTTCCTCCACCAGGTTCTGGGTTACGGTTGGGAGCAGGTCCACCAGGAGGCCGAACGCCTGGAGCATGCCGTCTCCGACCTGTTCATATCCCGAATCGACGCCCTGCTGGACTTTCCCGCCCAGGACCCCCACGGGGAGATCATTCCCGACGCCCGGGGGTTTCGACAGGTAGAGGACGACCTCTGCCTGGCCGAGGCCGAACCGGGAAGCTACAGCGTTCGCAAGGTCACCAACAGCGACCCCGAGTTCCTGGCCTACCTGGACAAGGTCGGGCTGCGTCCGGCCACCCGGTTCTCCCTGCAGGAGAAATCCCCCTTTCAAGGACCGTTGAAGCTGCTTCCCGAATCCGGCCGGGAGCCGGTCTACCTGGGCCTGGAGGCCTCCAGGAGCATCTTCGTGCTGCCCCTGAAGGACCGCCCGCCTGCCTCCGTTCCCCTCCAGAAGGGTCGCGCATCCCGGGGGACTGTCGGCCGGGCCGGCCGAGGCGCCGGGAAAGCGTAGGGATCAGCCACGCTGGCCGTCCGGGAATTCTTTGGCCGGGCGGACCGGAGTTTTCCATGATCGAGTTGACGGGTCCCATACTGGCGGTTTCGGCCGCCCTGGCGATCTATTTTCTGTTGCGGCCCGGGCGCGGTTGGCTGGAGCGCTGGCGCAGGCGGCTGCGCCTGTCCGACCGGGTGCTGTCGGAGGATGCTCTCAAGCATCTCTACCATTGCGAGTACGAGCAGCGGGTGGCCACGGTTCAGAGCCTTTCCGGCGCTTTGGGCACACCCGTGGAAAAGGTGGCGGGACTGGTTCAGCGCATCGAGGCCGGCGAGCTGGCCACGTCCGAAGGCGCCTCGCTGCGGTTGACTCCCAAGGGAAGAGAGTACGCCCTGCGAATCATCCGGGCCCATCGTCTCTGGGAGCGCTACCTCTCGGAGGAGACGGGACTGAAGGAGCCGGACTGGCACAAGCGCGCCGAGCAGCAGGAACATCGCCTGACCTCCAGCGAAGCCGACGCGCTGGCGGCCCGCATGGGCAACCCGCCCTTCGATCCGCACGGCGATCCCATTCCGACCCAGCGGGGGCAGCTCCCTCCGCGCCGGGGACAACCGCTCACCAGCCTGGAGGTGGGAGAGCGGGCCAGGATCGCCCACCTGGAGGACGAGCCCGAAGCCGTCTATGCCCAGTTGGTGGCCGAAGGACTCCATCCCCTGATGGTGGTCCAGTTGACCCACCTCTCGGCCGAGCGCATCTGCTTCTGGGCCGAAGGCGAGGAGCACGTGCTGGCGCCCATCGTGGCCGCCAACGTCGCGGTGGTCCCCCTGCCTCGGGAACAGCCGGTTGAGGAGTCCCTGGAATCCCTGGCGGTCCTGGAACCCGGCGAGGAAGCCACCGTGGTCGGTTTGTCTCCCAACTGCCGGGGCCTGGAAAGGCGCCGCCTGATGGACCTGGGCCTGCTTCCCGGCACGGTGGTGACCGCCGAAATGAGGAGCCCGGTGGGAGACCCGACGGCCTTTCGGATTCGGGGGGCGCTGATCGCGCTGCGCGGACAACAGGCGGCCAATATCCGGATCAGCTCCAGAAGGCAGGTGGCCTGATGAAACCGAATGCCCCTCCGGGCGCCTGCGAAATCTGTCCCGCTCACCATCCGGCCAATCTGAAGCGGCTGGGGGTGAACATGGACCGCTACGACTTCGTGGTGGCCCTGGCCGGCAATCCCAACACCGGCAAGAGCACCCTGTTCAACAGCCTCACCGGCCTTCGCCAGCATACCGGCAACTGGCCCGGCAAGACCGTGACCCGGGCCGAGGGCGGCTTCGCCTACCAGGGCAGCAACTACAAGCTGGTCGATCTTCCGGGCACCTACTCGCTGCTCTCCACCAGCACCGACGAGGAGATCGCGCGCGACTTCATCCTGTTCGGACAGCCCGACGTGACCGTGATCGTGGTGGACGCCACCCGGCTGGAGCGCAACCTCAACCTGGTCTGCCAGGTGCTGGAAATCACGGGGCGGGCGGTGGTCTGCCTGAACCTGATGGATGAAGCCGAACGTCACCGTCTGACCGTCGACGAACGATCCCTGGCGCGGGAGCTGGGCGTCCCGGTGGTTCCCGCCGCGGCCCGCCAGGGGCGGGGCGTCCCCATGCTGATCGACAGGATCCACCAGGTGGCCACCGGCACATTCGTCTGCAAGCCCCATCGCATTCAGAGCGAGCCCCCGGCGCTCAAGCGCGCCGTCAGTCTGCTGGTTGAAAAGCTGGGAGCGGCATTCCCCGATCTGCCCAATGCCCGCTGGGTGGCCCTGCGCCTGCTGGAAGGAGACGCCAGGATCGAGGAGGCCGTGCGTTCCGGGGAGTTGGCCGAACTGGTGAGAGTTCCGGAAGGAGCGGCGCCGGCGGAGGGGACGGGATGAGTCCGGCGAACACGCGGGAAGAAGTGCTGGAGGCGGCCGCCAATCTGCGCTGGGAGGTGGGACCCAACCTCCACGATTCGCTGATGGAGGCGCTCTACACCGATGCCGCCCGGATCACGGACCGGGTGCTGAGTCGGGACGACGCCCGGCCCGCCTTCGACCTGGACCGCACCATCGACCGGCTGGTCACCAGCCGCTGGCTGGGCTTCCCCATCATGATGCTGCTGATGGCGGTGGTGCTGTGGGTCACCATCACCGGGGCCAACGTTCCCTCGAGCCTGCTTTCCTCCCTGTTCCTGGAAACCCTGCATCCCGCCCTCAAGCAGGCGGCGGCCGCGGCCGGCCTGGCCTGGTGGCTCGACGGACTGCTGATCGACGGCATGTTCCTGGCCATGGCCTGGGTGGTGAGCGTGATGCTGCCCCCCATGGCCATCTTCTTCCCCCTCTTCACCCTGTTGGAGGACTTCGGCTATCTGCCCCGGGTGGCTTTCAACCTGGACCGCTGGTTCAAGAAGGCCGGAGCCCACGGCAAGCAGGCCCTCACCATGGCCATGGGCTACGGATGCAACGCGGCCGGTGTGGTGGCCACCCGGGTGATCGACAGCCCCCGGGAGCGGCTGATCGCCACCCTGACCAACAACTTCTCCCTCTGCAACGGCCGCTGGCCCACCCAGATCCTGATCGCCACCATCTTCATCGGCAGCCTGGCCCCTCCGGCCCTGGCCGGACTGGTGTCGGCGGGGTCGGTGATGGCGGTGGTGCTGCTGGGGGTGGGGTGTACCTTCCTGGTGTCCTGGGGACTGTCCCGCACGCTGCTCAAGGGAGAGGCTTCGGCCTTCAGCCTGGAGCTGCCGCCCTACCGCCCCCCCCGCATCCTGCAGACCATCTACACCTCCCTCATCGACCGCACTCTGATCGTGCTGTGGCGGGCGGTGGTGTTTTCCGTGCCGGCCGGCGCCGCCATCTGGCTGGTCTCCAACATTCACCTGGGAGGCGTCAGCCTGGCGGAGCACCTGATCCAGGGAATGAACCCCTTCGGGCTGCTCATCGGACTCAACGGCGTCATCCTGCTGGCCTATATTATCGCCATCCCCGCCAATGAGATCGTCATCCCCACCGTGCTGATGCTGACCGTTCTGAGCGTCGGTCTCCCGGGGGTGGGAGAGGGCGCCGGGGTCATGTTCGAGTTCGATTCGGCCTCGGCCACCCTGGGCGTGCTGGAGGCCGACGGCTGGACGCTGCTGACCGGAATCAACCTGATGCTGTTCAGCCTGTTGCACAACCCCTGCTCCACCACTCTCTACACCATCTGGAAGGAGACCGGCAGCGTCAAGTGGACGGCTGCCTCGGCGCTTCTCCCCATCGCCATGGGCTTTCTGGTGTGCTTCTGCGTGGCTCAGGTCTTCCGCTGGCTGGGCGGGTGAGAGGGGAGTCGCAGGAGCCCAGCCGCAGGATCAAAAAGAGGTATCCACGAAGGACCACCAAGGGGTTGGAGAAGGCTCAATAGGGATTCGCTAAACGTCGGGAAGGCGGAATAGATTTCCACGAACAGAAACGACGAACCACGAATGGACACGAATGAACACCAATAAACTCATTGATGAGTTTTGAGGCATTTGCGAAATTCGCCAGCGGGACCGTTGCTGGGAATGGCCACAAAAGGCACAAAAACACAAAAAGATCGAAATGATTTCAAGAAATTCTTTTTGTGCCGAGCCATTTGTGCTTTTTGTGGTTAGACAGCATTTCTCACCAGGACGCACGCGATATTGAAAAAGGCGGAACATCCCGATCGCCGGCAAAATGACCTGCGCCGCTGCGAATTTTGCAAAAGGCTCGGGGGAGTAGTTGGGGTGCACCACTTTGGCGATCCGTGGCAGAGCCCCCTTGAGGTCGCTCCAACGCCTTAGTGTGACTTCGTGGTCCTTCGTGTGCCTTCGTGGATAACTCTTTTTATTTCAACCAACCGTCTTGCCGCGATGCCGCTCACATGGAGGCAGCCGGTCCGACGCGGACGGTGATCACGTCCGTGTCGTGAAACTGCTGGTGGCGCACCGACGACGCATAGTGGCGCAGCAGTCTGAGCGAGACCTCGGTTTCGACCGGGGGGCCGGTGGTCTGTTCGCCGAGCAGCGCCAACTGGTCCTCCAGGTTGGAGTCGTCGGTGGTGGCCGCAAACTCGAGTTCGACCGCATCCCCGTCATTGCGCGCCACCAGCAGGAGATGGCGTCCCGCGGGCGCTGTGCCTTCGTCCTGCGGCCGCGTCAGAGTGAGCAGCATCTCCTCGCCGACTGCCCTTAGTCGATCGGTCATCTCCTCGCCGCGCTTGCCGCGGGAGGCAAAATCGGAAAGAAACGAATCGATCTTCGCCAGGTTGGCCAGGGTCAGTTCCGTCTTCAGGCGCCGGGGGCGCGGTCCTGTCAACTCCACGAACTGCGTCAGGACGATCACCGTCATCCCGCCGACCGTCATGCTGTTCCCGAGCAGGTCGCTCCAGGCCCCCTGGAGGAGTTCGGGATAGATCCATTCCAGTTGGAAGGCAATCCCCAGCCAGAAGGCGATGCCTACCGCGAAGCCCTTGCGATAGTCCAGCCCGTCGTGCATCAGCACCCGGAGGCCGAGAATGAAGAGGGATGCCACCAGCACGATCAAGTAGGCGGCCACCACCGGACCGGGAATGGCGACGATGACGGCGACCAGCTTCGGCAGAAAGGCCAGCGTCACGAAAATGACGCCGACGCAGATGCCGACGACCCGGGCCGCCACCCGGGTGATATCGGCCACGGCGATGCTGGCCGCGTAGGTGGTGTTGGGAACCGTTCCCGTCAGGCCGGAGAGCAGGTTGCCCAGGCTGTCGGCGGTGAGCGCGCCCTGGATGGACTGGAAGTCGATGGCCCGCGGCCTGCGCCATGAGATCCGCTGGATGGCGATGCCGTCTCCGATGGTGTCGAGGGCGCCCACCAGCGTCACCAGCACGAAGGCGGGCAGCAGGGCCCAGAAGTCGGGGCCGAAGCCGAAGTCGAGACCCGGCCAGGCAAGCTGCGGAAACCCGATCCAGTCGGCTTCCAGAACCCGCCGGGTGTCGTAGATCCCGTAGAAGAGGCCCCCAAAGGTGCAGCCTGCAACCATCCCCAGGGCCCCGGCCCAGAGTCTCCAGGCACCGCCCGCGCGCATTGAGAGGATGGCCATCAGCGCCAGGGTCAGGCCCGCCGTGACCGGGGCGGCAGAGGGCGCAGCCTCCGCCGGCACGTCATTCAGCTTGCGAAAGATGATCGGTCCCAGCGTGACCGGGATCAGCATCAACACGGTTCCCGCCACGGTGGGCGTGAAGATCTTCCTGAACAAGGAGAGCTTTGCCGCCAGAATGAACTGGCACAGGGAGGAGACGATGATCAGGCTGGCCATCAGGCCCCCGCCTCCCCGTTCCAGCGCCGCCACGCAGACAGCCAGGAAGGCGCCGCTGCTTCCCATGAGCAGGAGATAGCCGGAGCCCAGGCGGCCGATGCGAGCCGACTGGATCACGGTGGTGACTCCACTGACCACCAGCGCGGCGAACACGGCCCATGCCAGATAGGCCTCTTCGCCACCTGCGGCTCCAACCAGGATCGCCGGCGTCAGCACGATGCCGGCCACCGTCAGGGTGGCGTACTGCAACCCGAGGCCTATGGTGAGAGGAAGCGGAGGTCGTTCGTCCGGCTCGTAACGGACGTCCTGGGCATGGTCTTTCACAGTGGATTCCAGTGTTGTCGTCTCATCGATGGGTGTCTTTCTCTGCCGGCTCGCCCGCTACTTTCGGGGCGCAGGAACCGGCCGGTGCCCCCCAAGCTGCACGTCCGAAAATCGAATTTCCTAATTTAGGGTGTTCCGGGCGAGAAAACAACAGGTGGTTTTGCAAAACGGCCAGCCCTTATTCCCGAGCAACCGCAAGCCCCCCGATATCCCCCTGTTGACTGGCTTCGCCGTTGCCGTCACAATGGACCGCCGTCCGGACCGCGGGGCCAGGCTTGGCTGCGCTCCACCCGGCGAGCATTCATGAAATCCTGATCCGGAGGTCTCCATGCGATTGGAAAATCCCCTGAAAGTTGCGCTGAATGCCGGAAAGGTGTCGGTCGGTTCCTGGCTGAACCTGGCCTCTACCCTGGCTGCCGAAGTCCTGGCCTCCGAAGGGTACGAGTGGCTGACCGTGGACATGGAGCACGGACCCTGGGCGTTGGACGACGCCGCCAACGGGTTCCGGGCCATCGAGTCGCGGGGCGCCGTTCCCCTGGCCCGGGTGTGGTCCCACAATTCGGAGGACATTGCCCGGGTGCTGGACGCCGGCGCCCTCGGCGTGGTCATTCCCCACGTGTCCAACCGCGCCCAGGCGGAAGCCCTGGTGCAGGCGGTCCGCTATCCTCCGCTGGGCCAGCGTTCCGCCGGGACCGGCCGCAATCAGACCTTTGTCGATTACCCGGCCGTGGCCAACGAGCAGATCCTGCTGATTCCCCAGATCGAGGACATGGAAGGCGTGGATCAGATTCAGGAGATCATGGCGGTCCCCGGCATCGACGTGGGGTTCATCGGTCCCCACGACCTGGGTCTGTCCATGGGCCTCAAGTCGGAGCAGATCGGCAGCGACCCCGAGCACGAGCGCGCGCTCATGCGGATCCTGGAGGGATGCCGGGCCGTGGGCAAGCCGGCCGGCCTGCCGGTGCGCGACGCGGCCGCCGCCAACAAGTGGATCTCGCGGGGAATGCAGATGATCGACCTCTCCAACGACCTGGCCATGCTGCGAAGCAGCGTCCGCTCCCAGTTGGCCCAGGTGAAGCGGTAGGCAGGGGCTGCCCGGAAACCATCGAGCGCTTCACCCCGCCGCCGGCGCACGGCTGGCCTTGCAGCTGACGGTCACTCACGAGGCGGAGTGTTTGCCTCCCACCGGCTCGACTGCGGGCTGCGCCCCGGTCTGGTACAAACCGCATGTGTTCTGCATGACAGAGTCTGTGTTGGGCTAATTCAAAATCAGATTTTGAATTAGCCCCCGGGAGCGCGGGCGTCCCGCCCGCATCCTTGTTCCTGCAACAGCCTCCCATTCACGCCACTCTCCTCGCAAAGCCCACCAAACCCACCTATACGAGGTTCTCTTCCACAGCGCCAGGTCTTGTGCGGGCGAGACGCCCGCGCTCCCGGGGGGTGCCGGCCTTATTCGAAGCGGGGCAGCCGGTCTCGTATCTGCCTCAACAAGGGGGCGTCCCGGTCCTTGGCCGACAGCAGGGGGTGCCGGATGGGCCATTCGATCCCGATCTCCGGATCGTCCCAGCGTATGGCGATCTGGTCGTCCGGGTCGTAGTACCGGCTGCACTTGTACTCCACCTGGGCCGAAGGGCTGGTGGTGGCGAAGCCGTGGGCGAAGCCCTCGGGAATAAAGAACTGCCGGCGGTTGACGGCCGAGAGGCAGACGCCGGTCCAGCGCCCGAAGGTGGGCGAGCCCAGCCGGATGTCCACCGCCACGTCGAACACCTCTCCCTCGATCGCCCGAACCAGCTTGGCCTGGGCCAGCCGCACCTGGGCGTGCAGCCCCCGCAAGGTTCCGTGGCGTGACTGGGAGTGGTTGTCCTGCACGAACTCCGGCGGGAGTCCCTGCTGCCGGTAGCGGCGGGCGTGGTAGGACTCCAGGAAGAACCCCCTGGCGTCGCTGTGGACCTCGGGCTCGATGACCAGCACTCCGGGGAGCGCCGTCCGGGTGACCTTCATGCCTTCCTCACTCTCCGGGCTCCACCAACCCCATCAGGTAGCGCCCATAGGGACTTCCCTGCATGGACAGTGCCGTGCGGCGGACGTCAGCGGCCCCGATCCATCCCATTTCGAGCGCGATCTCCTCCGGGCAGGCCACCATCAGCCCCTGGCGCTCCTCCAGGGTCTGAATGAAAACCGATGCCTGCAGCAGCGACTCGCGGGTGCCCGCGTCCAGCCAGGCTATCCCCCTGCCCAGCTTCTCCACCCGCAGCCGGCCCATGGACAGGTATTCCCGGTTCAGATCCGAAATCTCCAGTTCGCCGCGGGCCGAAGGCTTGAGCCTTGCAGCCAGGTCCACCACTTGCCGGTCGTAGAAGTAGAGCCCGGTCACCGCGTAGGAGGAGCGGGGCCGCGCCGGCTTCTCCTCCAGGCGAATGGGCCGGCTCTCTTCGTCGAAGGAGACCACGCCGTAGCGCTGCGGATCGCGGACCTGGTAGGCGAACACGGTGGCCCCGCTCGTCTGCCGGCTGGCCCGGCGCAGACTCCGGGAGAGTCCCTGGCCGTAGAAGATATTGTCGCCCAGCACCAGGGCCGGCGCCTGGTCCTCCAGGAAGTCCCTGGCGATGAGGAAGGCCTGGGCAATGCCTTCCGGACGAGGCTGCACCGCGTAGTTCAGGCTCAGGCCCCACTGGCTGCCGTCGCCCAGCAATCCCTCGAAGGCGGGCCGGTCCCGGGGAGTGGTGATCACCAGGATGTCCGTGATCCCGGCCTGCATGAGGGTCGACAGCGGATAGTAGATCATGGGCTTGTCGTAGACCGGGAGAATCTGCTTGCTGATGACCCGGGTCACGGGAGCCATGCGTGTGCCCGAGCCTCCGGCCAGAATGATTCCCTTTCTCATGATTCCACCCTGTCCGGGGTCCCCAGCCGTCGCCGGTCGTAGTTGTCTTCCTGCACCTTGCGGCACCACTCCCGGTGTTCGGCGTACCAGCGCACCGTTTGGGCGAGGCCCTCCTCCAGGCCGTAGCGGGGAGCCCAACCCAGCTCCCTGCGGATCTTGCCGGTGTCGACGGCGTAGCGGTGGTCGTGACCCGGCCGGTCGGGGACCCGCCTCTTGAGGTCGGCGTAGGCCGCAATCCCCCGGCGCTGCATGGCCGGGTTGGCGGCGGCCGGCAGCAGCGCCTCCAGGCAGGCGCATACCTGGCCCACCATCTCCAGGTTGGTGCGCTCGTTCCCGCCCCCGATGTTGTAGCTTTCCCCCGGGCGGCCTCCCCGCAGGACTGCCAGCAGGGCGGCGCAGTGGTCCTCCACGTGGAGCCAGTCCCTCACGTTCCCGCCGTCTCCGTAGATGGGCAGCGGCCGGGCTTCCATGGCGTTCAGCACCATCAGCGGCATCAGCTTCTCGGGGAACTGGTAGGGCCCGTAGTTGTTGGAGCAGCGGGTGGTGAGGGTCGGCAGGCCGTAGGTCCGGTGGTAGGCCCGCACCCAGTGGTCGGCGGCAGCCTTGGAGGCCGCGTAGGGGGAGTTGGGGGCGCAGGCGGTAGCTTCCGAGAAGGTCGACTTTCCCTCGGCGCTGCCGTAGACCTCATCGGACGACACCTGCAGGTAGCGAAAGCGGTCGCGGGCCGAACCCTCGAGCCGGCGGTAGTGGGCGCGGGCGCATTCCAGCAGCCCGGCGGCGCCCGCCACGTTGGTGGCCAGAAAGGGGCGGGGATCGTCGATGGAGCGGTCCACGTGGGTCTCGGCCGCGAAGTTGACCGTCCAGGTGGGCCGGTAGTCCTGAAAGACCTTGCCCACGAACTCCCCGTCCCCGATGTCTCCACGCAGGAAGCGGCAGCGGGGTTGGCCGGCCAGCCCCTCCAGGTTGTGGAGGCTGCCGGCATAGGTCAGCTTGTCCACCACCACCAACCGGGCTTCGGTTCGGGCCAGCGCCAGCCGGACGAAGTTGCAGCCGATGAACCCGGCGCCCCCGGCAACCAGCATGGTCTCCATCCGGGCGTCCCTCCCCGCGGCCGCTCTCGGTTCGCTTCCCGTACGGCGGGCGGGGAAACCTGTATTCCGGCTTGAGGTTGTCCGCGCCGATCGTCTAGGCTAGCTGAGTTCCCCGACCGCAATCGACTGCAGGAAGGCCACATTATGCCACAGGACCCACAGGACGATCCCCGATCCCTGATCTACCAGGAGCAGAGGCCCTGGGGGGCCTTTCGCCGCTTCACCCACAACCGGGTGAGCACGGTCAAGATCATCACCGTCAACCCCGGACAGGTTCTTTCATTGCAGCTTCACCGCCACCGGGACGAGCTCTGGGTGGCTCTCGACCCGGGCTTGCAGGTGACCGTGGCAGAGCGGACCTGGCAACCGGAGCCCTACGAGGAGATCTACATCCCCCGCCGGACCCGCCATCGGGCCGCGGGCGCGGGCCCCGGTCCCAGCCGCTGGCTGGAGATCGCTTTCGGAGAGTTCGACGAGGAGGACATCGTCCGCCTGGAAGACCGCTACGGAAGAGGGTAGGGGTGAGCGGGCGGCTGCACGGCTCGGGGAATCGGGGTTGCCCCCCCCGGGGGGCGCCCGAGGGGGGGGGGGGGGGGGGGGGGGGTTTTTTTG
>VXMN01000324.1 GCA_009841055.1 Acidobacteriota bacterium
AACTCCCCTGATTCGTCTCTCGTGAGACGCCCCGTCATCCGGGACGGTAGCGCGGTTAGGTGAAAAGTGATTAGTGATCAGTGGTCAGTGGCTAGTATTTTAATCGATTGGTTGAGCTTATTGCTCGGAACTCCCCTGTTTCACTCTGCATGATCCGCACCGAAGGGCGGGGCTCGGCTAACCACTAGCCACTGACCACTAACCACTGAATTGCTCTTCGCTTTTAATTCGCCTATAATCCTAAGTTGAAGCTTGCTTCTTCAGGAAGTGCAATGGCTCTAACCAAGCGTCAGTTTCGGGTGCTTGCTTTTCTGGATTCCTTTGTCCGCCGGAACGGCTACTGCCCCAGCTACGACGAAGTCAGGAAAGCACTGGGTCTCGCTTCGCTGGCTACGGTGCACAAGCACATGAACACTTTGCAGCAAAAGGGCTATATTCGGAGGGATCCCAATCGGAGTCGTTCGATCGAAGTCATTGATCGGAGTCCAATGATCGAAGCGGACGCCCTGAGTGGGAAAGGCGAGAACGATCTCGGACCCATGTACAGAGCCGAGTCGCTGCCGTTGTTGGGTCGAATCGCCGCCGGTCGACCGGTTGAGGCCTTCGCCAACCGGGAGGCCCTGTCCTTGCAGGAGTTTGTAGGCAACCGGAATGTCTACGTCCTGCAGGTCAAGGGAGACTCCATGATCGAGGACCACATTTGCGATGGGGATTTTGTGGTGGTGGAGAGCACCAATCGCGCCGACAACGGAGATACCGTGGTTGCCTTGGTGGAAGGGAACGAAGCCACGCTGAAACGCTTCTATCGCGACAGAGACGGCCGCCTTCGACTTCAACCGGCCAACTCCTCCATGGCGCCCATCTATATGGAGCAAGGAGAACTGGAGATCCAGGGCAGAGTCATTGGGGTCCTGCGCAAGTACTAGCCCTGGTATCCTGCCGGGTCGCCGACCTTCTCATTCACGGCAGTATACCTTCAACATCTTCTCGAGCCTGCACTCATCCCGAGAGTGCAGTCCCCCTGCAGAATGCGGGCTCCCGCGATGATTGAAACCCGATCGCCCCAACCTTTCAGGAACTCCGAGGCCTCTGCCGCCAGGATTGTCGAAAAACTGCAGGCCGCGGGATTTTCGGCCTATTTCGTCGGGGGCTGTGTCCGGGATCGCCTGATGGGCATTGTCCCCAGGGACTATGACATCGCCACCAGCGCCCCGCCTCAGCAGGTGGGCAGGCTGTTTCCTCGAACGGTCGCCGTTGGCGCTGCCTTCGGGGTGGTCCGGGTATTGGAGGAGGGAGGCAGCTACGAGGTGGCCACCTTTCGTTCCGACGGCTCCTATCCCGACGGCAGGCGTCCCAGTCGGGTGACCTATTCTACCGACCCCGGAGTGGACGTGCGGCGCAGGGATTTCACCATCAACGGGCTGCTCTACGATCCTTCCTCCAGGCGGGTCCTGGACTTTGTGGGAGGCGAGCGGGACATCCGGTCCGGCGTCATTCGCACCATCGGCTCGGCCGAGCGCCGTTTCCGGGAAGACAAGCTTCGCTTGGTGAGAGCCGTTCGGTTCGCGGCTCGATTCGGCTACGAGCTGGAGACGGAGACGCTTGCTGCATTGCGGGACCAGGCCGAGGAGGTGACTCGGGTGAGCCCCGAGCGCATTCGGGAGGAACTGGTCAGGATGCTGACGGAAGGCAACGCCGCCGCCGGGATTCGCGGGTTGCAGGAGGTGGGGCTGCTGGTTCACCTGCTTCCCGAGGTGACCGACTTGCAAGGAGTTCCCCAGCCCCCCGAGTTTCACCCCGAAGGGGACTGCTGGGTTCACACGCTCCTGATGCTGGACCTGATGGACCGGTCGGGAGCGAACAGGGAGAAAGAGCTCCCGGGGGTTGAAAGACGTGACCTGCCCGGGGACCGGGAAACCACCCTGCCGAGCGTGCCGTATGGAATGGCATTGGTCTCCTATCCTTCGGTCACCCTGGCCATGGGAGTTTTGTTGCACGATATCGGCAAGCCTTCGACCTTCGAGCGCAGGGATAGAATCCGCTTCAACAGCCATGCCGACGTCGGAGCCCGGATGGCGCTCAGGGTCTGTGAACGCTTCCGGTTCAGCAGGAAGCAGCAGGAAAGAATCACTGCGCTGGTCAGAGACCATCTGAAGTTCATCGACCTGCCACGGATGCGGGCCTCGACACTCAAGCGTTTCCTGGGCCAGGAGGGTTTCGAGGAACATCTTGAGCTCCACCGCCTGGATTGCCTCGGGAGCCATGGGAATCTCGACAACTGGAGGCTGGCCGCGGCGACGCTGGATCGTTCGGAACCCGAGGAACTCCACCCCCATCCAATCCTGACCGGCAATGACCTCATTCAAATGGGATATGTGCCCGGGCCGGTATTCCGTGAGATTCTCAGTGCCTTGAGAGACGCTCAACTGGAGAACCGGGTGAAGACTCGCCGGCAGGCCAAATCCTGGGTATCGGCTCGATTCGACCCGGGTCCATCCTGAGGTCTCTCTCCAAGAAGGGTCACCAACCCACTGCCGGGGATTGCATGCCGGAGTTGCCTGAAGTTGAAACGATCCGAATCGGACTTGCCGACACTGTCCTGGGTAAGACCATCTCCAAAGTGACCATCAGAAATCAGCGGATCGTGGTGCGTCCGCAGCCCGGACGCTGGTCTCGAGCGCTCGAGGCGCAAACCATCCGGCGAATCGAGCGCCGCGGCAAGTTCCTGCTTTTTACCACCGATCATTTTCGGTTGCTGGTACACCTGGGCATGACGGGGC
>VXMN01000215.1 GCA_009841055.1 Acidobacteriota bacterium
GCAAGAGTGATGGAGGAGGCCCACCCGGGAGCGCGGGCGTCCCGCCCGCATGCACCCCCGTAGCGTACCGCTCAGTTTCCCTGCGATTCCGCACCCGGCCACGCGGCCAGCGGGAACCGCCCAAGCCCGGCCGAAGCAGAGCCCTGGCGCCGTTGCCGGTCGTGCCGGGTCGAAGAGTTGCGTAAGGCCTTGCCAGTGTTGTGCGGGCGGGACGCCCGCGCTCCCGGGTGGGCTTCACTACATGACGTCGTCGCAGCAAAAGTAGTCCATCGGTCTTTGTGTCTATTCGCGGCCCTATTCGGGTTGGGGCGCTCCTTCGGGCAGCAACTGTCCCTTTTCCAGGTAGCGGATCTTGCTGGCGTGGCGGGCGGCATGGGGATCGTGGGTCACCATCAGGATGGTTTTCCCGTGGTCGCGGTTCAACCTCGAAAGGATAGTGAGAATCTCCTGGGCCGACTGGGCGTCCAGGTCTCCAGTGGGCTCGTCGGCCAGGATAATGGAGGGATCGCTCACAATGGCTCGGGCGATGGCCACCCGTTGCTCCTGGCCGCCCGAGAGTTGGCGGGGATAGTGATCCATGCGGTCCGACAATCCAACCAGCCCCAGAGCGGTAGCGGCATGCTCGGCCCGCTCCTGGCGGCTGAGGTGGGTCAGCAGCAGGGGAAGCTCCACGTTTTCCCGGGCGGTCAGGACGGGAATGAGATTGAAGGTCTGAAAGATGAAGCCGATGTTCTCGTTCCTCCAGTCCGCTACGGCCCGCTCCTTGAGCTGGAGGATATCCCGGCCCAGGACCTTGACACGGCCCCCGGTGGGGCGGTCGATGGCGGCAATGAGATAGAGCAAGGTGGACTTGCCCGACCCCGACGGTCCCATGAAAGCCACAAATTCTCCTCTTTGGATTGTCAGATGAACATCCTGCAAGGCGATTATCTGAAAGGCGTCCCGCTGGAATTCCTTGTGCAGGTCAGTGGCCTCCACCACCCAATCGTTGACCATGTATTCCCCTTTCCGACCCTTGGCGGCCCCTTCTCAATCCTTCTCCAACCCCTTCGTGGATATCTCTTCCCTGCCCTTCAGTCCGAACCACCGCCTCGCTAATTCCCCGCCCTGCGGACCCGTTCCCCATCCTCCAGGTTGCCGGGAGGATTCACCACGATATCTTCCCCGCCGATCAGACCCTCGGTGACCACCACGCCCTCGGCAGTGAGATCTCCAATCCGGACAGGACGTTCCCTGGCCCGGCCCTGCAAGACCACCAGCACCGTCTTGCGGCCCTCCCGGTCGCGAATCGACGCGGCAGGCACGGTAATCCGGGGACCCGAGGGCGCCCGATCTCCGTTGGGTGGCCCTTCCGGCGCCAGGAAGGCGACCTGCGCGTTCATCTCCGGTCTCAGGAAGGAGTCGGGATCGGCCACCTGGACCTTGACCTCCACGGTGGCCTTCTGCCGGTTGGCCTCCGGTGCGATCTCGGCGATATAGCCCCGGTAGGACCGGTCCGGAAAGGCATCGGTCCTGATGGTCGCCTGTTGCTGCATGGACAGCCTGGAGAAGTCATCCTGGCTGATGTCGAGTTCCACTTGAAGATCGTTCAGATCTGCCAGGGTGACCACGTACCCCTTGGCCCCGCGCTCACCCACGAAGCTGGTGGTGACGAATTCTCCCATCTCCACCGCCTTTTCCAGTATCGTCCCGGTGATCGGGGCCCGAATGACCGTAGAGGCCAGAAAGGTCCGGCGAAGGGCCAGCTCGCCCCGGGCCTGCTTGACCCTTCCCTTCATGGCCTCGATCTGTTCCTCCCGTGGACCCAATCGCACCAGGTCGGCTTCCCTTGCCAGGGACTCCACCCGCGCCGACTCCCCTTCGAAGCGGGCCTGGGCGTTGTCCAGATCCTGCCGGGGCAGAACTTCTTCCTCAAACAGCCTCCGCACCCGATCCAGGTTGATCCCGGCATTTTTCAGATCGGCCTGGGCGCGGTCCAGGTTGGCGTTGGCGCGAGCGATCTCTTCGGGACGGGAACCGGCCTCCAGCTCGCTCAATTGGGCCAGCAAGCTGGCCAGTTGCCCCTCGGCCTGCTGGGCCTGAGCCCGATACTCGGCGTCCTCCAGCCTGACCAGAACCTGTCCCTTCTCGACCAGGTCACCCTTTTCCACGCCGATCCAGGCGACCTTTCCCACCACCTTGGCCGTCAACTGGATCTTGCGATGGGCCACGATGTACCCGGAGGCGTTCAGGACCGTTGCGGGGCCCTGAGACCCGGGCTCACCGCCCGCAGCCACGCGGAGGACCTCCACTTCGATCTCCTGCCTGGCGAAGCGAGCGGCGGTGACGGCCGCGCTCACTACCACCAGCACCACGATTCCGGCAAGGATCCAACGGGATGTCCAGCGCGAGGGTCCCCTCGAAGACCGCCTGTGGCTCTTGTGGATTCTCAGGCTGTCGAGTTCCTGCTCCAGGTTTTTCCCCCATTCAACCACCGGCTACAACTCCCGCAGTGCAGTGAGAATGCTTTCCCTGGCGGCCCCTCGTGCCGGCAACAGACCGCCCAGCAGGCCCATGATCGAGGCGAATCCGACACCCAGGGCCACGATGGCCGGTGAAAGTCGAAAATCGAAACCGGTCTCGCTGAAGGTGAGATTGTTGCCGATACCGGACTCCAGGCCATGCAGCGGCAACACCAGCAACACCCCGATCAAGCCGCCCAGCAGGGAAAGCAGCAGCGACTCGATGACGAAGGCAAGCAGAATGCTGCCACCCGAAAAACCCAGCACCCGAAGAGTGCCGATCTCCCGCGAGCGGCGGGCCACGGCGGCATACATGGTGTTCATGGCGGCAAAGCAGCTTCCCACGGCCATGATGACGGCCACGAAGATGCCCAGGAACTTCACCGGTTCGGCCGAGGCGGTCTGCTCCTGGTAGTAGTCCACCTCCTTCTTGCCTTCCAGGTAAAGCCGCTGATCGTCGGCCAGGGCGTTCCGGAGAGCCTGAAGACTCACCGGGTCGGAGGCACACACCAGGACCGAGGAAAGGACTTCCATGCGATTGGAATCGGTGGCCAGTTGATTGAGACCGACCCAAATCTCGCTGTCGAAAGCGGTGCTGCCGGCGTCAAGAACACCGACCACATTCCAGTCGCCACGGCCAAAGCGCAGCCGGTTCCCCACGCCGGCGTTGACGTAACGCCTGGCAATGGATTTCCCGACCACCACTTCACGCTGACCCGGCCGGAACCATCGGCCCTCGATCAGCTTCAGGTTGGGGCGCATTCGGATGCCCATGGGAGAAAGGCCGCGGATGTTCACGTTGGCCCCCTCGGGACTGTTGTGACGGGGCAAATTGATGACCGTCACAATTTCAGGGGAAACCATCGGCTCACCGTCCAGTTGCCGAATCCCCGGCTTGTTGCGGATGTTGGACAGGGCCTCGCGATTGATCTGGCTGACCAGCTCCGAGAGGGAGTTTTTCCTCATGACCAGCAGGTGGAGCGGATGCCCGGTGGCCTGGAGAGCCTTCTCCAAACCTCCGACCAGGGCCAGGATCCCCAGAAGCACGGCCACCGTAAGGCCTATGCCCAGGGCCGTCATGACCGTGGTGGTCTTGCGGACCGTCAGGTTCTTCAAGTTGTAGGAGAGAGGCAGGGGCATATCGTGACTCACCGCTTCCCTGCCGGCTCAGCCATCCAGTCCTTAGGGAGGAAGACCGTCCGGCGCAAAGGCTCCCGACAAAACGCTTCAATCGATTGACGACATACTCAATCCGCCTGCTGCCCCGCTGCCCTTTGAGCGCAGAAGGCTGTCACCCCGTATGGCGGAGGGCCGACGTGATGGGCAGGCGGGTCGCTCCCAGGGCCGGGACCAGGGAACTCAGGATGCCGATGGCCAAGGCTATGGAAAGGCTGATCAGGAACACCGGCATTGAAAAGGACAGTCCGGAGAGCATGAGCTGCGACTGTCGCAAGAACCCCGACGCCCCCCAGGCCAGACCGCAACCCGCCAGGCCCCCTGCCAGGGATATCAGAACGGCCTCGGCCACGATCATGCCCAGCACCCTTCCGGAGGTGAAACCCACCGTCCTGAGCACCCCGATTTCGGTGATCCGCTCGCGCACGGACATGCCCATGGTGTTGGCGGCCACCAACAGGATTGTGAACACCAGGGCCCCGCAAATGCTGAGCAGGAACACTTTGACGTTGCCCAGCATGGAAACGAAGCTCAACTGAAAGGCCCGCTCGGTTTCGGTCTTGGTCTGCCGCTCCGAGTTTCGATAGAGATCGTCGATTTGCTTTGCGATGCCGGGCACCGCCTCGGCGGAATCGGCCAGGATGCCAAAGGTGCCCACCATCCCGCGCCGGGACTGGGGCAGGCCCTCCTCCAGGTATTTCCGGTGGAAGTACAACGCGAAGTCCTGGTTCTCGACATCGCTTTCAAACATGGCCCGAATGGTCAGTTCCAGATCCATCGGGTAGATGTCTCCCTTGATGGTGATCCGCTGGCCCAACTTGAAGTTCAGCCGCTCGGCCAGGCTTTTGCCGACGGCTGCTGCCGTGCGCTCCGACTGGAAGGCCTCGAGCTGTTGGGGAGGCACAGTGAATTCCTTGTAGACCTCGAAGATCCTTTCCGGATCAGTGGCGAACCGCGGGAAAAAATTTTCCGGGCGATTGTCGATATAGACTCCCCCGAACCAGGAGGTGGGCACCAACTCGCGCACGCCGGGCACCTTGCGGATCTGCTGCTCATAGTACTCGGGAAGGGAGAAGGTCAGTGAGACCCGGTTCCGGGTCACCAACCGCAGCGCTTGCTCGGGAGCGCCTTCCTGATGGTAGAAGGCGTGATAAACCGATAGAAGCACTCCCAGCAGAAACAGGGAAATGCTGATGCTGGCAACCGTCAGCAGCGTTCGACGGCGGTTGCGCAGAGCGTTCTTCAGAGCCAGGCCCAGGGTATCCCGGAACACGGAGAGCCTCGTTTCCGCGGGAGGAAAGCAGCACCGCCCGCCATTTTTCAGATTAGCACATCTGTTGTCGGCTCGGTCAAAGCACCCGCCGCATGCTTAGCCAGGCAATTGACCTTCCCCGCGCCCCGTTCCCCCGGACTTCCCTTCCAAGGGGCTGGAACAGCGCCGGCAGTGGGTCCTCCGCCGGGCGTTCAGGGTCCCGCAGTTCCGACAGCGGATGTACATGAAATGTGTGAACCAGTGGGTCAGGAGAGCGCTCCCGCCCAAGATCAGCACGGCCATCAGGACATTGAGAGCTGTTTCCATGACAGGAGCCAAGACGGACCGGGGCCGGCTCAGGGACGAAACCGGCAGTCCACGCCGCAACGCCCGGGCGGGTGAGGCGGCTAACCGGACCCGGGTGCTTCATTGGCCTCCGCCCTCCCGGGCCGAAAGAAGAACGCGAACAGCACCAGAACCACCGCCGCCGCCACCGCCGGCACCAGCCAGATCTCACCCCAATGGTGCTGCACGCCGCCGTCCACTCCCCGGAAACTGTAGTGCTGCACCACCAGGCCGGAAACCCTGGCGCCCACGAACATGCCCAGTCCCAGGGTGACCAGGGCAATGAATCCCTGGGCCGCGGCCCGAACCCCGACGGGGGCCTTGCGGTCTACGTACACCTGGCCGGCCACGAAAAAGAAATCGTAGCAGATGCCGTGCAGGAGAATGCCCACCAGCAGCATCCACAGGTACTCGTTGCCGTCTCCCCAGGAAAACAAGAGATAGCGGGCCACCCAGGCAGCCATGCCGATCAGCAGGGTCCCCTTGAGTCCTACCCGGGTCAGGAAGAAGGGCAAGGCCAGCATGAAGAGAATCTCGGAGCCCTGCCCCAGGGTCATTTTGCTGGCTGCCTGGCTGACGCCGATCTCGTTGAGGAACAGGTTGGTGAAGGTGTAGTAGAACTGCAGGGGAATGCAGAGCAGAAAGGAGCCCGCCACGAAAACGGCAAAGGATCGCTCCTTCATCAGGCTCAGGGCATCCAGGCCCAGCAGGCCCCTGAGGCTGAAAGGCTGGCCGCCTCCCTTGGGAGGAGTGTGCGGAAGCAGCAGGCAGTAGAGACCCATCAGCACCGAAGCCCCGGCGGCGATCTGCAGCGGCACGGCGGTGGCCTCCAGGTGCAATCGGCCCACCAGCACGCCGGCGGCGATCCACCCGATGGTCCCCAGCACTCTCACCCTGGGGAATTCCCGTTCCGGGCTCTCCATGTGGTGAAAGGACAGGGAGTTGGTGAGCGCCAGGGTCGGCATGTAAAACAGGGTGTAGATCAACAGCACCGGGAAGAGCTGGCTGAAGTCGTGCAGACCGGATACCCAGTACAACAGGAACCCGCCCACCAGGTGTAGTCCCGCCAGCACCTTTTCCGAAGCAAAGTACCGGTCGGCCACCAGCCCCATGAAAAACGGAGAGATCATGGCCGCGATGGCCGTGGTGGCGTAGGCCCAGCCGATCTGGCTGCCGTTGAAGCCAAGGGTCCGGCTCAGATAGGTGACCAGGGTGACGTACCAGGCCCCCCAGATGAAATACTGCAGAAACATCATTCCAGAGAGCTTCAGGCGAACCATAAATTCCTCTTATTCCCCAGCCCGCGGTTCATCCTCCATCCAGGACGTGTCGGACAGGCGGGCTACGGTCCGCTCCTGACCGAGAGCCGCCATGACCTCGAAGATTCCCGGGGCCACCGCCTTGCCGGTCAGCAATGCCCGGGCCGCGTTGATGAGCAGACCCGCCTTGACCTCCTTCTCGGCGGCGAAGGTGCGAAGGGCCGACTCCGTCTCCTCCAGTCCGAAAGCCGTCAGGGACTCGAGCCGCGCGGCGAGTTCGGGCATCAGAACCGTCAGGACTTCACTCTTGAGGAACTTCCGGCGAGCCTTGTCTTCGATCGCGAAGTCATCGGTGAAGAAGGCTCTCCCCTGGGTGGCGAAGTCGGAAACCATGCGGACCCGCTGCTTGAGCAGATCGATCACCTTCATCATCCAGGCCCTGCCGGAGGAGTCGAACTCATCGTTCCATAGCCCCTCGCTATCCAGCTCGACCTTGATCAGCGGAAACAGCCTCTCGGCGGGAGCATTGCGCAGATACCGGCTGTTGAACCAGGACAGCTTCTCCAGGTCGAAGACGGCGTTGCTCTTGTTTACACCCTTCAGGGAGAACTGGTGGATCAACTCATCGGTGGACAGAGATTCCACCTCGGATTTCGGGGACCAGCCCAGCAGCGCCAGAAAGTTGCAGAAGGGGGACGGCAGATAGCCTTGATCCCTGTAGGTGTTCACCGCGGTAGCCCCGTGACGCTTGCTGAGCCTGGTCCGGTCCGGGCCCAGAATCAGCGGGAGGTGCGCGAAGACCGGGACCGGTTGTTCCAGCGCCCGGTAGAGCAGGATTTGCTTGGGGGTATTCGAAATATGGTCGGCCCCGCGGATGACGTGGCTGATCTTCATGTCCAGATCGTCCAGCACCACGCCCAGGTGGTAGGTGGGCATGCCGTCGGACCGAACCAGCACGAAGTCCTCGATCTGCTTCGCCTGGTGGACAATTCGGCCGAAGATTCGATCCTCGAAGGCAACCTCTCCGTCGCGGGGCCCCTTGAAGCGCACCACGCCGGGCAGACCGCGGGCATGCCTCTCCGCTGACCGGTCTGACGACAACCCGCAACAGGTGCCGTCATACTTCCAGGGTTTTCCGGAAGCGGACGCCGCCTGGCGCTTGGCCGCCAACTCGGCTGTCGAACAAGAGCAGCGGTAGGCCTTGTTCGCGCTCAAGAGCTGATCCGCTACCTGGCGGTAGCGGTCCAGCCGTTCCGACTGCAGGAAGGGGCCCTCGTCCCAATCCAGGCCCAGCCACTGGAGAGCCCCCAGAATGTCTTCCACCATCTCCGGGCTGGAGCGCTCCCGGTCGGTGTCTTCGATTCGGAGGATGAAGCGACCACCCTGACCTCGGGCAAACAGCCAGTTGAACAGCGCGGTACGCGCCCCGCCCACGTGCAGGGATCCGCTGGGGGACGGCGCAAAGCGTACTCTTACACCCGGCACGCCAGGATCCTCCTTGAACTATTGGAAATCACTGTTTGCAAATTCAGAAAAGAGGTCGGACGGGGTGGCCGGAAGTCGTCCGCTAGGGCGGGCGAGCGCTGATCAGGGCTCCCCGCCAGCGGTTCGGACAGATGGTCGGAACCTGCCGAAATCGCATGGATTCGGCAAGCCGATCCCGGGCGTGCCTAAACGGCGTCCCTGGCGGCAGCCAACGCCGCGTCATAGTCGGGATGGGAGGCGATTTCCTTGACATACTCCACGTGGCGGAGGGTGCCGCCGGCATCCACCACGAAAATGGCCCGACTGTTCAGCCGAAGCTCCTTGACCAGGGTGCCGTAACTGGCTGCGAAGGACATTTCCTGGTGATCCGAAAGCGTCTGGACCTGATCCGCCTCGGCCGCCCCGCACCAGCGCTTTTGAGCAAAAGGCAGGTCGGCGGAAACGGTCAGAACCACCACCTCATCGCCCAGACCGGAGGCTTCCTGGTTGAATCTCCGGCTCTGCTGGTCGCAGACCGGTGTATCCAGCGAGGGGACCACGCTGATGAGGCGCACCTTGCCGGCCGATTCGGACAGCCCCACGGGTTTGAGGTCGTTGGAGAGCAGCGTAAAGTCGGGGGCCGGGTCACCCGCCTTCAACTCGGGCCCGACCAGCGTCAATGGATTTCCCAGAAATGTTGTGGCTCCAGCTCGTTCCTGCGCCATGTGTTCTTTCCTCCTTGGATCGATAGCGTTTTTTTTGTCTTGAAACTTGAACTCTCAGGGCTCGCCGAACTGCCCCCTGCAACCTGGCATCCGACAGGGACTGGTTGCGGCTAACCCTCCTCGTACTGGCTCTTCAGCTTGGCCACCACGGTGGCGTCGGCCAGGGTGGTGGTATCCCCCAGGGCCCGTCCCTCGGCAATATCGCGCAGCAGACGCCGCATGATCTTGCCGCTCCGGGTCTTGGGCAGCTCGGCCGTAAAATAGACGCTCTGCGGCCGGGCAATGGGTCCGATCTTCCGGACCACGTACTTTTTCAACTCATCGACCTTGCCGGCATTTCCCTCGGCCCCTTCCTTCAAGGTGACGAATGCGGCAATGGCTTCTCCCTTGATATCGTCCTTCTTGCCGATCACCGCCGCCTCGGCCACCTCCTGATGGTCCACCAGGGCGCTCTCCACTTCCATGGTGCTCAGCCGGTGCCCCGAGATGTTCATGACGTCGTCCACCCGTCCCAACAGCCAGAAGTAGCCTTCCTCGTCCCGCTTGCAGCCGTCCCCGGCAAAATAGACGTTCTTGCCGAAGCGCTGCCAGTAGGTCTCTTCATACCGCTTCGGGTCTCCATAGATGGTGCGGGCCATGGAGGGCCAGGGAGACTTGAGCACCAGGTAACCGCCTCCCCCCAGGGGGACGCTGTTGCCGGCCTCGTCCACCACGTCGGCGTCGATTCCCGGAAGGGGAAAGGTGGCCGAACCCGGCTTGGTGGTGGTGAGGCCCGGCAGCGGCGAAATCATGATCGAGCCGGTTTCGGTCTGCCACCAGGTGTCCACGATGGGGCAGCGCCCCTGCCCGATCTTCTCGTGATACCACATCCAGGCCTCGGGGTTGATGGGCTCGCCCACCGACCCCAGGAGGCGCAGGGTGGAAAGGTCGTGCTTGGCCGGATAGGACTCGCCCCACTTCATGACCGCCCGGATGGCCGTGGGGGCCGTGTAGAAGACATTCACGCCATACTTGGCCACCATGGCCCACCAGCGGTCCTTGTCGGGCCAGTCGGGCGAACCCTCGTAGAGGACCCCGGTGGTTCCGTTGGCCAGGGGCCCGTAGACGATATAGCTGTGCCCGGTGACCCAGCCGATGTCGGCCGAGCACCAGTAGACGTCCTCTTCCTTGGCGTCGAATACCCACTTGTGAGTCAGGGAGGCCCCCAGGATGTAGCCGCCGGTGGTGTGCAGGATGCCCTTGGGCTTGGCCGTGGTCCCCGAGGTGTAGAGAATGAACAGCGGGTCCTCCGAGTCCATGGGCTCGGGCTCGCACCAGGCCGGGACATTTTCCACCGCTCGGTCCCACCAGACGTCCCGGGTCTCGTCCACCTCCACCGGGGCCGCATCCCCGATCCTTCGAACCATCACCACCTTTTCGACACAGGGGCAGTCCTTGAGGGCTGCGTCCACGTTCCGCTTGAGGGGAACGATCTGACCGCGCCGGTAACTCCCGTCGGCAGTGATCACCAGCTTGGATTGAGCGTCGTTGATCCGATCTCGCAGCGACTCGGCGCTGAATCCGCCAAAGACCACGCTGTGGGGGGCGCCGATGCGGGCACAGGCCAACAGGGCGATGGGCAATTCCGGGATCATGGGCATGTAGATGGTGACCCGGTCGCCCTTCTGCACTCCCAGCCGCTTCATGGCATTGGCGAAGCGGTTGACCTCCCGGTGGAGGTCGGCAAAGGTCAGAACCCGCTCCTCCCCGGGTTCGCCCTCCCAGATGAAGGCGGCCTTGTTGCGCCGCCAACCCCGAACATGGCGGTCAAGGCAGTTGACGGACACGTTGATCTTACCTCCCACAAACCATTGAGCAATCGGTGGGTTCCAGTCCAAAACCCGATCCCACTTGCGCATCCACTCCAGGCTCTCGGCCGCCTGGGCCCAGTAGGCCTCGCGGTCCTTGGCCGCCCGTTGGTAGATATCCGGATCGGCGATATTGGCGCTTCGCGAGCACTCCTCCGGAGGCGGAAAGAGGCGCTCTTCGTCCAGCAGGGCTTCAATGGGTTGATCGGAGCGATTCATCAGACCCCCTTGCGGCTACGCAGCCATTCCACAGCCTGAACACAGGGGCGCTATTATACACGGCGGCCAATTCACCGTTAACGCCAATTTCCCCAGGATTGCACAGCCGGTTCAACCCCCTCCGCGGGCGCCGCCCGGACTGGCGACCGATCCGGCGCCGGGACGTCAGAACTCACCGTCCGGCGGGTCCAGGCCGCGGTAATAGTCGGACAGGATCTCGGCTTCCCCGGCTCGGGAACCCCAGACCACGTTTTCCTCCACCCGGATGCCGGCCACCGGACGGCCGCCTTCCCGCCAATAGAGTCCGGGCTCGATCGAGGTCACCTGCCCGGGCAATACCGGTCGCTGTTCACCCGGACCCAGGGTCGGACGGTCCTCGTGGTAGGCGAAACCGAGGCCATGGCCCAGGAAATGGGTGATTCCCTGCTCGCATCCGGCCTCTCGCATGGCCTGCCAGGAGGCTTCGCAGAGCTGTTCTCCCGTGCTCACTCCCGGGACATAGCGCGCGATTGCCGCTGCCTGGGCGTCCAGGACGGCCCGGTGCAACCTTCGCAACAATTCGGTCGGTTCGCCGATCACCGTGACTCGAGTGATGTCGGCCCAGTATCCCTCGGCGTGAGCGCCCAGCTCCAACAGCACCGGATCGCCCGGCCGCAGCCTCCTTGAGGTGGGATGATTGGAAAGGGTATCGGCGATCCCGGTGCGCTCGGGACCCGAGGTAATCTGCGGCATCTCGCAAAAGACGTAGTCGATTCCCAGCGAGGTCGCCTTCCTGAGCACAGCGCAGTGGACCTCGGTGGCCAGGTCGATTTCTCGTATTCCTGTCTGCGCCACCTGGTAGAAGGTTTGTGCTCCGGCTCGCACCACCTGGTGAGCCAACTTGAGCTTGCCGACCTCCCTGGAGGTCTTGACCGACTTCAACTGGTTGATCCGGTCTCCGGCGTCCTCGACCACAGGGAATATCGACGGCAACTCGGCCCGAATGCGGTCATAGGTCAAACACTCCGAGGGCATCTTGTTGGGACCGTAATGGTGCACCTGAAGATGAGCCCCGACCTTCTCGATTCCCTGCCCCGACCTCCGGGTCCGAAGCCACTCGATGACAGCCCGGTCGGGGTCCACCTCGCAGCCCCGCTTGCACCAGTCGAAGCAGTCGATGCGGTCGGCCCAGCTCTCCTCGGCCACGAAGGCTTCCCGCCACCAGGGGGTCACCAGGCTGACCCGGCCGTCCCGGTCCACCAGGACGGCCACGTGGGTGCTGGCCGGCAGCATGCCGGTGGCCATCAGGATGTCGTCCGGATAGAGCAGCAGCAGGGCGTCCAGCCCCCCGTCGGCCAAGGACTGCCGAATTTGGTTCAGTCGTTCCTGGTCTGGCGAGGCCATGTTTGTGAATTCTTCCGGTGGGAGTGCTCCGAGCTGTAACCGTTCAGGGTTGCGCCGGAACTTGGCCGGAACGACTGTCCCGAGGACAAGCCGAATGGCGGCGGAGAAGAGTGATGGAATGGCTCCTCCGCTCCTCTCACGCGGGCTGTCCACTATAGCGACAAGAAAGAAGATGGGTCAATGGAGGCAAGCCTGATGCAGTTGCGGGTCCGAGCATCGCAGGAACCGCTATGGCCGCCGAATAACCCTGCGGCTCTCCCCTGTTGCACCATGCCTGCCGGGGTTGCCAATTCGGCAAAAGGCTGTACCATGGAATGGATCATTCACCCATCCGATTGACCGAGGAGCTGATTCCCCACTCTGAAGGGTCCCGCCATGCGATATCTGGTCACCGCACGACTCAAGGCAGGCCGAAAAGGCCCTTTGCGCGAAGCCATCGAGGACAAGTCCCTGGGCCGGGGATCGGTAGCGGGAGGCGAATATCTTCGAAACATGAATCAGGCCCGCACTTCGGCTGACGATCGGGTCCGCTGGGTCGAGGTCTGCTTCTGCCCAACTCCGTTGCTGGAGGAACGTCCCTACTGGGAGGAGTATTTCGACCTGGAAAGGGTGCAGGACGCACACGACCGAAACCGCTGCCGGGACGTGAACGGCGAGGAGCCCTGGGCCTGCACCGACTGCGACTGCACGGAGCGGCTGGAGAAGAAGCTGAAGGCCAAGGGTCAATCCTTTCTGAAGCAGTTGACGGCCCGGGACGAAGACGAGCCATCCTGACAACACGGATCCGCTCCCGTAATTAAGTGCATTACCAACGCCCCACCCCGGCCAGGATTGGAAGTTCTCTCGGAACTGATGACTGGCATAAATTTCGACTGTTGATACCGTTCCTCATCCCAAGTGATCCCTTCCGCTTCAGCCTGACCCAAGGATGAAAAGGTGAGACGACATCCCTGAATTGCCCGGTGCTCTCATTATAACGGAACGACTCAGTGAGAAATCCACGCCGACCCACACCCGGAACACCAGCATGGAAAACCTCCTTTCTCCATTCGCGTGCAGATAGGTTCCGGCACAGGCTCTTGCTTCGCCTCTCCTGGGTCCCCTGCTTATTTCTGCTCGCGCCGGCCCCAACTGCCGGGCAAGGAGTCTGCGACCGCACACCACAGGTTCGGGATGCGCTGGTCAAGATCGCCGGGGTAATGACCTGTGAAGACGTCACTTCGGAGCATTTGGCCGGAGTGACAAGCCTTCAGCTTCAATTGACTCGAATCGGCATCCTGCAAGCCCACGACTTCAGCGGTCTGAGCGAACTGTCTCGGCTAGAGCTGAATTACAACTTCTTGACCAACTTGCCCATGGGAATTTTCAGCGGGTTGAACAGGCTGTCTACTCTAAAGTTGGATAACAACTCCTTAAACACCTTGCCCGTAGGGATTTTTAGCGGGCTGCGCAGCCTGTCCTCGCTGCTTTTGAATGACAACTCGCTGACCAGCCTTCCCGAGGAAATCTTCAGGGATATCTCCCAGCTTGGTGGTTTGACCTTGAATGGCAACTCCTTGACCAGCTTGCCCGCGGGGATTTTTAGCGGGCTGCACAACCTGTCCCACCTGGGCTTGCAGCAAAACTCCCTTTCCACCCTGCCCACGGGGATTTTCAACGGGCTGGATTCTCTCGAAACCCTAAGGCTGGAGGAAAACTCGCTGATCACTCTACCCGAGAAAATCTTCAGCGAGCTGGGCAACCTGCGTGAATTGACGCTGAATGGCAACTCTCTGACCACCTTACCCGTGAGAATTTTCAGCGGGCCAAGTAACCTGCGTCGGCTACGGTTGGACAACAACTCAATCACTACCCTGCCCTTGGGGATCTTCAATGGACTGAGTTCGCTCAGTGGTTTGGTATTGCACGAAAACTCGCTGACTACCTTGCCCGTAGGGATCTTCAGGGGAATGAGCAATCTGTTTGCTCTACACTTGAGCAAAAACTCGCTGACTGGTTTACCCGCTGGAGTCTTTGACGGGCTGGGTTTCCTGAAACGCCTTCACTTGGACCACAACCCCCTGACCACTTTGCCCAAAGAGATCTTCAGTGAGACGAAAAGCCTGTCTAAACTGGAGTTGCACCATACCGCCCTGACCACCCTACCCGTGGGAATCTTCAACGGCCCAAGCAGCCTGCAATCACTAAGCTTGGAAAACAACTCGCTAACCACCTTGTCCGCGGGAACCTTCAATGGCCTGAGCAGCCTGGGTTGGCTGGACCTGTCTCGCAACTCCCTGACTTCCTTGCCCGAAGAGGGTTTCAGGGGGATGAGCAACCTGGGCTCGCTGTACTTGGACCACAACTCGCTAACCGCCTTGCCCGCGGGAACCTTCAACGGACTGTTTGGCCTGCAATGGATGACGTTGGACAGCAACTCGCTGACGACCTTGCCCCTGGGGATATTCAACGGGTTGAGTGACCTTTTCGTGCTGACGTTGAATGACAACTCCCTGACCACTCTCCCCGCCGGAATTTTCGGAGAGTTGAGCAACCTGTATAGATTGGAGTTGCATAACAACCCCCTCTTATCGTTGCCCGAGGAAATCTTCACCGGGCTGAGCTCCCTGGGCTTTTTGCACTTGTCGGAGTACTCCCTTGCCACTCTACCCGTGGGGGCTTTTTCAGATCTGGACTCCATAAATTCGCTGACCGTGAGCGGCAACTCCTTGACCACCTTGCCGGAGAGAATCTTCAACGGGCTGAGCGACCTTCACGAGCTGACTTTGAGTGGCAACTCATTGACCACCCTGCCCGCGGGAGTCTTTAGCGGGCTGAACAACCTCTACTCGTTGACGTTGAGTGACAACTCACTGACCACTCTACCTGTGGGGGTCTTCAACGGGCTGAGCAGCCTGGTATTTATGGATTTGTCCAGAAACATGCTGACCTCCCTGCCCGACGGGGTATTCAACGGGATGAGCAGCCTGCGTTCGCTGGATTTGACCGGCAACTCGCTGACCTCCTGGCCCGAGGGTCTCTTCAGGGACCTGAGCGACCTGGGGCATCTGAGCTTGAGCGGCAACTCCTTGACCACCTTGCCCGAGGGAACCTTCAGCGACCTGAGCAGCCTGGAGTCGCTGGATTTGTCCGGCAACTCGCTGGCCTCCTTGTCCGTAGGGGTTTTCAGGGAGATGATCCACCTACGGAGGTTGATTTTGAGCGGCAACTCCTTGACTACCTTGCCGGAGGGAATCTTCAGGGAAATGACAGGCCTTGTTCGGTTGAAGTTGGACAATAATTCCCTGACCGCGCTACCCGCGGGTATCTTCAGCGGGTTGAGAAGCCTGAGTCTCTTATGGCTACAAGAAAACAACTTGAACCACCTGCCTGCGAAGCTCTTCAGCGGGCTGGACAGCCTGTTCATCCTGAAATTGCACCACAACCGCTTGCGTGAGTTGCCAACGGGGATCTTCGACGACGTACTTGACACGTTGGGCTTCTGGTTGGGCTTTGAGGAGGATGCCATACCGGGAGTGCTCAGTTTGGATACTGACTTGAAAGCTACTCTCGCTTTCCATTCACGCCAACAACGGGTGTCGGAAGGGACTACCGTGAGGGTGACAGTGCTCTTGAGCCGGGCCTTGCCGGTGGCCGTGCGCGTTCCCTTTACCGTAGGCAGCAGCGCCGCCGCTTACGATCACAAGAGCCTGTCGCCTTCCCAAAAGGACGGATTGCTTTTTTTGGCCGGAGAGACAAGCAAGGACATCACCTTCGCACTTTCACAGACCGGCGGCAACCAGCAAGAGACCGTGGAACTGACCCTGGCTGGCCTCTTCGAAATCGGGCTGCGCATCTCCGACGGAACCGGTCCCGACGCTCCCAATCTGGGAGCCACCAGTTTTCTCAAGTTTGTTGAAGAAGGCTCCACCCACACCGTCACCATCGTCTCCGGCGAATCCGTTCCGGATGATCCAACTCCCGAGCCGGAAAGAGAAATTTTCGTCCCCGTCATTCTCTCGTCGGCAGGGCTCAACAACTCCTTCTACACCTCGGAACTGACTCTCACCAACCGGAGTTCCGAAACGGCCGTCCTCAAATACACCTATACGGCTCACCGCGGCCAGGGAAGCGGCATCGCCACCGACACTCTGCCCCCGGGCCGTCAGAGAATCAAGACCAACGCCATCGACTATCTCCAGAGTCTCGGTATCCCCATTCCCGGCTCCGGGAAACGCATCGGGACCTTGAGAGTGGAGGAGGTATCGGGTTTGTCCGAGCTGGGGGTCATGGTCCGAACCACCACGGACGTTCCGGAAGGTCGCGCCGGGCTTGCCTATCCAGGGATTCCGGGGAATCAGGGATTCGAGGACGAAGCAGTGTATCTGTGTGGTCTGCGCCAGAATCAGCAGGACCGCTCCAACGTCGCCTTCCAGAATATGGGGACGGAGGGTTCAATCACGCTAAAGGCGATGGTGTTTTCCGGGGACGCGGCCGACACGCACCCGCGAATCCTGAAGGATGTGAGGTTGGAACCGGGAGGGTTCCACCAGTTTACCGAAGTGCTGAACGTGCTGGGCAGCACCGCCAACGGCTATGTGAAGGTGGAGCGGGTAGAAGGCGACGCGCCGTTCTACGCCTATGGAGTCATCAACGACCAGGCCAACTCGGACGGCTCCTTTGTCTTCCCCGTCAGCGAGAGCTCACTTGTGGGCGCCACGGGTCAGGTCCTGCCGGTGGTCCTGGAAAGGGCCCCGTTCACCAGCGAGTTGACAGTGACCAACTTCTCGAACGAGGACAAGGCTGTAACCTTCAGTGTCGTGGCCGACGCCATCCGGACGGAGAATCACACCGCCAGTTTTCCTCTGCAACTCAAGGCCGGCGAGCAGCACATTATTCCCAACGTTATTGACCAGGCGCGCCAACTTACGGCCGGCATCGATCTACCTGGCGGGTTGGCCGGTCCCCTGTTCGGCGAGGTGGAGAATGGGGACATGAGCGGAATCGTGATCGGCGCCCGGACGGGATCGCGGGGAAGCGTCGGCCGCTACGGTGTGTTCTACAACGCGGTACCCTTCGGACATTCCTTCACCCGGGTGGCCTGGGTCGATGCCTTGCAGCAGAACCAAGAAAACCGCAGCAACCTGGCCCTGGTCAACACCGGAGAAGTCGACGACAGCCCCAGCGAATTCAACATCGAGATCTTCAACGGAGAGACGGGACTGTTGGCCAATACGGCTACCGGCTTCAGGGTTCCTGCACGCCGCTGGTATCAGATCGACGGCATTCTAGCCAAGTATGGCATGGGAACGAAGCAGGGCTACGTGCGGGTCGAGAAGATCTCCGGCAACAATCCTTTCCTGGCCTATGGAGTGATCAACGACGGCGGGGCTCGCCTGGAACGAAGCGACGACGGAGCCTATCTGCCGGCTCGGGAGTAGGATCTTTCTGTGGGTTTGTTTTGTGGCCAATACTCAATAATCTTCCTGACCCCCGCAAATCGGATTTGATACATTCGGGAGGAGTGTTCCGCAAGAAAGGGAGACACTAACTGACATGGACTCCTTGCTCACCATCAAGATCGTTGCCGCTCTGTCAATCCTCGCTGTCGGAATCGCGGGCGGCATCATTCCACTGTTGGCGGCCCGTCAACATGGAAGCCGCAGATTTCTCTCACTGGGCAACTCCCTGGCCGGCGGCATCTTCCTCGGTGCGGGGTTCATCCACCTGCTGCCCGAAGCGGGAGAGGCCTTTGAGGGAACATTCGAGTATCCCGTGGCGCCGCTGCTGGCGGCAGTGGGGGTCGGCCTGCTGCTGCTCATAGACCGTGTGCTGTTTGAAGGATACGGGCAACCGGGTCAGGAAAAGGAAACCCGCCAGCCCATTTATCCCCTGGTTCTACTTGTAGTACTTTCGATTCACTCCATTATCGCAGGCGCCGCCCTGGGTCTTGAGGCCGAAGTCGCCACATCGGTGCTCGTCATGCTGGGCATCCTGTTCCACAAGGGTTCGGCTGCCTTCGCCCTGATGGTCAGCGTCCGCGCATCCGGCGCCGATCGGAGACGCCTCTGGACGGTACTGACCATTTTCGTCGCGATGACTCCGTTGGGGATCCTGGTAGGGACAGTAGCCTCCAACCTTCTCGATGGACAGGCTGCAAAGCTGATCGAAGGGAGCTTCAACGCCCTGGCGGCGGGAACCTTCATCTACGTGGCCATTCTGGATGTCATCAATGCGGAAATGTCCAGGCTCGACGACCGCGTCGCCCATTTCATTCGCAGCACACTGATCGGAAAAGACGACGTGCCCATGCCGGTCAAGGACACCGACCGTTTCCTCAAATTCGTCCTCGTATTCGTCGGCCTGGCCGGCATGGCGGTACTGGGAATTTGGGTGTAGTCGTCTCCCAATGAGAGGGACCCCCACGGCATGGACACCCCCAGTCAAAATATAGAGGTGTGACAATGGCGAGCATCACCATCCGCAATCTCGACGACGAGGTGAAGACCCGGCTACGCTTGCGTGCGGCCGGCAATGGCCGTTCCATGGAAGAGGAGGCGCGAGTCATCCTGCGTGAGGCGGTTGGCCAGGAAATGCCTCCGGCCAAAGACCTGGCGTCGTTGATACACGAACTTTTCAAGCCCTACGGGGGCGTGGAACTGGAATTGCCACCCCGTGAACCGATGCGGGATCCACCCGACTTCAGTTGAGGCCTGCTGGTGTTCACTCTCGATACGAACATCATTTCAGAGCTAATGCGCGATCACCCGCACCCGGCGGTTCTGGATTGGCTGGATGCACGCCTGATGCGAGAGCTGATCGTCAAAGCGGTGACCGAGGCGGAAGTTTACACCGGTCTGGCGTTCCTCCCCTTGGGCAAGCGGCGAAGACGTTTCACTGAAGCGGCTGACCACGTATTCGCCAGCTTGTTCAAAGGCCGTATCCTGCCGTTCGACAGCAACGCCGCACGCTTCTACGTGGAGAGCGTCGCTGCCTGCAGGGCAGCCGGGCGGCCGATCTCCCAGTCTGACGACCAGATCTCGGCGATTGTCCAATCACGCGGCATGGTTTTGGTGACGCGCAACGTTCAAGACTTCGAGGACATGGGGATCGGTGTATACAACCCATGGGACGCCACCTGAGCAGATTGCGGCCCGGACCAAGGGCATAGCGGACAAGCAGAATGCAAAGTTTCAACCAGACTCCTGAACAGGCGGCCAGAGACAAGATCGACACGATGCTGGAACAGGCTGGCTGGAAGGTTCAGTCGAAGAAGAAAATCGACTTCAGCGCCAGCCTCGGAATCGCAGTTCGCGAATATCAAACCGATATCGGTCCAGCGGACTACGTTCTCTTCGTAGACAAGAAACCTGTAGGCGTCGTGGAGGCCAAACCCAAGGAGCGAGGCCACAATATTACGACGGTCGAGGAGCAATCCGGGAGCTATGCCTCCGCCAGACTCAAGTGGCTGAACAATACAAAGCCGCTACCCTTCATTTACGAAAGCACCGGTGTACTCACCCGTTTCACCAACGGATGGGACCCAAAACCCCGCTCCCGGGAAGTGTTCAGCTTCCCTCGGCCGGAGGCTGTACGGGACTGGTACAACCAGTCGGCCTCACTCCGCAAGCGGCTACAAAAACTTCCGGGCCTGGATCCTGCGGGACTGAGGTCATGCCAGATTAGTGCCATCGAGAAGTTGGAAGCTTCCTTCAAGGATGACCGCCCCCGCGCCCTCATTCAGATGGCTACGGGTTCAGGCAAGACCTACACTGCCATCACCTCAATTTACCGGCTACTCAAGCACGCGGATGCCAAGCGCATCCTCTTTCTGGTGGATACCAGGAACCTGGGTGAACAGGCCGAGCAGGAATTCATGGCCTACGTGCCCAGTGACGACAATCGCAAGTTTACCGAGCTCTACAACGTCCAGCGTCTCAAGTCGTCCTTCGTCGCCAAGGACAGCCAAGTCTGCATCAGTACCATTCAGCGCTTGTACTTCCTCCTGAAGGGGCAGGAGATGGACGAGTTCGCGGAGGAGATCAACCCGGCGGAGCTGGTGCAGCCCAGACAACCCATGCCGGTTGTCTATAACCCCACGATTCCACCGGAGTTTTTCGACTTCATCATCATCGATGAATGCCACCGCTCGATCTACAACCTCTGGCGCCAGGTGCTTGAATACTTTGACGCCTATCTCATTGGCCTGACGGCCACGCCGGACAGGCAAACCTATGGATTCTTCAGGAAGAATGTGGTCAGCGAGTACGATCATGAGCAGGCAGTGGCCGACGGCGTCAACGTGGGCAACGAGATCTATGTCATCGACACGGAGAGGACCCGCCGCGGCGGCCGAATTGAGGCGGGGCAGCAAGTCGAAAGGCGGGAACGCCTGACCCGACGCAAGCGCTGGGAGATTCAGGATGAAGACTTGACCTATGCCGGCAACGAACTCGACCGTGCCGTCGTCAACCCCGACCAGATTCACACGGTCGTCCGCACCTTTCGCGAAAAGTGGCGCGACATATTTCCCGGCCGTGCCGAAGTTCCGAAAACGCTGGTATTCGCCAAGACCGACAGCCACGCCGACGACATCATCCAGACGGTGCGCGAGGAATTTGCCGAACGCAACGCATTCTGCAAGAAGATCACCTACAAGGTCGAAGAGGACCCCAAATCCGTCCTTGCCCAGTTCCGCAACGACTACTACCCGCGCATCGCCGTGACCGTAGACATGATCGCTACGGGCACCGACGTCTAGCCGCTCGAATGCCTCCTCTTCATGCGCGACGTGAAGAGCCGCAACTATTTCGAGCAGATGAAGGGACGCGGCACCCGCACGCTCGACCATGACGATCTCAAGAAAGTCTCACCCTCCGCCGCCAGTGGCAAGACCCACTATGTGATCGTGGATGCCGTCCGCGTCACCAAGTCCCTCAAGACCGCCAGCCAACCGCTCATCACCAAACCCACCGTGCCGCTCAAGGACCTAGCCATGGGTGTGATGATGGGCACGCACGATCAAGACACGGTCAGTTCCCTTGCCGGCCGCCTCGCCCGACTCAACAGACAACTTGACCATGCCGAGCAGGAACGCATCCGGGACAAGGCCGGCGGCATCGAGCTCACCGACATCGTCGGCAACCTGCTGCAAGCCATCGATCCGGACCGGATCGAAACCAGGGCCCGCGAAACCGAGCCTGAAAGCGCCGAGCCGTCAGCGACTGCACGCGAAAAAGCTCAGGAACAGTTGGTCCGCGACGCTGCCGGCGTCTTCACCGGTGAGTTGATCGAGTTTATAGACTCGATTCGCCGCGACAAGGAACAGACCATCGACCATGAGAACCTGGACAGGGTGCTCCACGCCGGATGGGAAGGCAACACCCATGAGAACGCCAAAGTCATGGCTCAGGACTTCCGGCACTATCTGGAATCCCATCACGATGAAATTGAAGCCCTGACAATCTTCTATGCCAACCGCACCGTCGCCGTGAGTTAACCTACACGATGATCCGGGAAGTATTGGACAGGCTCACGAGAGATCGGCCCCGACTGGCGCCTTTGCGAGTCTGGCAGGCCTATGCCCTGCTCGACGAGTACAAGGGGCAGCAGCCCGCTACCGAGCTGACCGCACTGGTGGCGCTGATACGCCGCGCCTGCGGCATCGATGGGAAGCTATTGCCCTATACGGAAACCGTGCGCCGCAATTTTCAGAACTGGATCATGACGCGCCACAGCGGCAGCGGGGAGAAGTTCAACGAGGCACAGATGGACTGGCTGCGCATGATCCGTGACCATATCATCACCTCGTTTCATCTGGACCGCGACGACCTGGACATGGCTCCGTTCGACGGAAAGGGCGGACTGGGACAGATGTACAAGCTCTTTGGCGACAGGATGGACGCTGTGATTGACGAGCTGAATGAGGTGTTGGCGGCGTGACCGGAAAGCCCCAAGCGAATCTACCTGATAGCTGGAAGTGTGCGAACATGGGCGAAGTCGCAGAATTGAATCCGCGGCTCGACAAGTCTGCTTATACCGGCAATCCAATGGTGTCATTCGTGCCGATGCCTGGAGTGGAACCAGGTACTGGTGCTATTGACGTTAGTCAGACACGAAGCCTGGAGGAAGTGAAGAAGGGCTACACACCATTCCGAGAGGGTGATGTACTCTTTGCGAAAATCACACCGTGCATGGAAAATGGCAAGATGGCAGTTGTCCCGGCTCTAAAGAACGACCTTGGCTTTGGATCAACTGAATTCCATGTATTGAGACCCTATTTGGAGTTAAGCGCTAAGTACATCTACTTCTTTGTGTC
Organism: Acidobacteriota bacterium; assembly: GCA_009841055.1. Lineage (GTDB taxonomy): Bacteria > Acidobacteriota > Terriglobia > Versatilivoradales > Versatilivoraceae > Versatilivorator. The sequence goes on from VXMN01000215.1 coordinate 22,469, forward strand.
GTCAGAGGCGTTTCGCAGGGACGCCGAACACAATATGACTGTCGCAGTTGGACAGCGCCGAGTTCCGACTTCCTATCTGATTGACCAATCCATTCCCGTACCACCGGTGCGTGAGCAACGCCGCATCGCCGCCAAGATTGAGGAACTGTTTTCTGAACTGCACACGGGGATTGCGAGCCTGAAGACGGCACGGGCGAAGCTCGATGCCTACCGCCAGGCCTTGCTCAAGCACGCCTTCGAAGGCAAGCTCACCGCCCGATGGCGCGGAGAGAACAGAGACAAGCTTGAGCAGCCGGAGCAGTTACTCGACCGCATCAAGCAGGAACAGAAGGTCCGCTACGACCAGGAACTCAATGCATGGAGAGCTGCTGTAAAACAATGGGAGGAAAACAACAAATCTGAGAAAAAGCCACAGAGCCCAAAAAAGGCGCATGAACTAAATGCACTTAGCTCGGACGAGTTCCCTGCTCTTCCAGAGGGATGGCGTTGGTTCTCGCTTTCTGCGATCACCAGTAACATTCAGATCGGGCCGTTCGGATCACTTCTGCATAAGGCGGACTACTTGGTCGGAGGAACACCGCTCGTTAACCCTAGCCACATTCGGTATCAAAGAATCGAACCTGATCGAAACTTGACGGTCAGTGCTCAAAAACTCCGTCAATTGAGTAAGTATGTCCTGCACAAGAACGATATTGTCATTGGACGTAGAGGTCAAATGGGTAGGTGTGCGGTTGTGACCGAAGCCGAAGCAGGATGGCTGTGTGGCACCGGCAGTCTCTTTGTGCGCCTTCTCTCCTCAATGAATTCTCGGTTCTACTCGTGGGTTCTTGGTTCCCAACGCGTCAAAGATTTTTTGTCAGCATCCAGCATCGGCACAACCATGCAGAACTTGAATGAACGCATACTTCATCATGTTCCGGTTCCCATCTGTTCGCGTCACGAACAGGATGAGACGGTTAGGGAAATCGAAAGGCAATATTCAATGCTGGATCTTGTTGAAGCAGCAATCGACGCTGAGTTCACGAAATCAGCCACCCTTCGCCAAGCAATCCTGAAAAAAGCTTACTCCGGTCAACTCCTCGCACAGGACCCAAACGACGAACCGGCCTCGGTGCTTCTGGAACGCATCAGGGCCGAACGGGAGAAGACGGTGAAGAACAACCGCCCGCGCAAAGCGAAGAAGAGAAGGACCTCCGCATCAACACCGCTCGCCTCGTCTCCAAAGTCTGGAACTTCTGCACCACCCTCCGCGACGACGGGGTGAGCTATAGAGACTACCTGGATCAGTTTACCTATCTGATCTTCATCGAGATTGCCAACGAACACGCCAACCCGCCAACCAACGCTTGCGGTGATCTTCCGAAAAGTGATATCGTTTTCTCAATATACTGATATCAGGTGAATCCATGAGCAAAGTGCTTGTCAGAACAGTGATCAGCCTGGATGACGAACAGAAGGCTTGGCTGGACCAGCAGGCCGTGTTGCGGCGCGTGTCCATGGCCTCCCTGATTCGCCAAGCGGTGCGCGAGTTTCGGATTCGGGAACAGCGCGGCTCGGCTGCGTCGTTTCAAGAGGTGCTCAAGCACACGGCAGGCATCTGGCAGGCCGGGGACGGACTCGAGTATCAGGAGCGTATTCGCAAGGAATGGCCTTGAGAAATGGCCAGATATCTACTCGACTCGGTCATCGTCATCGACCACTTTAACGGCGTTGCAGCAGCGACGGAGTTTCTGACCGTCCGCGGGCGCGATTGCGTGATTTCCGTCATTACCCGTGCAGAGACGCTTGCCGGATTCCCTTCGGCATCGGAGCCCTTGGCCCGCGTGCTATTGGACAGATTTGCGACGATGCCCGTAACCGTTGAAGTCGCCGATCTAGCCGCAAGGTTGAGGCGCACCCAGGGCTGGAAGCTTCCAGATGCGATTCAGGCGGCTATCGCCATTCAGGAAGGGCTGACGCTGGTCACGCGAAACACCCGGGACTTCAAGGCCGGCGGTCCGCTCACGGTGGAAACTCCGTATCAAATTCCCGATCCATTCAAAAGGAAGAATGCCGCCACGTGAACACCACTCCCATCGTCTCCAGAGTCTGGAGTTTCTGCACCACCCTGCGCGATGACGGGGTGAGCTACGGCGACTACCTGGAACAGCTCACCTATCTGATCTTCCTCAAAATGGCCGACGAGTATGCCAACCCCCCGTACAACCGCGACGTGGGCATCCCGGCCGAATTCAACTGGCAGAGTCTGAAGGCGCGGAGGGGCGCGGAACTTGAAAGTCACTACCTCACCCTGCTCCGCCAGCTCGGGGCGAAGAGGGGCATGCTGGGCCAGATCTTCATCAAATCCCAGAACAAGATCCAGGACCCGGCGAAGCTGTTCCGCCTGATCGACATGGCGGACGACACCGAGTGGGTAACCATGGGTGCCGACATCAAGGGAGATATCTACGAGGGGCTTCTGGAGAAGAACGCTGAGGACACCAAGTCGGGCGCGGGCCAGTATTTCACGCCGCGGGCTCTCATCCGGGCCATGGTCGAATGCGTCCAGCCCGAACCGGGAACCCTCATCGCCGACCCTGCCTGCGGTACGGGCGGTTTCTTTCTGGCTGCCTACGACTTCATCACCAACCCGAACAACTTCAAGCTTGATAGGGCTCAGAAGGCATTCCTGAAGTACAAGGCGTTTCACGGCAACGAGATCGTCGCCAATACCCGCCGGCTGTGCCTGATGAACATGTTCCTGCACAACATTGGTGAGATCCACAGCGACGTATCTGTTTTGCCGAACGATTCACTGGTGGCCGATGCCGGCATGCGCTTCGACTATGTGCTGGCGAATCCTCCCTTCGGCAAGAAGAGCTCCATGAGCTTCACCAACGAGGAGGGCGAACAGGAAAGGGACGACCTGACCTACAACCGGCAGGACTTCTGGGCAACCACCTCAAACAAGCAGCTCAATTTCGTGCAGCACATACGCACCATGCTCAAGACCACCGGCCGTGCGGCCGTCGTCGTTCCTGACAACGTGCTGTTCGAGGGCGGCGCCGGTGAGACAATCCGCAAGAAGCTGCTGGAAAATACCGACCTTCACACCGTCCTGCGCCTGCCGACCGGCGTGTTCTACGCCCAAGGAGTCAAGGCCAACGTGATTTTCTTCGACAACCACGAAGCCAGCCCGAACCCTTGGACCAAGCAAGTCTGGTACTACGACTACCGCACCAATATCCACCACACCCTCAAGAAGAAGCCAATGCGCTTCGAGCACCTGTCAGATTTCATCGAGCGCTACAACCCGAGAAACCGCCACCAGCGCAAGGCGAGTTGGGACGAGAACGACGCACCGGAAGGCCGTTGGCGCAGCTACAGCTACGAGGATCTTACAGCCCGCGACAAGACCAGCCTCGACATCTTCTGGCTCAAGGACAAGAGCCTGACCGACCTGGACAACCTTCCCGAACCTGGCGACCTCGCCGAAGAAATCATCGAGAATCTCGAAGCGGGCCTGGAGAGTTTCCGCCGAGTATTGGCAGGGCTCGGGTCGGGATCAGACTTCAAGAAGTGACCGTGCCAGGATCGTGAAAAACGTTACTTTTAGTGCCGACGAGAACCTGATTGGAGTGGCGCGCTGATCTGTTTCAGCGAAGCAGACCTCCTTGAATGAACAATACCGGTTGTGGCGGTGAAAACACGTTCAAGACTCTGGATACGCCCGAAACATCTACGGCAAGCGAGAAACAGGGATGAACAGTAATGAAACTGGAGGCTGTTGACGACATGGAAAAGCGAAGCCTCTCGAAACGCGACATCTGCACCACGTCCATCACGCCTGCCCTGCGAAACGCCGGATGGCACGGGATGACGAAAATCCTCAAGGAGGTCAGCTTCACCAAGGGACCTATCAACGTGCGCGGCAAGCCGGTTAGCCAGGGCAATGGCAATCGGGCCGAATACATCCTCTACTACAAGCCCAAAGAGGCATGATGTCCCATATCAGCTCTGTCAGAGCCAGCCGTGAAGGCGATCAATTTCACTATCTTTGGGCAGCGCGTCGCTGCCTTCGACTCCTTTCGCTTACATCTGATCTGGCAGCTGTGACCATTGAAGGAGTGTCCCCGCTAGAGAACCCTGCGGGGTCCACCATTGAGACTGGCGAGGAGGCGATTGATGTTGGTGAATACTATGGAAGCCAGACCCTTGAAGACGCAAGACTCGTCGAGTACATCCAGCTCAAACACTCGACGCTAAGGGCCACAGACCACTGGACTCTAAGCGGTCTGGAAACAACATTGAAGAATTTTGCCGAACGCTACAGCGAGCTTCGGCAGCGTTTTGGAAAGGATACATCTCAAGACAGGTTTCGTTTCCGGTTCGTGTCGAACCGCCCGATCAGTCCCGCGCTGCTTGCGACCGTCGAAGACGCGAGAAACGGCACCTCAGGGAAACACCCGAAGGTGCATGAAAGGCTGAAGCAAGTCACTGGACTGGTGGCGCCGACATTCTCCGAATTCTGCAGAGTGCTGTGGCTCGACGGTAACCACGAAGGATATTGGGATCAGCAGAATATCCTGTTTCAGGATGTAAGTGCCTACCTTGCTGATGCCGATGTTGATGCTCCGACACAACTTAAGGACCTGGTCACGCGCAAGGCGCTCCCCGAAAGTGCACCAAATCCGAGCATCACAAAGGTTGACGTGCTACGGGCGCTCAAAACGGACGAGGCCCATCTGTTCCCAGCCCCGTGCCGCATCGAAAGGGTCGCAGCACCCGTCCCCCGCGAACAGGAATCCACACTCGCTGACAGCATTGCCCAAGCAGATGGAGTCCCGATAGTCCTTCATGCTGACGCTGGTGTCGGGAAGTCAGTCCTTTCAATGCGAGTCGGGCTTCATTTGCCCAAAGGCTCTGTCGCACTCGTGTACGACTGTTTCGGAAGCGGACAATATCGAAGTCCCACGGGTTATCGCCATCGGCACAGAGATGCTCTCGTGCAGATTGCCAATGAACTTGCCAGCAAGAGCCTTTGCCACCTACTCATCCCGACCCGCAACGCCGAGCCGGCCGACTATTTGAAAGTCTTCCTTCACCGTCTAAGACAGTGCGTCACGTTGCTTAGGGGGCAGAGGCCAGACGCGCTCCTCTGCATCATCATCGATGCAGCGGACAATGCTCAAATGGCCGCAAAGGACATCGGAGAAGCCCGCTCCTTTGTCCGCGACCTGTTGCGCGAACAGATACCTGACGGGGTTCGAATCGTCGCGTTCTGTCGAACCCATCGGCAGGACCTCCTTGATCCTCCGCCACACGCACTGCGCCTCCAACTTCGTCCCTTCAGTCGAGCCGAAACCTTCGCACACCTTCGTCACACCTTCCCCGAGGCTACAGAGCAGGACATCGACGAGTTTCACCGCTTGAGCTCGCACAATCCGCGCGTTCAATCCATCGCACTTTCGCGACAAAACTCTCTTGCTGAGACTCTCCGCAGGCTGGGACCAAACCCAACGACTGTGCAGGACACCATTGGCGAGATTCTCGATGACGCAATCGCCAAGTTGCGTGACGACGTTGGCGAAATAGAGCGACCCCAGATAGATCGGATCTGCACAGGGCTGGCCGCCCTGCGCCCTCTCGTCCCCATCTCCGTTCTGGCCTCTATGTCAAACGTGCCTGAAGCTGCGATAAAGAGTTTCGCGTTCGATTTGGGGCACCCATTGATTGTCACCGGAGAGACGATCCAGTTTCGTGACGAACCGGCCGAAACTTGGTTCAGGGACCATTACAAGCCGAACGCCGCTGAACTTGGGCCGTTCATAGACAATCTGAAACCGCTCGCTTCAGGCAACTCCTACGTGGCAGCGGCCTTGCCCCAATTGATGCTGGAGGCGGGCCAGTTCGAGCAGTTGGTTACGGTAGCCCTGTCTTCCGAGGGTCTTCCAAATGCGAGCCCTTTCGAAAGACGGGATGTGGAGTTGCAACGACTTCAGTTCGCGCTGAAATCGAGCTTGCGCGCAAGGCGGTATGTCGAAGCCGCAAAACTCGCCCTGAAAGCGGGCGGCGAAAGTGCCGGTGACGAACGCCAACGAATGCTGATTC
>VXMN01000188.1 GCA_009841055.1 Acidobacteriota bacterium
CCTGTAACTTTGTTCCCCCTCCCCGGTCTATCAACCAGCCGCTTTCCGGAAGATCTTGTTTCCAAGGCAGGTTGCGGGCCGAGGGCACGGATGCGCCGGACCGCGCCGCCAGTTCGGCAATGGATGTGTGTTCCGGCATCAGCCCGACCTGATCAGCTTGAAATAGGTGCCATCCTGGTCTGCAATCAACTCGTCGTGTGTGCCGCGCTGCACTTCGACCCCCTTGTCCAGCACGATGATTTCGTCGCAATCCCGCACGGTGCTCAGCCGGTGGGCCACGATCAGGCAGGTGACGCCGCGACGCCGCAGGGCGTCATCGACGCCTTCCTCCGTTGCCGCATCGAGGGCGCTGGTCGCTTCGTCCAGAATGAGCACTGTGGGATTGCCCACCAGCGCACGGGCGATTTCCAGCCGTTGCCGCTGGCCGCCGCTGAAATTCACCCCGCCTTCCTCGACCAGGGTCGAATATCCCTGCGGCCTGACCAGGATTTCGTCATGGATACAGGCATCTCGCGTGGCGTCGACGATGGCTGTATCCGGAACGGCCGGGTTCCACAGGGTGATGTTGTCGCGCAGGGACGCCGAAAACAGCACAACCTCCTGATCCACCATTGAAATGGACCGTCGCAGCACTTCCTCCGGAATCTCCTCCCGCGGATGGCCGTCAAACAGGATTTCGCCCGACCAGGGCTGATAGATTCCCGAAACCAGGCGGGCCAGGGTCGACTTGCCGGAACCGCTGGGACCGACCACGGCAACCCGCTGTCCCGGCTTGATCACGAGGTTGAAGTCCTTGATCAAGGGTGGCCGGCTTTTGTTGAAACCGAAGGAGACGTTTCGCAGCTCGAGTTGGCCTGCAAGCTGGAGCCGGCCATTGAGGGTGGGGATCGAGGCCGATTCCGGACTTCTGCGGTTGAAAACGGGGTCTTCAGCGGTCTTGAAGATGTCCTCCAGGCGTTGCAAGTCGGTTTCGAGAGCCCGGCGCTTGTCGGCAAATTCCAGGAATCGGCCCACCGGTTCCAGAAACATCTCTGCCAGGATATAGAACCCCACCAGGGTTCCCAGGGTCATATTTCCAGCCAAAACCAGGCTTCCCCCGATGCCCAGGATCGCCGCGCTGCGAAGCGTCGTGATCAGGCCCGGGAGCGCGGTACTGACAGAGCCCAGTTCCGAAAAGAGTTGGCGCGCATGCAGTTCGCGCGCCTGCTGGCCGCTCCAGCGAGAGAAGAGGCGGTCATCCGATCCGGTCATGCGCAGGTTGTCCGCATGACTCAACATCTGCATGCCCACGCCGATCAGCAAACCCTGTTCACGCCTCATCGCCTGGCTTCGAACAGTCCGGAGCCGGTTCAGGAAGTGGGCCGGCAATCCGTGCAGAAGGGCCAGAGACAACACAATCAGCGCGAGCCGGACATCGTAGGCCAACATCGCGACGAGCAGGACCGCGCTCATTGCCATGTCGATCGCGAGCACGAGGAACTGGTCCGTCAGATTCTTCGCGATTCGGTCGGTGGACGAAACTCGATCGGTCAAATCGCCGACCAGCCGGTGTTGAAAAAACTCTACCGGCAAACGCAGCAGCCGGGACATGCCTCGATTGAAGCCAATCACCGAAATCCGGATCGCGAGACGTTTCAGGAATCGGTGCTTGAGCAAGGAAAGGATGTAAACCAGGATCCCGCCGCCGAGCAACGCTGCCACCAACCCACCCCAGGGCCCGTGGCTTTGCAGAACATCGTCCACGAAAACACTGAGAGATGCGGGAACCACAAGCGCCAGCAACGTCAGCATGAGTGAGCAGGCAATCACCCAGGTAAGCACACTCCATGATCCGGCGAGCAAACCGGCCAATTGCCGGAACAAGCCGGGCCGCTCGCCACCGGGCTTGAAATCGGCGCTTCGTTCGAACCGCAGCGCAATGCCACTGTAGCTCTTGTTGAATTCTTCGGCGGGAACCGTACGCCGCCCCGTGGAGGGGTCGTTGAGATGGAAATGGCGGCCGTCGAACCCTTCGAGGATGAGGAAATGGCTGAATTGCCAGAAGAGAATCAGAGGCAGTTGCAGCTTCTTCAGTTGATCGGCGCGAACGCTGAGTCCGCTGCAGCGGAGTCCGTAGTGTCTGGAGGCGCGAAAGATGCTGGCGGCGCTGCTGCCGTCGCGGCTCACCTCGCACTTTTCGCGCAGTTCGGTCAGCGGCACCCAGCGCCCGAAGTAGGCCAGAATGCTGCCGAGGCAGGCGGCGCCACATTCCGACGCGTGCATCTGCAACAGAATCGGCGTGGTTATCCTTCGTTTCGAGACCTCGGATGCGGGCTGTTTGCTTCGCCCTTTGGAGACCGGCGGCGGCATCCTATAATCGCCTCATTCGGAATAGTGCGACCGGAGATTGCCTGCCGAGTTGGATGACAATCCGGCATTCCCTGCCCGCCAGGGAAGCCGATTCAAAGCCGTCATCGAGCGCGATTTCGACTCGGTGCAGGGACGCCGGCGCCGCCCACTCAAACGCCGCCAGCCCATCGGACAAGGGCACGGCGGCAATCGCCGCGACCTTTCCGTCAAGTGTGGCGGTGTCTCCATCCGGCTGGGCCAGCTCTATCACTACAGGCATGCCGGCCTCGATCTGAGGGGCCACGTCGCTCTGAACCCAGACCAGCGCCCGCACGAGCCGATCGCCCTCGAAACGGCTATCGCCTGGTTCGACCAGCACGCCGTCAACGGCAACGGTTCGGGCCACGCTGCCGAAGAA
>VXMN01000091.1 GCA_009841055.1 Acidobacteriota bacterium
ATGGGGGGGCGCTCTCACCACCAGCATCCCTCCCGTACGGCGCGCCGTTGCGCCGTGCGACGGGAGGGACCCGCGAGGCGCAGCCTCGCTTCGCTTTCCCGCAGCGGACGCCGGAAATCCGTGTTGTCCCGCGCCTGATGCGCCGTTTCGTGGAAGTCCCCCTCCACAACGGCGAGGGCTCGGCCCTCTGAGAGAAAAGCGTTGCAGGTGTCACGATCATGTCACCCTTCGATGTCACCCCCCCCTTCTGAAAGGGGGACACCCATACGGCGGCATCTGAGTGACCCCCAGAGGTGGAAACCGTCGATCATTCCAGGCCCATTGGTGGACGCCGATTGTTCCTCCACTTGGAGCACCCTATTAACGACGGCATCAAAACCGCCATGGCGTTCAATGATCTCAAAATCGGTATCAGCGATAGCTTGGCGCAGCATGGCGGCTTCCTGCTCGGCCTCCGTGATGCCCCGGCCGCGCCAGGATGTGAGCACACGCTCGGCGCGGTCCAGGAGGTGCTGCTCCCAGGCAACGGCAACGACCTCAACGCGACAACCGGACTGGCGGAGCTTCTCCCAAAGCCGGCGGTGGGCAGTTCCCCAGGAGTCCAGCTCCGTACGGGTTCCAATGCCGGGGTCGATGTAGGTGAAAACCGCCCGGTCCTGCTCGACGGCCAGGGGCATCTTGAAGTGGAAATAGTGGCCCCGGCCATTGGCCCGCCCGGTGTAGATTCGTTTCGGAAACAGCTCGCGGCCGATGCCGAGCTGCTCGAAGCAGGCGACCTTTTCCTGCTCGCTGGCCAGCCAGGACAGGTCCGGATGGTCCACGACGAAGTCGAGTGACAGGAGCCGCCGGCGCATGACTTCAATGGAAGCCTCCCGGCGGTAGCGGACGTTGTCAAGGCCCAGCTCGCGGTAGATGGCCTTGCCGAAGATCCGGTAGATTCGCCGGGCGTCTACGGTTTGGGCGTCGGCTACCGGCCGGCCGGATATGCGGGCTTGGAGAAGTGCTTGAACAAAACGCTGTGCTGTACGCCGGGTCAAACGCAAGAAAGCACCGGCCTGGTCGCGGGTGAAAAGTCCGGAGTGGAGACATGCCAGGGTGATCCATTCGGCCTGTTGCCGGGTGAAGCCAAGAGGCCTCAGCAGTTTTTCTCGTCCCTTCAGGTGGGCAATCACGGAATCCCCGGTCTTGGGCATGGGGTCTGCATGCCGGCTTGCTGATGGCTCTCAGCGTGTCGAAGAGGGCGGCGGTCTTGGTGTTGTTCCGTGCCTGGAGACCAGCCACTCTCTCAGAGGCACAGCCTCGCCTTTTGTGGAGTCGTCCCGATCCCTTGGACCTCTTACTCACAGAGCGTCCGGTCCTCTCCCATCCCTTGGGCAAGGTAATTCGCCCAGTCGTCCATCAGTACACGGCGGCGCTCGAACAGGTCGGAGCGGGCATAGGCCGCCTCGACCCGGTTGCGGACCACGTGCGCCAGGGCTGCCTCGATCACTTCCCGGGGATGGTTTGTCTCCTCGGCCGCCCAGTCCCGGAAGGTCGAGCGGAAGCCGTGCGGCACCGCTTCAATCCCAAGCTGGCGCAGCAGGCGGCGTACGGTGCTGTCATGCATAGGCTTCCCGCCTCCATGGGTGAACACCAGCGGACCGGCTCCCCCCTCCAAGGCCTGCGCCGCATCAAGGATCTCCAGGGCACGTCCGCACAGCGGCACCCGGTGCCGGCGATTCATCTTCGCCCGCCTCGCCGGGATGGTCCACACCTTCCCGATGCGATCGATCTCCTTCCACTCGGCCCACCGCACCTCACCCCACCGCGCCGCCGTCAGCACCAGGAACTCAAGGGCCAACCTGGCAACCGGCAATGCCCCCGATCCCCATACCTTCCGGATCACCTCAGCCGCCTCCCGATGGGGTACGGCCTCCATGTGTTCGGTCACGTCCCGTTGTGGACCCAGCACCGGGCCGATCCTGTCACAGGGGTTGTCGATGCGGTACTCCATGGCTACGGCCCATTCCAGGACCGCATGCAGCCGCTGGCGCAACCGCTTGGCCGTGGCTACCTTCCGGTGCCAGAGCGGCGTGAGGATCTCAAGCAGATCGGCGCTCGTAACCTCAGAGACCGGCACCTTGCCGATGCGGGGGAAGGCGAACCGCGTCAGGCTCGACTGCCACTCGCGGGAGTGTTTCGGGTTGCGCCATCCGCCCTGCTTCTGTTCCAGCACACGCATGGCGGCTTCAGCGAAGGTCGGGATGCCCTCTGCACGTCGCTTCTCGGCAAGTGGATCCCCACCCTGGCGGGCGAGTCTGCGGTTGGCGAGGGCCTTCTCCCGGGCCTCGGCCAGGGGGACGAGGGCAACGCCGCCGAGACCGAGCTCCCGGCGGCGGCCACGGATGAGGAGGCGTTGAATCCAGCTGCGTGTTCCGCTGGGCTGAACGAAGAGGTACAATCCGTTTCCGTCGGCGTGTCTTCCGGGCGGAGCGGAGCGAATGAAGGCAGGAGAGAGAGCCTTTTGGGGATGGCGGCCCTTGGGTTTGGTTCTGAGTAGCTTACGGGTGGTATGTGATCCAGTAATCATCCCCTAATTATATGGGGGATGGCAGTGGATTGCAAGAGATGTTTCGAGTCGGCCAAGCGATGGCGAGGCTTAGTTACACTAATGAAAATAGATACAGTTATGGACTGTGCTGGACGAACGTAGACGCTTCTGGAATGTGAGATTCTGTTGGTGCAAAAGAGTTGAAATCAGG
>VXMN01000119.1 GCA_009841055.1 Acidobacteriota bacterium
GGGCAAGCGTCGGGGCCGTGTCGCAGCAACGCGCACTCGATCACCTCTTCGAAAGCTCGCTCGGAGATCTCGGGGCTCATGACACGTCCCCCCGCACGTCGATCTTGCCGGTAACCGCGGCCGAGATCAGGGCGGAACGGAATTCCTTGAGGTGGTCGATGGCTTGGCGGATTTTGACGATGAGTGCGTCGATTTTGGCTGTCTCGCGGTCGAGGAAGGCGGCAATCTGGTCCTGTTCTACGGGAGGTGGAAGGAACACAACGAGATCCTCGAATCGTCCCGGCTCAAGCCGCCACTGGCTAGGGCGAATCCCATTCGACATTGTGAGGTAGACACTGGCCAGGAGCTTGCAACGCAAGAAGTGATGAAGGAATCTCTCGTTTACGTCGTGACTTGGCGAGTAGACTACGTAATCTGGACTGGTTATGCCTGAGAGTGAAGAAATTCCGAGAGACCCTTGCCATGCCTTCATCTTGTTGATGACAAGATCTCCCGGTTTTACGAGCTGATAGATTTCCAGATCCTCTGGAGTGCGGTTGAAGTTGTCATCCCTTGATGACTTCTCGATCACTCCATACTCGCGATACACAGAAAGCACCGTCAGATCCGGAAACCCCTGCCGTTTAGTGTGCCCGAAAAGTCGCTTGACCTTCTTGGTATCCCAGTGCACCGGGATCTCCACCAGCCACTCGACGCCGGAGTCCTTCATGGCGGCGTTCGGGTTGAGGCCGCGGGTGACGGCACGGGTGATGACGGCGGTCCGCTTCTCCTGAAGCAGCTCGATCAGCCGCTCTTTCCTCGCCACCAACCCATCAATCTTCGCCGTCTCGCGGTCCAGAAAGGCAGCGATGGCCCGTTGCTCCCCTGAGTGCGGCAGCAGCATAGGAAGGTTGTTCACATCGGAAGCCGTTACGGCGTCGTATGTGCTTCCTGTTGCGACGGCATTCAAAAGCATCCGCATGGCCATGATTTGGTAGAAGCAGAATGACCGTTTGATCCCCTCCTTCGGTTGAATTGCGCACAAACCGCGTCCGATGCCGAAGGACTGGTCAGCGATGTTCATCGCACCCACCGGGGCACGGACAGATACCAGGATGTCGCCAGTTTCCGCTCGCTTGGGCGCCGAGTCACACACTTGGTGAGGCGTCGGATTCAGTCGGCCGAACTCGGCATTCCCCTGCAGAAACGGCAGCCCATCCACGCCATCGGTCACAGCCACCGACGGTGGTGATTGACCGGCAACGGTGTGCGCGACGAACTTCAGCCGCTTGACCTCCCAATGAGCAGGGACCTGACCCAGCCACTCGACGCCACAGACCTTGTACACCGGGTACCGGCGAAAACGCTGTGGCTGGGCCTCTTCCATCTGTTCGATCGCAACAGTCACAGTGTTCACCTTCCATCCAAGCCTGAAACCCCGGCCGCCACCGTCCAACAATCGGCCAAGCGTCCGTGAACGAACGCTCCTAGATCAACCGCCTCCCGAAGCAGCCTAGTTCCCCGCCAACGTCATCCGCACAACATCTCCAGGACCGGGCCCACGAGCGACTTGGCACGGCAGACCTCAGCCGCGCGCCAGATCTCGTCCGCGTTCGCTTTGCGCTCGCGCAGTGCATCGCGAAGCGCCCCCAGCGCCACGTCCTTGCCGACCAACCGCCGGAAGCGGAAACAGTCCACAACGGTGCGGGCCGGGCTGGTGATGCGGGCGGGAATCCCCTCAAAGGCAGCGTCCCCCACCCCGTAGCGCAGCGATGCTCCGGAGAACCGGATTACCCTGACCGGCAACTCTGGAAGGAGGGGTGTGCGGGCCTTGTGCGGGATGGCGATCCAGACATCCCTCGGGAGCTGGGTGCCGAGGCCATGGACGTTCAGGGCCGACAGCAGGCAAACGATAGCTCCCGGGACCCGCGTACAGACCGCGGCCAGGGAGTAATGCTCAGTCGGTTCAGCACTGGCAAGGCGGTAGAGACCGCGGGCCACCCGCTCGACCAATCCATCGTCCACGAGCCACCGCAGTCCGCGTGAGTTCACTCCCAGTTCTGCTGCGTCGCTCGCGCGAAAAAAGTTCTTCACACCGAGGTCTTCCAGGGCAACGGCGCGCAGCCGGCTCCTTGAATTGTCGGCAAATGCTGTCGGTTGTTTGCGATTCAGGTAAGCCACGCTTCACTATAACTTGAAGCGTTTAAATTTGTAGGCAATTATTCTTGATTGTATACAAAAAAAGACATCAACCTGCCACTTCCCCTAGCATGGCCAGGATTTCCTTTTCCACCCGCTGTATGTCGGCTTCAATCTCCTCCAGGGGGCGGGGCGGGCGGTACTGGTAGAAATACCGATTGAAATTGATCTCGTAGCCCACCAACCCAACCTTCCCGTCCTGCGGATCCCGGCGGGTCGTATCGACCCAGGTGTCGGGGACATGCGGCTTTACCTCGCGCTCGAAGAACGTCTCAACGCCCTCCAGAAGGGACACATTCTCCGTATCGCGCAGCTCCGGATCGGGCTCGGGTCGGCCCTCCCGGTCGCGGCAGATCTCGGCGTTTTCGTTGCGCTTCGACAGAGCGGAGAGAATGGCCTTCCTGATGGGAGCGGCCAACTTGAGCTTCGTCGTTTGAGCCGCCCGAGTAAGCTCGTCCTCAAACACGGCCCGATCCAGGAAGAGATTGTCCGGCAGTCCCTGAAGCAGGGCTCGAATGGCAGCCTGTTGTTCCCGGCCCGCCGACTCGTCTGTAGCCTTGGCGGGACCCTTCTTGCGCGACACAGCCAAGTTAACGAAAGCACGCTCGTCGTCGAGCCGAGCGATCCGCTCGGGGCTCGCCTGGAAATCGAGCCTGAGCGGCCGCTCGACCGTGATTTTGCGGAAACCGAAGTGCGTGGTCGGGTAGATCCGACTGACGACAACCTCGCGTTCCCGTCCGTCCTGGACGATGCGGCGGGTTGCACCGTCCTCGAAATCGTTCAGCAGCCGCAAAATGTCCTCTTTGCGGTCAAAGGGGACTTGGCGCCGCTTGTCGCCCAGGCTCTTACGCAGCAGGACCCAGAAGGTGGTGGCGTCGATGAGCTGGACCTTACCGCGCCGCTCGGGCCGTTTCCGATTGGTCAGCACCCAGACGTAGGTGGCGATGCCGGTGTTGTAGAAGAGCTGCTCGGGCAGTGCGATCAGTGCTTCCAGCCAGTCATTTTCCAGGATCCAGCGGCGAATCTCGCTTTCGCCGCTGCCTGCGTCCCCGGTGAAGAGCGGGGAGCCGTTCATGATGATGGCGATCCGCGACCCGCCGCCGGCCAAGTCTTTGGCGTGTGCCAGCATGTGCAGCAGGAACAGGAGCTGTCCGTCGCTGATCCGCGGCAGCCCCGGCCCGAAGCGCCCGGCGGCGCCTCGGTCGTGCTCGCCCCGCACCGCCTCCTGGTCCCGCTTCCAGTCCTTGCCGTAGGGAGGATTGGCAATCATGTAGTCGAAGTTGGTGCCGGCATGCCGGTCATTGGAGAGCGTGCTCCCGAAGAGAATTTCCTTCGCCTCGCGGCCGTCTTTCGACTTCATGAAGAGATCAGACTTGCAGACAGCGAAGGTCTCGGGGTTCACCTCCTGGCCGAACAGGTGAATGCCGGCGTCAGGGTTCACACCATTGCTGAGTCGTTCGCCCTCGCGCCTTTCTCCCAGGGTGACGTGCTCCTTGGCGATGGTGAGCATGCCGCCCGAGCCGCAGCAGGGATCGTAGACGCTGAGCGCCGCCCCCTTGGTGCGCAGCCATTGCTCGTCGCCGGCCAGCAGCAGGTCGACCATGAGATGGACCACGTCGCGGGGAGTGAAGTGCTCGCCGGGGTTCTCGTTCAACGCCTCGTTGAACTTTCGTATGAGTTCCTCGAAGATAGTGCCCATGGTGAAGTTGTCGATCGCGTCCGGGTGTAGATTCACCTTGGGATCGCCGAACCGCTGCATCACTTGGAACAGGAGCCCCGCCTCGTCGAGCTTGGAGATGGTGTTGTCGAAGTCGAACTTCTCCAGCACCTCGCGCATGTTGGGGCTGAACCCGGCGATGTAATTGCGCAGGTTCTCCGCGATGTGGGGAGCATCGGCCAGCAGGCTGGCGAAGTCGTAGCGGGACGTGTTGTAGAAGGCAAATCCGGAGGTGGTCTGAAGCAGACGGCCGGGGTTTTCGATCTTGTCCTGATACCGGGCCTGGACCTCCATCACCTTCCGCTTGCTGGGGGCCAGCACGCAGTCAAGCCGGCGCAGCACCGTGAGCGGCAGAATCACGTCCTGGTACTTCCCCCGCTTAAAGGTGTCGCGAATCAGGTCGGCCACACCCCAGATGAAGCTGACGATCTGGCTGTGATTCATGCTGGGTCCGTTGCAAAAGCAACCATTGCCGGATGTCAGTCGGCAGACTTGTAGCACTGCCTTTTTCTGTTGCTGACCTAGATGCGGGTAGGAATCAGCAACGCATCAGCCGTCCCACGGCTCTGGACATAACGAGGGTGGTCGAAACGCACCTTGTTTATGCAGCCTCGATCAGTAATTCTGACACTGGGATCACGCGTATACCCGTGCCGCACTTACGCCAAATCGGAAGTCAACTCCGTTACGGTAACGAGGAAGGAGGCCGAAACGATTTTGCCGTGTCTGTATCTTTTCGTGACCGGCATCTACCTCATTGCCAGAACTCAAAACACCGCTCCAAGCCTTTCAATGAGGTGGTGCCGCCTCTAGGACAGCTGAACGGCAACTATCGGATGTATACCTCAGACGTGAGAAGGTCCTTTAGGGCAAAGTAAAGCAGTAAAAAAACGAAACGTTTGAAAACGGTCGAGTCCGAATGGTGACGAAGCCCAGTCCGCCAGTGTTGCTTACTGGTCCGTGAGCCACTTTCAATTGGTCACTCGTCCGCATCGATTCTTGGCCAGAAATGCTTTCTTTTCGGCGTCCTTCCCTTTAAACGGATAAAGCTTTGTCTGCTCTCCAATGACTTTTGCAACGACCTCCTCGAAATCACGCTTCAAATTCTTGTCGTCTGTGCAAAGAATTTTCGCCCTGCAAGCAATGGCCAATTGCAGTATGTGGGGATCATCAGATCTTAATGTAAATCCTTTAATTGCATTCCTGGCCTTATTCATTTTTGCCAGAGACGCTCTAATTGCTCGTCCTCTACTTTGCCAGATTTCAAGCTTCCTCATGAAGCTCTTCGTCTTAAGAGTTTCCGTGCCAAGCTTACCGTCGACTGTGTAACATAACGTTCCGTGTCCTTGTCCAATCCACTGTTTCAAGTAGGCATCTCTCGTGCCCACTTCTTTGTCCAATACGATGTATGACACGCTGGTGTCCAAAATAAATCGTTCACACATGCAACAGACTCTATTAAAACCCCAGAAATTCTTCAGTCTCACGTTCGAAAAATTCTCGGTAATTCGCGGGAACGTCAATCAAATTCCCTTCTTCATCTAGCGAAATCTCGTGAATTACCACGTCACTTCCCTTTTGCTCAAACCAATAAATTCCCAAGTCAGTTGGTAATACTTCACCCTTCCTAACACAGATACAAAAGCGATTGATGATATGGTCGGCATGCGTTTCAATGATGAAGCGTCCTGCGGACTTAGCTAGTAGCTGTGCGAACAATGCCTGTGCCATAGGGTGAAGGTGTGTTTCAGGTTGTTGCATCAAGATTGTCGCTTCAGAATCTATTCCAATCCACTTCAGCATTTCTAAGGCACAGTGCACCCCAAAACCGACATCCACAATGTTGCGTCTATGGCCTGAGACCGCAACCTCAAGCTCGTAACCCCCGTCTTTATTGTGATGAATATCAACTTCGGAGAATAGTTTCAGTTGATCTCCGGCTCTTGCAATGCGTTCCAGAATTGCTTCGGATTCATGTAATGCATTAATCCCATTTGGCAAAAACGGATGACTAGCGTACGACCTGCGAGGAGACAAGATTTGCGGAGGAACGGCCCGGACTTTCGGCTTGGACGCTGGAAGTACTGACGACAGCTTGGTGAGATGATTAACTAACCGCGCAAAATCAGTTATTTCGGAATCCGAAGGATTAGTTTGCTTTTTGAATGCTCCGATATCACCTCCGTACGGTAATTGTTGATACCTTAACGCCATTCCAAGCCATTGAGAGAATTGGCTGTAAGAAACTGAATTCGCGTCAAGACTAAAGGCGTACTCCGGGCTAGTTAGTTTCCAAACTTCTGAAGCCCGCAAGCGTTCAAACTGCAACTCCGGAGTCCCTTGTGACTTAACTTGTGCCCGCTGCTCACAGGGGGTTCCATCAGCCGAACCGAATTCGAGAGTCATCTCGACTCCGTTAACACAACCACCTAGAGCAAACGAGTCTGCTCCCTGCCTCACAATTGACAAAAAAGTACCCATGTCGAAAGGATCAACATTAAAGGGATCGTAGTAGTGTTCTTGGTTGCAGACCAATTGGGCAAACGCTGAGTAGCAGCCCAGAAAAGTGGTTTTACCGGTGCTGTTTTCGCCTACAAGAAGCATAATTCGGGGTATCGCGACTGTTTGTTCGCCAGCAAAACAACGAATATCTCTAAGACGAAGCTCGGTGACGGATGTCATTTGAACGAATCCAGAAACTTACCCAGGACACTAGCGAAAAGGCGAAAGAAGCGCCGGGCGAGCGAATCGAAAGAGCTCGATTCAATGAACGGATAATGAGACGTGTCTCCTGTTCCAATTCGATCCCTTATCGAACAATGCGTTTTGCATGTCAAAGAATCAAAACGCTCCTGGTTTCCTCGGACAAAGTAGTACGTCGTTTTGGCACCCTTAGCAGGCCACCAGTCCTCAGCAATCATGTAGCGGACCATTTCGATCACCATCGAGCTACCTAGATTGGCGCTAAACGGGAAAACATTCTGATTACGTATTGTGGCCGAATCGCTATCGTGCATTCTGAGATACTCAGGGTTGTCAAGAGATCCGTCTAGCTCTTGAACAACGTCTGAACTGGAATACTGGCTGTCACAACGAAGACAACGAGTGCCCGGACCTACTATCGAAACAGTCCAATTGGCCTGTGCAAGACGCCCGTCGGCTTTGTTGTCGATAAATACGCCCCCAAATATGACCGGAATGCAGTGTGCGTAGGCAATATGATTAAGGAGGTCTTTAGGAAGGGGACGGTCCACACAAGAGAAAAGAAGATCGCAGTCTAGCGCAGCCTGATAGCTGAACTCATTCTGGAGATTGCCAGTAATTGAAGTGACTCGGAAGTCATTAGCCGTCGTGGCAAGCTTTGCCTGCCTAGCCGCGAGTTTCGCTTTGTAAGTACCGACATCTTTGGAAGTCGCATTTAGAAGTCTATCAAGATTGTGTGTTTCTACTTTGTCGGCATCAATCAAAGTTAAATTCGCTACACCCATCCTTGCAAGTGCTTCCGCTACTACTGCTCCCACACTGCCAAGACCAACAATACCAATCCTAAGTCGTGCCATCCGTTGCTGCATAGCCAGCCCCCAACTGTCAATTGTGCGTTGCAGTTGAGGACGTCGCCTATATTCTGGATACATTGAATCATTGTATGTGACCCTCATCGTACCACCGTCAACGACGCGTACCTTGTGGCACCAAATAGGTCTACGCTGCTTGCGTTCGATCCAAAAGCGGGCACTTAGACTACCATCTGTTCCCATCGTTAACCCTACAAGTGGCAATCCTGTGACGGCAGCAGCGGGAGCGATTCTGTCGCGTTCCGCTACTATGTCTTCGTCGCTCATGCCCTGCCAGCCAACGGTTAAGTGGTTGTGCATGAAGCCGAGGCCCATCTTCCTGTCAAAGGCTAAACGCAACGACCGAGAAAGGTATTCAGAGTCGAAAGCGGCATTTCCATGAAGCGTTCTCTCTCCTTCAACCGGTTCGATGATGTTTGAAACGATTGCGGAGTATCTGACTCTCCCCGTACTCGGCCGCCATAGGCAAAAGCAGAGATCTTCCTGCCTCTTGGACAGACGCGTGTGCTGCAATAGGTGGTCGCGTGCCTGCACGTATGTGCGGTAGGGAAGGACCGCATCATAGTTCATGTTTTGGCCCAAAATCGCCGCACGTGTTTATTGAGGTAAGTTTTCATGTTTTTGTGTTCTGCTGGCAAGCTATCCCAAAAATCATTAGGTGGGACGCTGAACGCACTCCACTTCGCATCGCCTTCGTCGTATGTTGAATGCGCTGTCAGATTGAGCGGTGGTGCATTGCAAATATGGATGAAATGCGGTGGGTATTCTGGATATCCAGTTTCCTGAAAGCTGATTCCAATCCTGTAAGACTTACCACTGTGAGGGCCAGCGTCGACCGTGTAGTCGAATACTACAACTCGTCCGTAGTTCGGAAACGAGACAATCTCAGCAGCATGCCCTAAGCGGCAAAGCTCTTCGCGGATGATTTCAACGGCACTCATGCGACAGGTGTTGAACCGGTATAGATGGCTACGAACTTATCACCTTCGCGAACAGGAACGAGTTCGTCGGGATCATTGTAGCGATCCCCGGTTGCGATGTTCTCTAGGCGGTAGTTCTGAAGATCGTTAGGGTCAACACCGGCCTCGCGTCCGGCGTTCATAAGTATGATCTTCAGAGCAACAGGGCTAATATTTGTTCTTTGGCGTTCCCCATTGACTTCGTAGTGGATTACATCACCGCCTATTATTTCTCTATGCGGCTTGACCGAGAACTTTTCACCCTCGGCGATAGGAACCTGATCATCAGGCTGGCGATATTCCGTTCCACTCTCAGAAACCAGATAGTACGCTTCGGGAGAATACCCCGCCATCTCCAGAATCTCCTTCTGCCTCAGATTCTTCTCATCGGATTGCAGCGTCTTTCCTTCTACATAATAGGTAGGCATTACTTTCTCCTTCCAAATGTGTTTTCTTCGCCTGCCCCCAATACTGGATAAATTGGTGTCCGTCCGAGTCACATCCTAGTGGAACAGCACTAGATTGGGACTATGTTCATTTTGGTCACCACTAGATTTTCAACCCTCAAGTACTGGGCAATTGCACCCCTTGTTTCGAGCAATGGAAGGACGTCGCGGTCCCGATAGGCGTCCCGGTCCAAGCGAACTTTTCCCGGATCAGATGGTATCTGCCCTCCCCCTTAGGGTCAAGGCAAGGCCACGCCTGTGCCCAACAAAGCCGCTGGTCCACGTTCAGGAAATTCGGTGATTAGCAACAGCTCGTTGATAGTCACTTATACCTACCGTCCCGCTCGGCGTCGATAGTAGAAGATCACTGCGCTACTCAAACCGTGAGACGCTGTCCTGTGAGATTTCAAGTCGCTTCGCCAACCGGAGTTCCGTGCGCCTGCGGGCCTTGCGATGTTCGCGTCGCGTCATTTCTTCGACAATCAGCTCAGCGGCGCGCACGTCCACCTTCGTGTGCTGTGAGGTGCTCAGCTTCCTGATTTTGACTTCTACGTTCACAGCCATGCTTTCTTTCCCTTTGTCCGCACTGAACCACGACACCTTAAGGCTCGCTCGCCACGAGTCTTTAGCCAAGGCCCTCCTCTATCGGGAGGATGGACGACCTGCCCGGATCGCGGTGCTGGAGGACGACAATGTGGCCGAATGGTAACCGTCCACGCCGCTCACTACAAACCCTGCACCGCCCCTCACGGCTTGATCAGCACTACCCCTTCCTTTTCGATCCGGGCGAACATGTTGCGGTATTCTTCCGAGCCGTCGTCGTCCCAGTATTCGGTGGTGAGGGGTGAGTCGTAGCTCATGGGGATGAGGCGCCAGCGGTCGGGGCGCACCATGAAGAGGGACCGCTCGGGATCGGCGATGTTGTACATGCGGGTGCCGTCGGTAAAGCGGGTCTTGATGATCCACTTGGGTTGCTCGGGCAGTTGCAGCTTTTCCAGCCGTTCCAGCTCCGCCCGGTCCAGGGTCACCCCCAGTCCCGGTCGTTCCGGAACTTTGACGAATCCATTGACCGGATCGAGCCGCTCCTTGACCACGTCCGACTTCTTGCTCTCCGAGGTGTTGACGAAGTGGAAGCTGGCGGTTTTAAAGGCCGACTGCATGTGGGCCGTCATGGCCCGGGTGATGTTGCCGCCGACGTTCTGCAGCATGAAGGGGATGTTGGCGGCCGCGAACAGGCCGGCCCGCCGCCGGGCGGTTCCGATCTTCTGGTGTCCCAGCATGTAGGCGTCGGCCGCCCGCCTCAGCACCTCGAAGGTGCCTCCCAGCGGCGTATGGTGGTAGACGATCGGCAGCCGGCAGCGCTTGCGCAGCTCGGCGTAGCCCTCGATGTCGCGTTCCTGCAGAGGATCCTCGAAACAGCCGGCGATGCGGTATTTCGAGATGTTCTCCAGCAGCTCGAACATGTGGTCGTTGGTGCCGTGCATGGTGATGTCGTGGTGGATGCGGAACCCCTCCGGGGCCACCTCCTGCATGGCGTCCATCTGGTCCATCACGTTCTCGAAGGGCGAGAGGTGGTACTTCATCCAGGTGTAGCCCATGGACGAGAAGTTCTTGACGGCCTGCGCCATGCGCTTGGGATGGGTCGAGACCGTCCAGGAGGCCACCGGCACCCAGCGGCGGTAGCGCTGCCCGAAGAGCTTGTAGACGGGGACTCCGGCAGCCTTGCCCATCAGGTCGTACATGGCCGTCCCCAATCCCAGCGAGTTCTCGTCTCCCACCCAGTCGAAGGGGCTGGTGCCGATGTATTTTTCGATGGTCTCCTCGGACTCCGGACTTCCGCTCTCGCCCAGCCCGGTCAGGCCGGCGTCGGTATGCACCACGTAGATGGTCCGTTTCCAGGGACCGTAGAAGTGGTTGAGCTCATAGGCGATCCAGTCCACGAACTCCTCGGTGATGTTGTGGACCTCGATGTCGGTGACCCGGATGGAGCCATGCCGGGACTCGGCCTCCTTTTTGGCCGCCCACACCGGCTTCCAGCCGTTCAAGAGAAGGGCGCCGCCAACGCCGGCAAAAAAACCGCGGCGGGTGAGAGTGCCGGTCTCGGCTTCAGGATTTCTTCCGGAAGAGTTGGAAAAGTGCATGGCCGACTCCGTTTTTTTGACGAAAGTTGAAAGGAGCACTCATTATAGGCAGGTTTGCGCCAAGATGTCACAGTGGCTGAATTTCGACCGCTCACAGATCAGATCTTAGGCGGCCAGTTTTGAGGCACCATGCTCAACAACAAAACCGTGGGATATCTGACGGCATCGGTGCTGCTGGTGTTCCTGCTCAAGGCGATTCCGGTCTGCGCCGGCGCGGCAGAGATCAAGATCGCATCCTGGAACATCTACTGGCTCACCTCGGAGGACCCGGATCATCACGGGCGCAAGGCCAATGATTACGCCAGGTTGGCCGCATACGCAAACGACCTGGACGCGGACGTTATCGCCTTGCAGGAAGTCGATACGGGCTTTGTCCGCAAGGTGTTTCCGCCACAGCAGTACCGTATTGAATTGTCGCACCGTAGGGACACCAGGCAGCGCACCGGATTCGCGATCCGCAGGGGTATCCGATACCGGCGTCTGCCCGATTATCGAGAGCTGAGCACGAAATGGGGATTGCGCTACGGCACCGTGATCGAGTTGGATGTGGGCGGCAGGAAGATCGACGTGATGTCCGTGCACCTAAAGTCCGGCTGCTTCGACCGGGACCTGGACCGCCCCATCATCGAGAGCTGCCGCGAGCTCAAGTCCCAGGTGAGGCCGCTCGAGTCATGGATCGACCGGCGCCTGGAACGGGGACGAGCCTTCGTTCTGCTGGGTGACTTCAATCGGCGCATGGACCGGCGGGGTGACGATCTCTGGCGTTTCATTGCCGATGGAAATCCAAAGCCGGTATACAGGGTCAACGCCGGCAAAAGGCCGAAGTGCTGGGGCAGCAGGTTCCCGGAATTCATTGATCACATTGTTGTGGGACCGATCGCCGGGAAAGCTGTGAAGCCCAATTCATTCGAAGAATTAACCTACAGCGAGAGGAATTACTTCGGTTGGCGCAAGCGTCTTTCCGACCACTGTCCCATTTCCGTAAGGCTCGTTTTCTGAGGAAGAGTACCAGAGACTTTCAGCAGTCTATTCCCTTCCCCTATCCCCCCAGGTTCTTCTCGTAGTCGTCCAGTTGGTAGGCGTCCATCCAGTTGCCCGTCGGCGCCGGTTCGTTGGGCAGGACGTATTTCAGCAGCTCCACCGCCTTGGCCAGCGAGTCGTCCACGGTGAGGTAGGGTTCCTCGCACTCGATGCTGAGGGGACCGTCATAGCCGGCCCGGCGCAGGCTGACGATGAAGTTGCGCCAGAAGAACTCGTCGTGCCCATAGCCCAGGGTGCGGTAGCTCCAGGACCGCTTGTCCCACTCGTCGTAGTAGGCGCTGGAGGCCAGGCCGTCGCGGGCGGTCAACCTCGGGTCCAGGGCCACGTCCTTCACGTGGCAGGTGTAGATGGCCTCGCCGATGGTCTCGACGAAGACGATGGGATCGATGCCCTGCCACCACAGGTGGGAGGGATCCAGGTTCATGCCGATGGTGGGCCCGACTTCCCGGCGGAGGCGCAGGAAGGTCTGGGTGTTGTAGACGCAATCGCCGGTGTGGGGCTCGATGCACAGCTTGACCCCGTAGTCGTCGGCGATGGCGGCGGCCTTTTTCCAGTAGGGGATGATTCTCTCCTCCCACTGCCAGCGGTAGGCATCCTTCCACATGACGAAGGCGGAGTTGATGATCCAATTGGGAGTCTGGTCGTCGGGACCGCCGGCGGGCGTGCCGGCCAACAAACTGATGTGGTGCACGTCCAACCGGCTGGCCAGCTTGCAGGTGGCCACCAGGTCGGCGTGGGCCCCCTCGGCGATGGCCGGGTTGGGGTGGATCGGGTTTCCATGGCAGCCGAAGGAACAGATCTGCATCTCCCGTTCGTCCAGGCTGCGCTTGAAGGCCTCGAAATCGGCCGGCGAGGTTGCCAGCTTGACCGGGTCGTAGTGGACCTTGGGAATGTGCCCGCCCCCGCAGGCCTCCACCAGGCGAATGCCGTGCTTCTTGCAGGAGTCCAGCATCTCCTCCCAGGATCTCTCCAGCATGCTTGCCGCCATCAATGCGATTTCCATGTTTGTGCTCTCCTCCGTTGAGATCTGTGGAACCCTTTCAGTCCCGGCGTCCAAGTTCCCTTTCCTGCAGTCCCGGCCCGATAGTCTCAGCAGGAAGCGCCTCGGCCAGCGCCTGCGCCATTTCACAGAGTGCCGCGCCCCGGTGAAGAATGTCGGCTAGTGCTCGTCCGCCCTTTCCTCGTCGTCGGGCTCGCCTTCAAGAATTTCCATGGCTCTCCGGGCATCCGCTTCCAGAACTTGGAGACCTACGCCTCCAATGGTCGGAGCCCAGACCCAATTCATGCCGGCGATATGCTCGTTGGTCAGTACGCACTCGATTCCCTCTGCTTCCAACCGCGTCTTGGCCAGGTTGGCCTCAAGGGGGTGGTCGAAGCTGGCGATGGTGATCAGCACCCGCGTTGTTCTCCGTTGCTCAGTGACGCAAGAGACGTACTCTATCAGTCCGAGGGCAAGCCTACAATCGCTCAGTAAGGCGTAGGGATCTCCCTTGTGTGCTCCCCCCTACGCGGCGCTGATCGGGCGACCGGGAACAACCGGGCAACCACAAGAATTGGCCCTACGTTGTGGGGGTTCTGCGCGGGATGCACTGTCCCTCGGCTAGGGATCGATTGCAAGCCGGGGTATCATGGCCAACGGACACTGCAGTACCCGCGGCCGGAATCAACACGCTACGGCCTCCGCGAGACCCGGTACGCTTCAGACCCCGCATGCCAACCAACAACACCCAGACCGACTACCGGATTGGCCGGGACAATATCCGGTTCCTGGGCCTCGACATTCACCATCCGGTCTTCGCCGTATCCAGCCTCACCATCATCGCATTCGTCGTCGGCGTGCTGGCGTTCCGGGAGGCCGCGGGCGCCGTTTTCAATGCACTGCACGCCTGGCTCACTTCGACGTTCGACTGGGTGTTCCTGGGCGCGGGCAACCTCTTCATCCTGTTCTGTCTGCTGCTGGTAGTGACTCCGCTCGGCCGCATTCGCCTCGGCGGTCCGGATGCCAAACCCGACTACTCCGTCTGGTCGTGGTTCGCCATGCTGTTCGCAGCCGGAATCGGCATCGGCCTGATGTTCTTCGGAGTGGCGGAGCCGATCACCCATTTCCGGAATCCTCCGCTCGGGGTCGACGCTGCCGACACTGCCGCCGCCCAAAGGATGGCCATCGCCTCCGCCATCTTTCACTGGGGCCTGCACCCTTGGGCGATGTACGCGGTGGTCGCGCTCGCGCTTGCCTTCGCCGCCTACAATCTCGGCTTGCCGCTGACGTTGCGCTCGGCGTTTTACCCCGTTCTGGGCAAGGCGGTCTGGGGCCGGTTCGGCCACCTGATCGACGTCCTCACGGTGTTTGCCGCTCTCTTCGGACTGGCCACCTCCCTCGGCCTGGGCGCCGAGCAGACGGCGGCGGGGCTGGCCCTTATATTCGGTGTACCGGCCAACACCACGACCAAGGTGCTGATAATCGCCACCATCACGCTCGTCGCCATCGCATCGGTGGTCGCCGGGATGGACAGGGGCGTCAAGCGCCTGAGCCAGACCAACCTGCTGCTGGCCCTGCTGCTGCTCGCCTTCGTGCTGGCGGTGGGTCCGACTCTGGACCTGTTGACCGGGTTCGTCGCCAGCATCGGCCACTACCTGGCGGCGATCGGACCGCTCAGCAACTGGGTGGGCCGTAGCGACTTCGACTTCATGCACGGATGGACCACCTTCTTCTGGGCCTGGTGGCTCTCCTGGTCGCCCTTCGTCGGCATGTTCATCGCCCGGGTCTCGCGCGGCCGCACGGTGCGCGAACTGGTCGGCTGCATGCTGGTCGTCCCGACGCTGGTCTCGGCGCTCTGGATGAACGCCTTCGGGCAAACCGCGCTGTCGAACTATCTCGAGGGCGGCCATTCCGCGGTGGTCGAGGCGGTGCAGGCCCAGCAACCGGAACTGGCCCTGTTCAGGATGCTGGAGACGCTGCCACTCGCCGAGGTCACCTCGATTGTCGGCATCGTCCTGGTCATTATCTTCTTCGTCACCTCCTCCGATTCCGGCTCGCTCGTCGTCGACACCATCACCGC
Organism: Acidobacteriota bacterium; assembly: GCA_009841055.1. Taxonomy (GTDB): domain Bacteria; phylum Acidobacteriota; class Terriglobia; order Versatilivoradales; family Versatilivoraceae; genus Versatilivorator. The sequence goes on from VXMN01000119.1 coordinate 15,117, forward strand.
CGGAGGCAAGCTGGATGCGCCGGTGGTTCAGCGCGTCTTCTGGTGCGCATTCGAAGGCATTGTCGCCATCACGCTGCTGGTCAGCGGCGGACTGGTGGCGCTGCAGACGGCTTCGCTCTTGACCGGTTTGCCGTTCGCGCTGCTTCTATTGGGAATGTGCTACAGCATCTGGAAGGGCTTGCGGGATGCCCGCTGAGAAATGCGGGTAAATGCTGCGAAGACGTCATGGGATGAAGGCCCGCCCGGGAGCGCGGGCGGGACGCCCGCACACTTCTTGGAACAACCTCGGCCATCTCCTCCATCCGGCTCGACCGGCAACGGCGCCAGGACTCTGCCTCGGCCGGGCCCGTGGCGTTCTCGCTGGCAGGCCGGGTGCCGAATCGCAGGGAAACTGAGCGGCCCGCAACGGCAGTGCATGCGGGCGGGACGCCCGCGCTCCCGGGTGGCGTCAGGGCTCTGCTTCGGACGAGCCCATGGCGTTCCCGCTGGCAGGCCGGGTGCCGAATCGCAGGGAGACTGAGCGGCTCGCAACGGCATTGCATGCGGGCGGGACGCCCGCGCTCCCGGGTGGGCTGGGCCCATGCCGTTCCTGCCGGCAGGGTGGCCGGGTGCCCGTAACTGTTCGGCCAGGCCGTGATGGCTTGGACCCAGTCGAGGTTGGAGGTGCCTGCAATCACGGGCGATCCGTCAGTTCTGTTCGTTGCGCCTCCGAAGGAACCGGCACCAGGGCACGGCCCGAACCCCGGTCAGTCCCGCTTGCCGACCGGCCTGCCGCCCCAGCGCAACGGGGGGACCGGCTCGCCGCGCTCGCAGCACTCAATCAACTGGTCCAGCCTTCGGAGACGGGTCTCCTCCTTCTTGGCGCTGTTGATCCAGGCCGATGCGCCCTTTCGGTACGCCAGCCGGGTGGCTCGGAAGAAGCCCCATGCCTTGGGACGGGCCCGGATCCGTTTCTCCAGCGACGCGGGCAGGGCCCTGGCGGCCGTCTGGTCGTCCGGCAAGGACGTGGCCCGGGCCTGGAACACCGCGAGCCCGGACTCTTCCACGAGCCCTTCGGCCATGAGGGCTTCCATCCGCGAGAGGTTGCGCTTGCTCCAGCGGCTCCCCGCCCGGCGTGGCGTGAACCGGATCTTGTAGCTCGTGGCGCCGAGACTCTTGCGGAGACCGTCGATCCAACCGAAGCAGAGCGCAACGTCGACCGACTGTTCCCAGTCGATGCTCGGTATCCCTGTGTGCTTCTTGTAGAAACCGATCCACTGTTCGTCCAGCTTGTCGTGATGGTCGCGGAACCAATCCCTGAGTTCCTCGGCGTTGGCAAAGAATCGAAGCGGCATGGTGCATTCTCGGACGTGGATCGAGCCGACAGCCGAGCTGCCGTGACGGCGAGCCGGCGACGCGCGGTTCAATCCCTACTATGTTGACGAACAATAGACGGTTACGCGTGCCCCATCGCAGGGAAACTGAGCGGGACGCGACGGCAGTGCATGCGGGCGGGACGCCCGCGCTCCCGGGTGGACCTGCTCCCATCACTCCTGCTGCTTGAGGGAGAACGCGCCGGTTTGCGGGGCCGCAGCCCTGCCCATGCGCTCCCGGGTGGGCCTGCTCCCATCACTCTTGCTGCTTGAGGGGGCACGCGCCGGGTTGCCGGGTCGCAGCCCCCTTATACGCAGCCGGGGTATTCCCTGCCCTGCAGGAGGACATAGTTGGGTTGGGGCCGGGTGTCGTCGGTCCAGCGGGACCGGGCCGACATGTAGTGGACGGCCAGGCCGCGGCGCGAGGTGGTGGAACGGTTGGGCGTGGATCGGTGCAGCAGCAGGCTGTGGTGGAAGGAGCACCCGCCCGCCGGCATGAGCAGGGGCGTTTCCCGGCTGAGGTCCAGGGCCTCGTCGGGCACCTGCTTGTCCCGCCGGTCGCGCACCACCCAGGGCTGGCTGTGATCCAGAACGCCCTGCCGGTGGCTTCCCGGAATCACATACATGGGTCCCTTCTCCGGGGTGACGTCGTCCAGCGCCGTCCAGCAGGTCACCAGGTCCATGGGCTCGATGGCGAAGTAGGCCGAGTCCTGGTGGTAGGGCTTCTCCACCCCTCCCGGCGGCTTCATGAAGCACTGGCTGTTATAGAGCTTGATGTCGGGGCCGATCATGGACTCCACGATGGACAGAATCCGGGGATGGCCGGCATGAGCCAGAAAAACCGGATCGTTGTCGGCGGGACGGTTCAGCTTGCGCACCGTCGCCAGCTCCACCCGCTCGGCCCCCGGCTCCAGTTCGATATCCTCCATCGGATATCCGGGAACGGCGCCGGAAATCAGGTCTTCGGTCCGTTGCCGCACCCGCTGCACTTCTTCGGCTGACAGCAAACCCTCCACCACCAGGTAGCCCTGCTCCCGATAGTGCTCGGCGTAGCTTCCGTTGTCCTTGCCCATGTGATTGCCCTCGATTCCCGTTGATTTATCCCTTGCTGCCGTAGTCGATCTCCACGCTCATCTGCGCCAGGACCAGGGGTACCGCCAGGCGCGGGTTGCGCTTTTTCAGAACCAGTTCCAACCGGTTGAATCCGCTCTTGAGGATGTCGGCCCGGAACGGCAGGTGGAGAAAGTCTCGACTGCCGAAAAGCGTGGGCTCCCGCCGAACCTCTTCCTTTTCCCTGGGAAGATCCACACCGTTCAACCGGAACTGCAGATCGTCGTCATCCATCTGCTGTTCCAGGCGCATGACCAGCTTGGCCTTGACCGACTTGCCCTCGGCCGCGGCCGCCGGCACGTCATCGCCAACGAAAAACCGGATCCGGGCGGGTCCTCCCACCTTTTCCTGCTGGATCTTCAGCGGAAGCTGGGCCTTGGGGTGGGATCGCCGCCACAGGGAGCCGACCTGCTCATCGATGAGGTAGCGCTTGTCCCGGTGCTTCAACAGGCCGGGGTCTCCGATCTCCACCAGTGACTTGCGCCAAAGCTCCCGGTCCCACAGGGGAGCGTACCAATTGAAGAGATAGATCCCGTCCACGCCCTGCTTCCAGTAGTTCAAGGCCGTGGCCCGGGTCTGCTCCGCAGGATGATACAAGCCGATCTGTCCCAGCAGGGTGAGATCGCGACCTCCAACGAATTCCACGTATTCCCGCATGGACAGGTCGGATTCATGGCCCCGCGGGGTTCCCGCCGTCACCACGTCCAACAGGCCTTCCTCGATCCAGGTGGGGACGTCGAATCCCAGCTTGAAGGCAAGGTTGAAGGTGAAAGGGACCCTGGCGGCCAGTCGAAAGGGTTTGCCGCGACTCTCCGAGGCCCGGTCCACCAGGGCTCGCACCCTGCGAACCAGTTGGGTGATCAGGTGGCGGTTGCGATAGGCCTCATCGGGCTTGAAAAAGGCCGGGTGCCGCAGGAAATCCAACTCGATGCCATCCAGATCATAATCCTGGACGATTTCTTCGATGACCTTGAACTTGTTTTGCCGTACCTGCTCATAGGCGAAATCGAATCCGGTGGCAAAACTGGGATGGACAGCGTCTCCCAGCAGCAGTTCCGGGTGAGCCCTCTTGTACTGGCTGTAGAGATCGACGGCGTTCCAACCCTTGGGACTGTCGTGGGCATCGTTCATCCGCACGGTCACAAAGAACTGGATACCGATCTGGCGGCAGCGATCGGCCATGGCCTGAAAGTAGTCCTCCCGTTCCTTGAGAACGCTCTCCAGGCCCTGTATGAACCGAAGGGCCCCGGCACTCCGGAACCGCTTCAGGTGCTCCCCGTACATCTCGGCAGTCCTGGTCCTGAAGTAGAAGACGTCGGCTTCACCAACGCTCCAGAACAGGGCATCCACCTGGGTCCCGATAAAGCGGTCCACCCCTTTCTCCAACAGCTCCCCGATTCCGGACACCCGTTGCAGGGTGTGGCCGTCGTCGTTGTAGACGATGCGGTAGTTGCAGTCAGGACGGTTTGCTCGGGATCGAGCGGCCCCCAGGACCGAGGATCCAGCCGACAGGGCTACCGCCGAATGGGAAAGGAACTTCCTTCGATTCATTCTCTCCTCCAGGTCAGTGAGAAGCTGCTCCGCCGGCTAGAGCCGGGCCGCAGGGGGCTGCAGCTTCCAGGTCCGAATCCCGAGCGATCTTCAACCGAGGCAGCACCCGTGGGAAGCCCCTTCAACGCCACTGCCTGAGGCTGCCGTCCTCGATGGGCCGCAGGGGTGTGAAATCCCGGTGGTTCTGGAACCAGGGCCGTTCGGTTCCGGTGCAGGCGTTGCTGACGGCGTTGTAAATCAGGTACATGATGGCCCGCCGCCAGGGCGAGACGTTGTTGGCCGAGCCGTGGACGACGATGCTGTGGCAGAAGCAGACCGACCCGGCCGGACCGATCAGGGCCTCGATTCCGTTCTCTTCCGCCAGCCGGCGAAACGTGTCCTCGTCGATGTGGTAGAGGGAATACCCTTCGGCGTCCCGGTGGAGCTGGATCGAGTCCAGAAACCCGTCCCGATGGGAACCCGGCACCACCAGCAGGGGCGAGTTGACCGGGGTGCAGTCGTCGATGAACACGGCCACCATCAGGCAGCGAGGTTCCGGCATGCCGTCCACCACGTGCCAGGCGCCGTAGTCCTGGTGCCAGTCCCAGGAAGCCCCTCCCGCCAGTCCCGGCTTGGGGTTGATGCGGCTCTGATGCAGGTAGACCTCTTCCTTCAGCAACTGCTGCGCCGGACCCAGCAATCGCGGCAACTGCGACAGCCGCCGGAAGGGCTCGGAGTAGAGGTGGGCGCCGAAGACCAGCCGGGCGGCCTGGGGGTTGTCCTTTTCGGGAACGACTTCCGGCCCCGGACGGCTGAGGATCTCGGGCATCGCCTGCTGCAGCGCGGCAACCTCCCGGCCGTCCAGCAAGCCCGGAAAAAACACGTAGCCGCGGTCGTTGAACTCCTCGATCTGGCTCCGGGTCAGTTGCATGAATCCGTGTCGGGAGACTCGGCTCGCACTCCTGGGGCTGAGTCGTCAAACCCGCTCCTGAAGGCGTCCTCGTCAGCGAGCAGGACGGGAGCTTGCCGGTCGATCGATTCCTGAACCGCCAGAGCGACCGCCAGGGTACGGGCCCCGTCGGCCCCGTCCACCAGCGGAGGCTCCCGCCCTCGAACCACCCGGCAGAAGTGCTGCAGTTGCAGCACCAGCGGATCCGCCGGGGCCACCTCTCGGCGAGTCCGGCTCAAGGGATGTTGCCAGCCGGCCCGGGACGGGTCCCCGTAGCGCCACAGCTCCATACGGGGAAAGGCCAGGGCCCCCTCCGAGCCCAGAAAATGATAACAGTTTTGGCTGGTGTGAAAATAGTAGGGGTTCTCTCCACTGGAGATTTCGTAGGACCAGGGCGAGGGGGCGGCGTCGGAGGCGATGATGGAGCCCAGGGCTCCGTCGGCAAAGGAAAGCGTGATGCTCAGGGTGTCCTCGACCTCCAGCCCCCGGGCCATGGAAGCCGATTGGGCATACACCTGGCGGATCTCACCACAGATGTAGCGCAGAATGTCCAGCTCGTGAATGAGGTTGATCAGGAGGGGTCCCCCCTGCGGACGCCGGCAACGCCAATCCACCTGAAAATATTCCGCCGGCTTCAGCAGTGTCCACATCATGGACGCCGCAATCAGCCGCCCCAGCGCGCCGCCTTGAACCTGGGAGCGCGCCTCCCGAATCAGCGGATTGTGACGCCGGTGGTGGCCCACCAGGATCCGGCAGCCGGATGCAGCGGCCACCTCCACGATGCTCCGGGCAGCGGGCAGGGTGTCGGCAATGGGCTTCTCGATCAGCAGGTCGACGCCCTTCGCGGCGCAGACCTCGGCCACGGCCAGGTGGGTTCCGTTGGGCGTGGCGACAATGACCCCCTCGGGCTGCTGTTCCTCCAGGAGAGCGGTAAGGTCCCGGTAAAAGGGGGCTTCGAGTTCCTCGGCCACCGATCGGCGTCCGGGATCCGGATCGCAAACTCCGACCAGAGAGCACTCCGGTTGCCCGTGGACCAGCCGGGCGTGCTTGCTGCCGATCAGCCCGGCGCCCACCACCGCCAACTTCACTGGTTCCATGTTCGCTTGCTCAGCCTGGCCGGTGATCTCTGTTGCTGTCCCATAGCGGCACGACCAGCCCGTTTCGGCTTCAGGCGGGATTCAGGAAGTCGTGGACCACCTCTCCGTATCCCTCGGTGTAGTCCTGCTCCAGGTAGTAGGCGCCGTAGTACTCCAGCGGCGTGAAGTCGGCCAGGTTGTAAATGGGCGAGGGGTCGCACTGGATCACTCCGTCCCCGGCCCTGCAGATGTGCACGTCGACGTCGGAGGTGACGTTGGCCCCGTCGATCAACTGGAGCACGTCGGCGCCGCGGCCGTCCACCCGGGGAATCGCCTTGAGCCGCCAGGAGGGAGTGAGGTCGGGCAGTTCCTCCACCCGGGCCTCCCGGTGGAAGGTGGAACGGATGGCCAGCACCGAGGCGCCCGCCAACCGGGTGTCGGTGTAAGCCACACGCTCATCCATGCCGCACTCGAACTCCGCGAACACCTTGGGGGTGCCGTAGATCTCCCGTCCCGCCGGGATGCTGGAGCGGGAGTTCAGAAAGGCCACCGGGGCGAAATACCCGGTTTCTCCCTTGAAGGTGCACTTGACCGTCAGCACGCTTTCGTCGAAGGCCCCATAGCTGGAAGCCCAAGGGATGGAGATCCCGATGGCCACGCAGTAGCCGTCCTCTGCCGGTTCCAGGCAGGCGGGGAGCACGCGGTCCACGGCGGCAGGGTCCGCCCGGAAGAAGACGAACTGAAAGCGCGCGTTGCGATAGCGTACCGGCGGCGGGGGATAGTAGGGAGAAAACGCCGGCATGCTGGTGATTTGATCCATGGGAATCGTCATGGCTGGCTCCTGCGGCAGGAAGTCGTTTCAGGGCATGATCTTGGCGGACCGTCGAGGGCTGGATATTATCCCATCCCCCGGAACCGGCGCAAACGCGGGGGAGTGCCGTGGGTCGGAACCGCTGGCAGGTAAAAAGAGTTATCCACGAAGACACACGAAGGACCACGAAGTCACACTAAGGGGTTGGAGGAGGCCAAAAGGGATCCGCCAAGGGTCGGGAAGGCGCGAGTGCAAAGGGGACGTTGTTGAATTACTGGAATTCAGGTGCCGGGGATCCAAGTTATTCCAGCAATTCAATAACGTCCCCTACTCTTCCCAGGTCTTTGGGGGAGGGGATGTGCAAGGACTCCAGTCGGTTGGGGCCGGACCTTATTTTCGGGCCGGGATATAGGCGCCGTCACCGGTTCTCTGACCCGGGGCTCCGCCGTCGTTGACCACCCCGTAGGCCAGGAAGGGGTTGGCGCCCGAGACCTTGCGGATCCGGACGTACCCCTGCGTGGTCCCCGGAGCGTGGTTGCGCAGTATGCCGTCGATCTGGTGCCAGTCTCTGGCCCCGACCGCGACACCGATGACGGTGCTGACCAGCATGCTGGTTTCCCCATCGTAGATGTCGAGGTTGAAGACGCTGGGGCTGTTATCCACCTCCCCGGGGTTCACCAGCGCCAGGTTGCTCCGGTTTTCTTCGTTCTGCTGCAACCCCGTCACCCAGGCACTGTCGGTAAATCCCGCGCCACGGGGCACTGCAGTGTAGAAGACGCCGTATTGCCCCTTGCTCATGTCACCCGGATCTGCCTGCGACCCTGTCCGGGCTCCGATCACGATCCCGCTCATGTCCGCCCCGGCCGCCGTGATGAACAAAGGCCCGGCAATGCCGGGACCCAGGCCCGATGCGCCGCTCTGGCGAACTGCCTCTATGACACTGGGAACAATGTGCTGCTGACCTGCCGCCAGCAGCAGGGAAAATGTGGACGTGTAGTCATCCGTCTGAATGGCATCCGCCACCAGGCTCAAATTCACCGTCTTGTCCTCGTCCGAGAAGTTGGTCACCGTCAGCTCGCTGGTGAAGGATCCCCTCTCCACCACCACCGGCAGGGTCTGCCCCTTGGCTCCCTCCAGCGAGGCGGCGGTCACCGGAAAGACAAAGGAGCCGTCCGAGTTGGCGTTGTCGTTGATGACCCCGTAGGCGTAGAAGGGCGCCATCCCCTCCACCCGCTCCACCCTGACGTATCCCCCGAAAACGGGATCGGCCTTTCCGGCACTCGTCAGCACTGTGTTTACCTGGTGGAACTCTCCCGGCCCCAGCGTGTCTTCCCAGGCCACTTCACCGCTCGGATCGGAGGGATTCCCCGAAAAGGCCGTGATTTTAAGGGTGATCGAGCCCTGCGACCCCATGTTCTGGACAGCCACGTTGGAGCGGTCCTGCGGGTTGTCGCGCAGCCCGCAGAGATAGACGGCTTCCTCGTGGAACCCCATATCTTCCGGAACTCCCGGATAGGCCAGCCCGGCGCGCCCCTCGGGGACGGCCGTGGGGGTGGTGGTCCGGACCACCGCGCTCACATCGGAAGAACCCGAGACATCCACCCGCAAGGTCCCTACCCGGTTGCCGCTTCCGGGAATTGGAACGTCGAGGCTCCTGAGATAGTCGATGGCGTCAGAGGCGATCATCTGCTGGTGGGGGCCCAGCATGTCGGTGGCGGCGCCGCTGCCACCGCCTTCCTCAGCCGTATAGGTAAAGTTGATCATGGCCGCATCGGAGCCCCGGTTGGTCAGGGCCAGCTCCGAAGTGAAGTGGGAGTTGTTCTTCCCGCCCGCGTTCAGCACGACCGGGACGAACTGGGTCATGGTGTCGGTGCCGGTCGACGGCCCATAAAAGCCGGAGCCAAAGATAAAGGGAGGGAGTATATTTTCAAGTCCGGGGAAGCTATACATGCGTACGAAGGCGGTCTTGGGAATCTCGGCGCTGTCGGAGTCATCGGCGGGATCATCGAAGTGATACTCGACGAAGGCGCCGTCCGGGTTTGATTGGGCTGCCTCGATGATCTTGAGGAAAATGGGTTTTCCGGTAACGGCATCCAGGTATCTGCCGGTGGCCAGTACCAACTCGAACTGTTGCGGAAATGCCGCATGAAACCAGACGTATCCGGTGGTATCCAGCGTATAGAGGTAGACGGAACCGTCTCTCCAGGGCCCCTCCTCCTGCCTGAAAGCGCTCTTCATTCTTGTAACAGCTCTAGTGCCTTCGCGCGCGTAAACGTCACTTACGAACTCGATCGCCCCGTTCACGAAGGCCTTGAGGGATTCTCGATCCGTCACGTCACTGGCGGTCACCGCCGGTGTGTCGGCAGGATCGAAAACGACCGGCTTCAGATGAGACTCCTGAATGTCGAAGCCGGCGGTCAAGATTGACGGGGCGTTAAAAATACTATGGAATCCGACAGCGTAACCACTCAACGGCATGTCCAAGACGCCACCGTCAGGGTTTGTGAACGATTGAGTGCCTGTATCGAAGCCGGCCGTAGCGACGATTGCCATGAAGATTTCCTCACGGAGTTCCCTGCCGGAAAGAGCCATATTGCCGTGATGACGCAAAACGGTACCATGGACATCCAGAGTAGCGACGTAGATGGAACCGGACTTCCAATCTCCCTCAAGCCTGAAAACACACGACGCATACGCTAACGCGTCTCGGCTCAATTCCTGCCTGTAGTCTCTGGCCTCCAGCGCAAAGCTCATCAGGTTGGCCGGAGTCGGATTCGCATCCACCTCACTGGCGGTGATGCCGGGAGTCGGCGCCTCATCGATCCCTTCCGGACGATGGCACTCCAACTGCGGCTGCGCCGCGGCGGGGCGCACCTCGGTAAAGAGACCAGGCAGAACTACACTGCACCCGAAAAGAACCATCCAGGACGATCGCCTTCCCGTCATGACTACCTCCCTATTGACATCTCCAAGATGTGACCCCGCACGGCGACCACGGACAGAAGATAATAACAACCTAGTATGAGTAAATAGTGAATTAACTTTCTGAGTAGGTGTATATTAAGTGTACTTTTATTTTCTCGTGTCGAAGTCACCCAGTTGTGACCAGGAAAGGGCCCGTCAGGCGAGCGCCAATCGCTCCCGGGTGGTCGGTCCCGGACATAGCCGACCACTACGTTGCACAGAAGCAACTTCTTTTGTTCTCAGGATCGGAAGGACTCGCCGCTCATGGTGTTGGTGGGTGTTGTTTGATTGATGGTCGGAGACCCGAACTATTATGAAGGCGGCTGTTGGGAACTCCTCCACGGGAGACAAAAGGATACTGGCCTCCGTACCCAAGGTTTCCCGCACGCGGCCGCCTGGGTTAGAATGCGGCCGGCAGGAACGGCGCCGGGCGGTTGACCATCCCGCCGGAAGAGAGGCTCATGACATCCATTACCGAGGTAAAGGCCAGGGAGATTCTGGACTCGCGGGGGAACCCGACGGTAGAGGCTACGGTGGTCCTGGAAGGCGGAGCCACCGGAAGCGCGGCCGTCCCCTCGGGAGCCTCCACCGGTGAGCACGAAGCCGTGGAGCTCAGAGACGGAGACCCGCGGCGCTATCTGGGCAAGGGCGTACAGCAGGCGGTGGCCAACGTCAATCAAAGCATCGCCGGCGCGCTGCTGGGCCTGGATGCCTGCCGGCAGGTGGAAGTCGACCGCCAGATGCTGGAGTTGGACGGGACACCCAACAAGGCGGACCTGGGCGCCAACGCCCTGCTGGCGGTATCGCTGGCCGTGGCCCGGGCCGCCGCCCAGGCCTGCGGCGAGCCCCTCTACCGCTATCTGGGCGGCGTCAACGCCAGGCTGCTGCCCGTGCCCATGATGAACATTCTCAACGGCGGATCCCATGCCGACAACAACGTCGACTTCCAGGAGTTCATGGTCATGCCGGTGGGAGCCTCCCGCTTCAGCGACAGCCTGCGCATGGGCGTCGAGGTCTTCCACCACCTGAAGCGGGTACTCTCAAAACGGGGATACGGCACGGCCGTCGGCGACGAGGGCGGCTTCGCCCCCAACCTCAAGAGCAACGAGGAAGCCATCGAAGTCATTCTGGAAGCGGCCGCCCAGGCCGGCTTCAGCCCGGGGGAGGACCTGCTGATCGCACTGGACCCGGCCTCCAGCGAGTTCTACGAAGAGGGGCGCTACTGCTTCAGGAAGTCGGACGGGTCCGAGAAGAGCGCCGAAGAGATGGTGGAATTCTGGGAGAACTGGGTGCGCCAGTATCCCATCGCCTCCATCGAGGACGGCCTGGCCGAGGATGACTGGGAGGGATGGGCCCTGCTCACCGAAAGATTGGGAGCCAAGGTGCAACTGGTGGGGGACGATCTCTTCGTCACCAACACCCGGCGGCTGGAGCAAGGCATCCGCAGCAAGGTGGCCAACTCCATCCTGGTCAAGGTTAACCAGATCGGGACCCTGACCGAAACCATCGAAGCCGTCGAGTTGGCCAAGACCCACCACTACTCGGCCGTCATCTCCCACCGCTCCGGAGAGACCGAGGACACCTTCATCGCCGACCTGGCCGTGGGGTTGAACACCGGCCAGATCAAGACCGGCTCCGCCAGCCGCACCGACCGCATCGCCAAGTACAATCAGCTCCTGCGGATCGAGGAAGACCTGGGCGCGGAAGCCCTTTTCCGGGGGAAGTCCTTCAGGAAGGGTTGAGACACTCCAGACTTAGTTCGGGCTTCGGTACATTATTGGGAATAAGAATAAGGAAACCCATCGTGGCTGAAGACAAGACACTGCTGGCACACCTCGCTCCAATGCTCGGCTCGAGCATCGAGAACATCGCCGTCGAAGCCCTTGGCCACATCCTGTCAACCTCCAAGGCAGCCTTGGGTGCGATTGAGGACCTACTGAAAGCCGGCGGCGCGGAGGTCGGCACAATCTCCCCCGACGTGCGAACCCAAGCCAGCGACGAGGAAAGGACACGCCCGGACCTTGCGGGCTGCGATGAGCACGGCGTGGAGCGAGTGTTGATCGAAGCCAAGTTCTGGGCTGGGCTCACCGAGCGCCAGCCCGTCACTTACCTTGAACGCCTTGCAACAAACGAGCCGTCGGTGCTCCTGTTCGTGGCGCCGCGTGCACGGTTTGAGCCCCTCTGGTCAGAGCTCCGCAGGCGGGTGGTCGAGGCACGAATCGACTTTGTGCGGAATAGTAATAATGGGAATCTTTGGACCGCCGAAGTCGGAGGCGAGCGCCGCCTGATGCTGATCAGTTGGAAATCTCTGCTTGAACGCATGGCATCCAGGACAAGCATTGCCGAGGACTCACGCATGGAGGCGGATATCCGGCAGCTACTGGGGCTTATCCAAAGAATGGACGAAGATGCCTTTCTGCCGCTTCGATCAGCAGAACTGGGTCCAGAGGTCCCACGCCTAATTCTTGGCCTGCGACGTCTTCTTGCCGACGCCGTCGAGCGCGTTCGAAGTGACGAGCGGGTAGATATGTCAGGCCGGCGCGGTAATCCACCATGGTACCGGTACATGCGGCTGGCCGGTGCCGGTGTATGGTTTGGCATATCCTTCGAACTATGGGCCCTGCCCGAATTCAGAGATACACCCCTGTGGCTCATCATCGATGACTTTGGAGGTGACAAGACATTGAAGTTAAGTGTCGACGATGTACGCCGCAGACTCGCGCCTCTCCGACAGGAAGACCCGCACGGAATCGTTGACGAAGGCAACCGCCTACTCGTCCCAATTAGTCTGCCGTTTGGCGTGGAATACGATACGGTGCTCGATGCCGTAGTCAAGCGCTTTGAGTATATTGCGCACCTGTTAGACTCTTCGGACGCAAAAAGCTGAAGCACCCTGCCCCACGCGACCGGGCGGATCATGAGAAGCCGGTGCGCACACAGCGGAGGGCACCGATCAGATTCTTGAGAGGCCCGCCGGGCGGGAGGAGAACTGAAGCGCCGTTTCGGGTTGATCGGGGCGGGGG
>VXMN01000303.1 GCA_009841055.1 Acidobacteriota bacterium
TTTCTTCGTGTCCCTTCGTGGTCCTTCGTGTGTCTTCGTGGATAACTCTTTTTTTTGTTTCAAATAAGGAATCCTTATATCTGAGGCTGAACACTAACTCTGGGGATCGAAGGCAACGATGGCTATGCGATGCCGATCGGCGACCCCTATCAGCTCCGTTCGGTCCAGGAGCAGCGTTCTCCGGGCGTCAACAGCCAATGCCGACGCACGGACCTCGGCCATCAACCGAAGGGTGGGCACTCCGATAACCGGAACGTCAAAGCGCATGTCCTGCCGGGGTTTGCTTACCTTGATCACCGTGACCGGCTGATTGCCGGTAAGGCCGGCGGCCCGACGAATGGTGGCGTCGGTACCTTCCATGGCTTCCACCGCGACACAGGCCTGGTGCCTTACCACCACGGATTGACCGATATCCATGCGAGCCATCTCCCTGGCTATCCGCCGACCGTAGTGAATGTCCTTGATTTCCGAATCGCTGGGAGACCGCCGGGTCAGTACCCCGGGATCGGGAATCAGCGGTTTCAGGAATACCGTGGAATCGATCAAGCGGATCCCTTCCTGCTCCAGGACGTCCGCAACCCCTCCGATCAAGGAGTCGGTGTTCCTGGAACCCAGACTCATCAGGAGTTTCAAGAGCCGTCGGTCCGGCACGATCGAGCTGAAGATCTGCTTGTGCTGAACCTGACCTGCCATCAATGCCTGATCGACCCCCTCCCGCTTCAACAGTTCAATCAGCTTCCCGAGCTGGCCCAGGCTTATCCAGTGGGTCTTGTAGCCCAAGTCGGATATTCGCGGAAAGGCTTCTTCCTTGATGGCCACCACCACCACATCCACGCCCAGGCTGCGCGCAGCCTCAAGCACCAGGAAAGGGAATTGGCCGTTGCCGGCAATAAGGCCGTAGCGGCGCCGGTTCTGCATCAAGACTTCCTCTTGGAAAGAGGGCCTGATTCCGACGGACTGTCCGGGGCTCGCTGTGCGCGGGGCATCGGATTCACCGACAGCTTTCCGACGGCTCAGGGTCGATAGGCACACAAGGGTTCCGGGAATCGGGAAGGAGCGTCAAGCACTGCCGGCTCACTTGATGATGCCTCGTTCGCTGGTCTGAATGAAATCGATCAGCGCCTGTACCTCCGGGTGGCCGGCGAGTTCCTGCTTGAGTTGATCCAAAGCCTGGGTGGTATTGAGTCCGGATTGCAGAAGTACCCGATAGGCGGCGCGAATCGTCCTGATGGAATCCGCCGAAAATCCCCTTCGCTCCAGGCCGATGACGTTGACGCCATAATTCTTGGCCTCTCTGGCGCTCACCGTCTTGGAATAGGGAAGGACGTCCTTGGTGATGACGGAGTAGCCGCCGACAAATCCGTAAATGCCCACCCTGCAGAACTGGTGAACCCCCGAAAACGCCCCGACGGTGGCATGGTCGGCGACCGTGACGTGCCCCGCAAGCGTCGCTGCATTGGCCAGCAGCACATGGTCTCCCAGGGAGCAGTCATGGGCAATGTGGCTGTAGGCCATGATGACGTTGTGATTCCCGATCGATGTCCGTCCCCCTCCCCCGGTCGTGCCTCGATTGACCGTGACATACTCTCGAAAGGTATTGTGGTCGCCGATCACCAACTCGGTTCGCTCCCCCCCATACTTCAGATCCTGGGGTGGAAACCCGATGGAGCAAAAAGGGAAGAAATGACAGTGCACCCCGACGCGGGTCGGCCCTTGAATAACGGTGTGGGCGTCCACCCGACAATGGTCTCCCAGGACCACCTCGTCTTCAAGGATCGCGTAGGGGCCGATGGATACCTCTTCGCCCAGGGTGGCCTTGGAGCTCACCACCGCCGTGGGGTGAATGCTCATGGATTCCCCCGGTCCACAATCGTCGACAAGATCTCGGCTTCAGCCACCCGGGTCCCGTTCACAAAGGCTTCACCGCGAAGCTTTCCCAGGCGCGGTTTCAACCGCAGCACCTCGACCACCAGCTCCAGGCGATCCCCGGGAATCACGGGCCGGCGAAATCGAGCCTTGTCTATGCCGGAAAAGTAGACCAGCTTCTTTTCCCGATCCGGAATCTCGCGAAGCACCAGGACCGCCGCTACCTGGGCAATGGCCTCGATGATGAGCACTCCCGGCATGACAGGAGTCCCGGGGAAGTGGCCGCTGAAGAAGTGTTCATTCACGGTCACGTTCTTGATGCCGACGATTCTCTTGCCGGGTTCCAGCTCGGTAATGGCATCCACCAGCAGGAATGGATAGCGGTGTGGAATGATCGTTTGTATCTGATTGGAATTCAAGAGCATCGGTCTAACCCCGAGTCTGATGTCACCCAGTGTGAAGGCGCAAGAGAATATAGCACAGGCTTTCCAGGACTCTGAAAATCCTGTGCATCCTGTGCATCCTGTGCATCCATGTAAACAAGAAAGGGATGCGGCTTCGCCCCGAAAGCGGAGCACACCGGTCGGATTCGTGAGAGGCCGGCCGGAGGCCCCCCGGGAGCGCGGCCGTCCCGCCCGCACAACACCGGCAAAGCCTCGCCCATCTTCTCGACCCGGATCGACCGGCAATGACGCCCGGGCTCTGCTTGGGCCGTGCCCATGCCGTTCCCGCCGGCAGGGTAAACGGGTGCGCCATCGCAGGGAAACCGAGCGGCAACCCAAGGGAGAGGATATCGCGGTAGGAATCCGCATTGCTGGGGACCCCCCGCACAGATCCGGACG
>VXMN01000209.1:0-10618 GCA_009841055.1 Acidobacteriota bacterium
CACCGACCCTTTTATGATCTCATGAGAGGAATGAATAAATCAGAGCTTCCCTAAAAGAGAGCGTGCCGGCTCTAAAGGTGTGGAGTTCCAGTGAGAACCCTTCCCTAAAGTTGCCGCCCAGCGTCTCGAGTGCATCGTCGAGGGCCCCTTCAGGTAGTTCCCTCAGGGAATTCGAGTACAACCATAAATTCCGAAGATGAATCAGTCCGCTGAAAACTCCCTCGGGTAAGGTTTCCAGGCTGGTGAGACCCAACCTCAACGATTCCAGATTGCTCAACCCGCTGAAAACTCCCTCGGGTAACGCCACTAGAACACGGTCGTAAAAATGCAGTATCTGCAGTTTCTTCAGTCCGTTGAAGATTCCCTTGGGCAACGTCGTCAGGTCGCTGCTCAAGCCCAGCCTTTTCAGATTGCTCAGTCCCTCAAAGATCCTCTGGGGCAATTTATTCAGCCGGTTATAGAGAAGCAACTCTTCCAGGTAGTTCATTCCCTGAAAGGTTGCTTCGGGCAATTCTCTCAGGGGGTTTTCCTGCAACCAAAGCCTCTCCAGCACATTCAAGCCGGTGAAGACCTGCTCGGGCAACGTATTCAGAGAGTTGCGATAGAGTTCCAGGTATTTTAGTGAATTCAGGTCACGGAAGACTCTATCGGGCAAGGTGCTCAGGGAGTTCCCTCTCAGATCCAGAAATACCAAGTTATGCAGACCGCGAAAAACCTCTTTCGGCAATTCCGTCAGGTGATTGTCTCTCAGCTCCAGAATCCGCATGGAACTGAGTCCCCTGAAATCGTGAGCCTTAAGGGAGTTGATGTCGGAGTTCCCTAAATCCAATGTGCTTATCAGGGACAGATCCGCCAGAGTGAGGTCCTCACAGCTCGATCCGCCAAAGTCCAGCATCAACTTCTCCCTCACCTGTGGTGTGCGCTCACAGACTCCTGCGGGTTCGTTAGGACCAGTTATTGTGACGGTGTGGCTGGCGCTGTCGGCGGGACGGTCGAGCACGGACTCGGCACTCAGTCTGGGTGCATCGTTTCCTTCGCCCTCGGAGCGGGCCAGACCAATCTGGGAAAGCGTGCCCAAGGTGAAAACGATCGTCTTCCCCGTGGCGTCAGCATTCTGTGACAGAGTAAGGGTGATCTCATTGGACCTCTCTCCGGCTGCAAACAGCAGCCGGTGTTCGGGGAGGGGGGACAGTCTCCGATATACATTCGCCGAAGCTGTGCCACTCACGGTGTAGGGGACTCGCACGGACACGGGCAGAGCACGGCTCAACCACACTTTCACCCTTACGAACGAACCTTCGACGGTATTCTGTTCCGTCAAATGAAAGAGAAGTCTAGCTTTCAACCGGTGATCGACACGCAGGTCTTCCAGCGAATCGAGGGGGTCGTCGAAAATGCCCTCGGGCAATTCGTTCAGGAGGTTGTCCTGCAACCACAGCGTCTTCAGTTTACTCAACCCGTTGAAGACTTCGGGCGGCAATTCTCTGAGTCTGTTGTCGTTCAACAATAGGTCTTGCAGGTTGCTCAGACCCCTGAAGTCGTCCTCGTCAAGCCAAATAATGCCGGTCCCCGAAAGATCCAGCCTGGTTATTCCGGCCAGATGGCCTACTGTGACATCGGAGCAGGACGAAACACCCGCGGCCTGCGTCAGCTTATCCCGAACCTGTGGCGTGCGTTCGCAGGCGCCTGCTGAGGCGCCGGGAGAAGAAAAGGTGATGGTATGGACCGCATTATATTCAGACCGCTCCAACAGGGTTTCCGACTGCAGGAAGGGAGCGTCCGGACCGGTACCGTCAGATCGACGCAGACCGATCTGAGAGAGCTCTCCCAGGGTCAGTACAATCGTATTTGTCGCACCGTCATTGTTCATTGGCAGCCTTAACTGAATCTCCTTGTTCATCTCGCCGCCCAGAAACAGAAGTCCCGATCTAGGATCTGGGGACAGATCCGAATAATCATCCTCTGCGGCGCTGCCTCTCAGGCTGTAGGGCACACGCACTGCCACGGGCAGGGAACGGCTCAAGGTAACCCTGACCCTCACGGTGGTCCCCCGTAGGCCGGTCTGTCGTTTCAAAGCGAAGGCAAAAGTCGACTTCAGGTGGGAATCTACCCAAAGGTCTCCTCCGACGCCGGTTTCCGGACCCAGCGTATCGAGGATGTCGTCGAAGATCCCGGCGGGCAACGTGGTCAGGAAGTTATCGTGCATCCACAAACGTTTCAGGGAATGCAGGCCCCGAAAGATCCCTGGGGGTAAAGAAGTCAATTGGTTGGTCCGCAATATCAATTCTTCCAACTGGCTCAACCCGCCAAATACTTCCTCGGGCAAAGATGTCAGGGAGTTATTCCCCAACCAAAGTTGATCCAGCGAACCCAGCCCACCGAAGATTCCGTCCGGTAAGCCGGTTAGAGCATTGCCAGACAACGAAAGGAACCGCAGGTCGCTCAACCCACTGAAGACATTCTCGGGCAAGACGGTCAGGGAATTACCACCCAACGACAGGGTTTGCAGCGAGTTCAGCCCGCTGAATGTTTCTTCCCGTAGCGTGGTCAGGGAATTGTTACTCAAACTTAGGCTATATAGGGAGTTCAGCCCTCTAAAGGCCACTTCAGACAAGTCTCCCAAGGAGTTTCGAGATAAGTCCAAATTTCTCAGCCTGCTCAACCCACTGAATACTCTTTCTGGCAAGACGGTGAGGGAATTGTCCTGCAACCACAGGGTTCGCAGCGAATTCAGTCCGTTGAAGACCCCTTGGGGCAATTCGGTCAGCGAGTTGTCTTCCAACCGCAACCGATTCAGGGAATTCAGTCCGCTGAAGTCGTGCTGCCGGAGTTCTGTGATTCCGGACTCCGAAAGATTCAGTTGCTGCACGTTGGCCAGATGCGCACTGGTGACCTGCCCACAATCAGGTGACCCGGTGACCTCCACCAGCTTGTCGCGCACCTGAGGCGTGCGGTCGCAGACGCCTTGCCCGTTTGCGCTGGTCGGAATGACCCAAAGGAAGGCTAAGAGCCAGGCAACGACAAGAACAATCCTGGGGTGGGTGTTTAGGTCCAGTGGGTTGGAAAAGGCCAATCGACGTTGCCGAAGTGAGCTGTTGGATAGGAACCTGTGATTCAAGATGGGCCGCCGCCGATTGGGACTACTATGGAGTCCCATCTCGAACCAATATACCCGATGCCGGTGAACAGGTCACGTTCGGTCGAGGGGATCTTGGCCGTCAGTGATAGGCACCTGTTTTGCCTTGGAGGACCGGTGCGCTGGGACATTGACCGCGCCAGCACGAACCGATAGGATCACAAATCCCTTCTGGGACAAGAGTGAGACTTGGCAGAGCTGAGCCCTTGGATAACGACAGGAGATCCTCATGATTCGAGAGCACCCGGCGGGTTTCCCCTTCGTGGTATTGGCGATTGTCTGGGGTTGGGGTTTGGGCTGCGGTCCCGCCGGGGAGCAGGACTCCGGGATCGCTCCTTCCGACAAGACAGTGGTGCTTCCGGAATCCGAGGCTGTGCAACCGGTGGAGATCGTTCGCACCAATGACTACTCCGAAGGGGTGGTGATCGATCACGAGGGGAACATCTACTTTTCCCACGAGAGAGTGATCACGGTGGTGACCCCCGACGGAAAGCATCGGGTGTGGGCGGAGACCGGGGAACCCAACGGCCACAAGATTCTGGCGGACGGCACCCACTTGGTCTGCGACGCCACCCATCACGCCGTGCTGCGTCTGGATGCCGAGGGAAACATGCTGGAACCGGCTTCCAAGGAATGCGAGGGCAAGCCGCTGAAGGGACCCAACGATCTGACCCTGGACCCGGAGGGAGGTTTCTATTTTACCGACCCGGAGGGCACCGGCCTGTCCAATCCCATCGGCACCATTCACTACGTGGACCCGGAGGGTACCACCCACTTGGTGGCAGGAGGGCTGGCCTACCCCAACGGCATCGTCCTGACTCCCGATCGAAATCGGCTGCTGGTCGCCGAGAGTCAGAAGAACCGCATCCTGCTTTACGAGGTGCTCTCGCCTGGCAAGGTAGGTCCCATGCAGGTGTTTGCCGATCTGCCCACGAAGGAGGGAGAGCAGATCGGCAACCAGCCCGACGGCATTTGTCTGGATGCCGCGGGAAACCTCTACGTGGCCCACTACGGGATGCGCCAGGTTCAGGTTCTGGACCCCGAGGGGAAGCTCATCCGTCGCTATCCCGGGGGAAACCTCACCACCAGCAATTGCGCCTTCGGCGGTCCCGGGCTGGATCAGCTCTTCGTCACGGGAGGCACGCCCGGCGCGCTTTTCCGACTGGATCTGGGAGTGCCAGGTCTGGACATTCGCCCCAAACGGAAAGAGAAACCCTCGGAAGGATAGGTTGGCAATGGTCTGGCACTGTCTCGTGAGCCCCACCTTCGGCCCAAATGGCTGACCCGTCGGTCACGGGACTGCCTGGCCGGCCAGGACCCCCGTACATCTCCCCTCTTCCACCGCCACCTGACCGTTGACCATTACCCATGGAATGCCCACAGGAAAACGCCTGGGGTCGTCATAGGTAGCGGTGTCCGTGACCGTATCGGGGTCAAAGGCCACCAGGTCGGCGAAATACCCCCGCTGCAGCCGGCCCCGCCGGGTCAATCCGAAGCGGCGCGCCGGCCCGTCCGTCATCCGTTGGACCATCGTCTCCAGGCGCAAAGTCGGGTGGCGTCGCCTGAGCCGTCCCAGGAATCTTGGAAAGGCCCCGTAGCAGCGGGGATGGGGCGCGCTTCCCAGGGGAGTGATATCGCTGCAGGCCATGGCGTCGGGACGGGCCAGCAACTGCAGGCAATCCCTGTCGATGGCTTCCCACAGCGCCCGGCTCGAGGGCGGTGCGTTGAGGTAGCCGACCTTCAATTCCTCCTCCAGCAGGAGGTCGCAGAGCGTTTGGGCGGGGGAAGTCCCTCGGAGCCGGGATGCCTCGGCCAGGCTCTTCCCCTCCAGGTGAGGGTTGCGGGGCAGGTAGGAAAAGGTGACCGGCTCCAGCGGCGCGAACAGGCGGTTCTCCAGGTGGTCCCGGAGGGCCCGCTGACATCCCGTATCGGCCAGCCGCTGCAGAATCGCATCGGGGCCAGCCTCCTGCATCTCACCGGGCAGAAAGCTCACGGCGATGCTGCTCCCGCTGGGATAGGGATAGATGTCCATGGTGCAGTCCACCCCCTGGTCCTTGGCCCGGTCGATAGGGTCCGTCAGCTCCTGGAGGCGCCCGGCGGTCTGCTCGGTCGTCCTGAGATGGGCGAAGTGAACCGGCGCCCCCGACTGCCGGGCGATCTCCAGTCCCTCCTGGATTCCGCCGCCGGCGAAGGCGCGCCCGGGTGTCCCCACCCGGGGCTCGTTGACGTAGACGCCGCCGGCCTCGCGCACCGCCCCGCACAGTCCCACCAGTTCCCGGGTGTCGGCCCAGTATCCGGGGTAGTAGGCGGCTCCGGTGGAAAACCCCACCGCTCCCTGCTCTATTCCCTGCCGCACCATCCGTCCGGCGGTCCGGAGTGTTTCACCCCGGAGCGGAAGGTCCCGGAAGCCCAGCAGCTCCAGCCGGAGCGCCCCGTGGGGGACCAGGTAGGCCACGTTTACGGCTACCTTGCGGTGATAGTGCGCTCGAAAGGCGGCGACGCTGCTCATGTCGAGGTCGGGCGGTGGATCTCCCAGGATCCCGCCCAGGTAGCGGGCATAGAGCTGAAAATTGGGCCGGGACAAGGGAGCCCAGGACATCCCGTCCAGGCCCACGATCTCGGTGGTGATGCCCTGGCGCAACCCGTAGGCGTGCCGGGGGTCGTGGAGAAGCGCTCCCTCGGAATGGGTGTGGGAATCGATGAATCCGGGAGCAACCGTGAGACCCTGCAGTGGAATGACTCGCCGGGCCTGGGCCCGTGACAGGTCTCCGACGGCTTCGATCTTTTCGCCGATAACGCCCAAGTCGGCGTCAACGGCCGGGGTTCCCGTGCCGTCGAGGAGTTGTCCGCCGCTCAGGATCAGGTCGAAGGTCATGGCGCTGAGACACCTCGCCGGGGGCTGGCTATGCCTCCAGGGGCGGCGGGCCCTGCGGGGCCGCCGCCTTCATGAGGGGCTGGTCGGGTCTGACAGCCAGCCAGCAGAGCGCGGCCGCCAATTGGGTGGCGGCAATGAGATAGAGCACCAGGTTCCAGTCGCCGCCGGTGCGTTCGATGTGTCCGATCAGGTATCCCAAAGCGATGGGCATCAGCAGAGCCCCGGCGATTCCGGCCATGTTCATCACCGCCATCAGCAGGGCGCTGTAGCGGCCGGCGATGTCCATCGTGGCCGTCCAGGAAGGGGGACCGGAAAAGGAACCGGCCAGCGACCCCGCCGACAGCAACCCCACCAACAGCGGAGCCGAAGTGGCCCCCAGGGCCGACAGCGTCAGCAGGCCGGCGGCGCCGATGCCGAAACAGGCCACCAGGCTGCGGCTGATCCGCTTGCTGCCGGTCCGCGCCAACAACCCGTCCACCAGAAGGCCGCCCGCCATCAACCCCGTCACCGCCGCCGCCAGAGGCCAAACGGCGAACCATCCCGCCTGGCCGGGGGTGATGCCGTAGCTCTTCTCCAGGTAGGCGGGAAACCAGGAGACGAAGACGGCATAGGCAGCCGCCCGCAGGAACTGCTGGGAACAGATCCCCCACAGGCTGCGGCTTCCGATCATCCTGGCCAGCAGGATCGCCGGGCTGTCCGGGCTTGGGTGAGAAGAGGAACCGGCGCCCTCGACCGATTCGGAGCGACCCTCGCGGGAGGAGGGCACAGCTTGCCCCGGAGAGTCGGAATTGGGCGGCCGGGTGATCAGGTCCCGCTCGGCCTCGTTCACCCAGGGGTGTTGCCGGGGCCGGTTGCGGAAGTAGTAGAAGAAACCCACCGACCAGGCCACGCCGACCCAGGTATAGAGACTGAAGATCTCCCTCCAGGGGTAGCGCTCCATCAGGGACGCCGTCAATCCCATGGTGACGATGCCCCCGATGGACATGGAGGTCTCCACGGTGGCGCTGCTGAAGCCGCGGCGCCTCTCGGGGAACCAGTCGTTGATGACCAGGGTGGCGATGGGCACCAGTCCGGCCTGGGCGGCGCCAAAGGCTATCCGGGAAGCCAGCATGGGAAGAAAGGAATACACCCTGGCCGACCAGAGGTTGAACAGCGACCAGAGCAGGCTGATGAGGGCCATGGCCCACCTCGGCCCCAGGCGGGTCCCCAGCCAGCCTCCCGGCACCTGAAAGGCCAGATAGCCCACCATGAAGGCGCTCAGAATCCAACCCATCTGCTCGGTGGTGAACTGGAGCTCCATCTGGATGGTGGTGTTGGCCACGGCGATGCAGTGACGGGTGAGGTAGGCGCTGGCGGCCGCCAGCGCCAGCAAACCCAGCACGCCGTGACGAACGCCGCTCGGCCTCGCCGGACCGGGTGGGCCGGCAGGGAGGTTGGAATCGGCCTGGATTGCCATCGTTTGAACCCTCTTCAGGAATCGGTGCAGAGACTAAACCAAACCATTGCGCCTGGCAAGGTCGGGCACTCCGGGGAAAAGTGCTGCCGCCGCATTCACGGCTCAACTCTCCTACGCGAGGTTTCCCAATGGCTCGTCCCCGGCTATCGCCCGGCAATCCAAATTCAAATAATCAATGTCGTGGGTTAGGTGAGAGCTGCGAAGCTGCGGTTGACGTCGGTCAATTGAGGAAACGCCACTTACAAGCCATCCTTATAGAGCTGCGAAGCTGCGTCTCAGGGTAGCCCCGGGTGTCAACCCGGGGTCGTATGGGTTCAGCACCCACCCAGCCGCGAATGCGGCGAATAGAAAGCACCCGTTCGGAAACACACTGCTTCCCCAAAAGATACGCCGCCCCACGCCACGATCACCCGCTGTCGCCCCCTGCTCGGTTCCGGTCTCGCGTTACCCTTCCCATGGGCTACGCCCACAAGATGTATGCGGTCTTTAACCCTTCGCCGACTTCCCCTCAAGAGGCAGGCGGAACCCAATGCTATACTCCCTCCAACTTTCTTCTTGAGGACGAATCATGATCGATACTGCTGCTGATTGCCCGGAGGGCCGTCTGAACGGCCTGAATGCCGTTGTCACCGGAGCGGCCCAGGGGCTGGGTCTGGCCATCGCCGAGGAGCTGGGCCGGCGGGGCGCCCACGTGACCATGGCCGACGTGCAAGCGGAGAAGGTGCGGAAAGCGGCTGCCGGGCTGGGGGAGAAGGGACTTCAGGCGGAACCCGCCACCCTGGACATCACCGACAGCCGGGCGGTGAAGGAGTTTTTTGGGGCGTTTGTAGGCGCCCGGGGGCGGCTTGACATCCTGGTCAACAATGCCGGCTCGAGGCAATCGGTTACGGAAGTGGCCGAGCTGGGCGACCGGGAGTGGGACCGGGTGCTGGGGGTGACCCTGACCGGGACCTTCTACTGTTGCCGCTCGGCGGCCGCCGTGATGCAGCGGCAGGAGTCGGGCTGCATCGTCAACATGGCTTCGGTGAACGGGCAGAGCGCGGCAGCCCTGGTGGCAGCCTACAACGCCGCCAAGGCGGGCGTGATCAGCCTGACCCGGACGCTGGCCCTGGAGTTGGCGCCCTACGGGGTGCGGGTCAACGCGGTGAGTCCCGGGCCGGTCTACACCGACTTCAACCGGCAGAATATGGCGGAACGGGCTCTGAGCCTGAAAATCTCGGAGGAGGAGATAATTCAGCGGGTCGCCAAGTCGATTCCCCTGGGACGCTGGGGAGAGCCCCATGAGATCGCTCAGGGAGTGGCGTTTCTCTGCAGTCCGGCGGCGACCTGGATCACTGGAGAAGTCCTTAGAGTTAGCGGCGGCCTGGAGGGAGTTTCGGCTACGCCCCCCAAAAAAGCCAAGGAGAAGCCCGCGAGCAGCGACTCCGGGTGAGACGGGTCGCCGCCCTTGCGGGCAGATCATACGAGGAAGATACTGCCGATGGATGTTGAGGACGAACCACGGACAAACGCGAAGATCGATGGACCTTCTTTGCTGCGACGACGTCATGGGATGGAGCCCACCCGGGAACGCGGGCGTCCCGCCCGCACAACACTCGCAAGGCCTCACCCAACTCTTCGACCCGGCTCGACCGGCAACGGCGCCAGGACCCTGCTTCGGCCGAGCCCGTGGCGTTCCCGCCGGCAGGGAGGCTGGGCGCCGCATCGCAGGGAAACTGAGCAGCACGCAACGCATAGCATGCGGGCGGGACGCCCGCGCTCCCGGGGGGCGCCTCATCCCATCGCTCTTGCTCCTCAAGGGGGCACCGCAACCAGAGCCATCAGCTTGGTGGTCCTTTTTGGATAACCCTCAATCGTTTCAGCCGGCTCGGCCCTCTACGCATTCCGTTCATCGGGTAGACACGTCCGCCTGGGCGAACATGCCGGCGGTGGTCTCGATGGGCGGCCAGGGGACCGGGGCGGTCACCTCGACCAGGCAGGGCCCCGGCTGTCGCAGTGCCTCCGAGAGGTTTCGGGACAGATCCTCCAGGCGCTCCACTCGCAGGGCTGCGGCTCCAAAGGCCTTGGCCAGGGCCGTGAAATCGGGGCCGGCCAGGTCGGCCGCGTGGGTGCGGCCATAGCGGGCCATCTGCTGAGGGCGCAACACCCCGTAGCCCTTGTCGTTGAAGACCACCATCACCAGGGGCAGCCCGCACTCGACCGCGGTGGCCAGTTCCTGGCAGTTGAAGAGAAACCCTCCATCCCCCGACAGCAGGACCACCGGTCGCCGTGGCCGGGCCAGCTTGGCTCCTATGGCCGCGGGCAGTCCGAATCCCAGGGTGCAGAATCCCCAGGGGCTGTGGAAGCCGCCCGGCTGGTAGACCTCCAGCAGGTGGTGGCACCAGGTGGCGGCCGCGGTCAGGTCGCAGACCAGGGTGCTTTCCCGGGGAAGCGCCGCTCTTAGGCATTCCACCAGCTCCACCGCCCCTGCCGCCCGCTTCCGGCATTCGTCCCATATCCGGCCGCGAAGCTCCTTGACCTCCCGGACGCGGTCCCGAGAGGGCGCCACGCCTCGGCACAGTTCCAACAAGCCCTCCAGCGCCGGCCTGGCGTGGCCGACCACGGCGGCGCTCACCCCGTAGTTGCGGCCGATCTCGGCGGGGTCGATGTCGATGTGAATCAACTGCTCCGGCAGCTTCAGGCGCCAGCGTTCGGTCTCGATCTCCTTGAAGCGGGTCCCCACCGCCAGCATCAGGTCGCAGGTCTCCAGGTAGGCCCGGCCGGCCGGATGGAGCAGGGTGTTGCCGCCGGAGAGGGGATGGTCTTCGGGAACGGCTCCCTTGCCCAGGGTGGTGGTGAAGACGGGAGATTGCAGCCGCTCCGCCAACCGGGTCAGCGCGTTCGAGGCGCCGGCCCTGATGACGCCGCCCCCGGCCCAGATGACCGGACGGCGGGCCTTCTCCAGCAGGCGGCCGGCCCGGGAGAGTTCCTCCGGCAGGGGGTGCTCCGGCGCCGTCTCCAGGGGCGCGGGCAGGGCAGGCCGGCCCTCGGAGTCCAGCACGTCGCAGGGGATCTCCAGGGCCGCCGGCCGCGGCCGCCCCGCGCCCCAGTGGGGGAAGGGCGCTCGCACCAGCCAGGGGAGGGCCGGGGTCGGAGAAACATCGCCGCGCCC
>VXMN01000209.1:10628-27412 GCA_009841055.1 Acidobacteriota bacterium
CCCCGTCAGATGGTCAAACCCCCCCGGGCGCGGGCAGGGCAGGCCGCCCCCCGGCGCCCGCCCCGGCGCGGGGGCCCCCCCGCCCCGCCGGCCGCGGCCGCCCCGAGCCCAATTGGGCGAAAGCCTCTCGAACCAGCCAGGGGATGGCTTCCACCGTGGTGGCCTGCTGCCACCACTTGGTGACCGCCCGGAAGCCTCCGGACTGACCGGAGCACTCGTGCAGCAGGCCCTTTTCCCGGCCCAGAAAGTCCGCCTGGATCTGGCTGGCGATGCACAGCACTCGGGAGGAGTCGCTGAAGGCGGTGCCCAGCGGAGTCAGGGTGTTGAGCGCCGCCGGTCCGGTGGTGCTGAGACAGACGCCGACGTCTCCACTCTCACCGGCCCGGGCGTACCCGTCGGCCATGAAGGCGGCCCCCTGTTCGTGGCGGGCGCTGACGTGGCGGATGGGGCTGTCCAGCAGGGCGTCGTAAACCGCCAGGTTGTGAGTGCCCGGAATGCCGAAGACGGTGGTGACACCGTGGGCTTCCAGGGACCGAACCAGGGCCTGGCCGCCGGTCATGGGGATCTCCTTTGCAGGGGTCGCCTTCCGCCGCCGGTCTGTTTTGGGCATGGGTCCGGCCGAGGCGGGATCGGGAATTATATCCTACCCCCGGATGGTCCGGCGGCCTGTGGACAAGGACGGGCCTGGCGGCTGTCTGGTGAACCCCCGTTGCGGTATACTCAGGCGGCCGCGGCGGCGGGATGGGCGAGCCGCCGACTGAGGCGGAGTCGGGTGACGCGCGGAGGAACGAAGGGTGAATCCGGTGACGGGGGAAAGGCCTCTCGGGATAGAGGAGAAGGCGGCAGCCGACGCACTGAAATCCACGGTTGACCGGCTGGTCCGGAAGTACGGGGACCGGGGTCGGGAGGCGTCCCGCAACCTGGAATCGTGGCTTTCGGGTCAGGTGCCCTACGCCGAGCCCGAGGTGCTGCGGCGGCACCTCCATGCCGGGCAGGTGGACCTGCTCTTCGACGCCTTCTGGCAGGTGCTTCCCTTCGGAACCGGCGGCCGCAGGGGCAGGGTCGGATACGGGGCCAACCGGCTCAATCCCGCCACCGTGGCCATGACCGTCCAGGGGCATTGCCACTACCTGCGGGCCGCCTTTCCGGGCCGTCACGACCTGAGGGTGGTGGTCGCCAACGACGTTCGGGTCTTCCGGGACCTGGCCGGGACCTACCGCTTTCTGGGAGAGGACCACCCGCTGCTGGGCACCTCCTCGCGCTCGCTGGGGAGGCTGGCCTGCGAGATCTACGCGGGCAACGGCGTCACGGCCTATTTCGCGCAGCCGCGGGCCGAGGAGGCGGTGATCAGCACTCCCGAGTTGTCTTTTGTCATCGGCCGTCTGGGCGCTGCCGGGGGAATCAATCTCTCGGCCTCCCACAACCCCCCCGACGACAACGGGGTCAAGGTCTATGACGCCTTCGGCAGCCAGCCCGTGGCGCCGGAGGACCAGGCCCTGATGGACGCCATGCGGGAGGCTACCGCCATCCGGAGCCTACCCTTCGCCCAGGCGCTGGCCGAGGGCCTGGTGCGGGCCATCCCCGAGGATCTCCACCAGGACTATCTGGACGCCTACCTGGAGCTGTATGGGGACACTTTCACCCCTCGGCCCGACCTGCCGGTGGTCTACACGCCCCTCTGCGGTTGCGGATTGAAGACGGTGGGCGACCTGCTGGGCCGGCTGAACTTTCCGGTGCGGACCCCGCCCCGTCAGGACGCCGACGGCTCCTTTTCGGTCATCCCTTTCAAGGCCCCCAACCCGGAAGTTCCCCAGGCGACCGCACCCGCCCGGGAATTCGCCGACGAGATCGGTTCGGGGTTGGTCCTCTCCAGCGATCCCGATGCCGACCGGGTCGGACTGGAGGTCAGGCAGGCCGGCGGCTCCTGGGTCCACCTGGACGGGAACCGGATTGCCGCCATTCTGGGATACTTCCTGATGCTGGATCCCGAGGGACCGCGCCGCAAGGGGCTGGTGGTGGAGACCCTGGTGACGACCCGCATCCTGGGCAGAATCGTGGAGAAGGCCGGTGGCTCCCAGATCGTGGATGACCTGCTGGTCGGCTTCAAATATGTCGCCGACGTGCTGAAGTCCCTGGAACGGACCGGAAGGTACGGCCGGGTGATGGCCAGGCCGCGGGACCTGGTGCTGGCCGCCGAAGAGAGCCACGGGGTGATCATGATCCCCACCATACGGGACAAGGATGCAGCTCCGGCCTGCATGATACTGGCGGCCCTCTACCAGAAGCTGCGGCTGCAGGGGCGCACCCTTCTGGACTACTACGTGGGGATCCTGGAACAGTTGGGAGGCTATGCCGACGTGGGCCGCTCCATCGCCATGGCCGGGGCCGGGGGGGTATCCAGGAGGGATCGGCTGATGGCCTCTCTGAGAGATTCGCCCCCGCGGGCCCTGGCGGGCCATCCGGTGCGTCACATCCTGGACTACTGGGATCAGGAACGGTTCGGGGCCTTCGTCAGCGAGTCGGACAAGCTGCCGAGAAACGTGATCCGGATGTCCATGGACGACTTCGTGGTCACGGTCCGCCCCTCCGGAACCGAACCCAAGCTGAAGTTCTACTGCCAGCTTGCTCCGCGGGGACGCTCGTCCCGGAAGGGAATGGATCTGTTGGCCGAGGTGAGCGGCAGGGCCGAGAGCCTGGCCCGCCAGGTGTATGGGGAACTCCTGTCCCGCCTGGACCTGGAGCTGGGACCGGCCGGACTGTTGATTCCCGACATCGTGGACGTGGACCGCAAGCGGGAGTTCGAGCAGACCGTCCAGCCGCAACTGCATTCGGAGCTGGCCGGCTCAGGCATGGGGAGCCTGCAGGAGCTTCTGGACTGGTTGCGCGGGCAGGCCTCCGGCATGACCCCGGGAGCGGACCCGCTGCCCGCTCTCAAGGCTCCCATCGCCTGTCTCTGCGATGAATGGAAAGCCGAGCTGGGAGCCGCACCCCTCTTCGGCGAACTGGATCGGTGGGCACGCCGGTGAACCGTGTTCTCTCCGGGGCCTGAAGCCGACCGGAACTCGAAACCGCGCTCTCCCATGGACAACGCCATGCGCCAGTGGCCTCTTTGCCTGAACACCAGCACCATCCGGCCGGCGGGCCTGTTGGAGAAAATCGACAT
The DNA here is from genome assembly GCA_009841055.1 of Acidobacteriota bacterium. Classification (GTDB taxonomy): domain Bacteria; phylum Acidobacteriota; class Terriglobia; order Versatilivoradales; family Versatilivoraceae; genus Versatilivorator. The sequence goes on from VXMN01000209.1 coordinate 13,792, forward strand.
CGCGGCCCGGACCGGCTACTCGGCCATCGAGCTCTGGACCGAGGAGCTGACCCGATTCGAGCAGTCGGGACGGTCCCTGGCCGAGCTGCGCCGGATCCTGGAGGATTCGGGCCTGGCGGTGGCCAGCGTCATCACCCTGGCGGACTGGATGCAGAGCCGGGGGTTCCACAAGGAAGCCGCCTACCGCGAGGCCCGCAGGCGGCTGGGGCAGGCGGCAGCCGTGGGTGCGGCCCACATCGTGGCCTCGCCGGTTCCCGATGCTCCTCACCTGGATATTGCTCTGGCGGCGGCCCGCTACCGCGAGCTGCTGGAAGAGGGCGAAACCTTCGGCGTGCGGCCGGCCATGGAGTTCCTGGGGTTCCAGCACAACGTCTTTCAACTGGAACAGGCCCTGGCCATCGTGCGGCAGGCCGACCATCCCCACGGCTGCCTGGTGCTGGATCCCTTTCACCTCTACCGGGGCGGTTCCGGCTTCGGCGGCATCAGCGACCTGTCCTCCAACACCATTGCCGTGTGCCATTTCAACGACGCACCCGCCTCGCCTCCCCAGTTTGAGCAGACCGACGCCGACCGCGTCCATCCCGGAGACGGCATTCTCCCCCTGAAGTCTTTCCTGAGAGATCTGGAGGCCACCGGCTACCGTGGGTTTCTTTCCCTGGAGCTCTTCAATCCCCAATACTGGACGAGAAACCTGGAGGCAGTGGCCGGGACCGGCAGGGAAAAGACGGAGGCCGTCATTCGCTCGGCCCGGGAAACCGGTCTCGACACCAGGACCTCTCCATCATGATTCAAATCCAGCAGGTATCCAAGACCTACGACCGGGGCCGGAGCTTCGCCGTCCAGAGAGTCGACCTGGAGGTCGGCGTCGGGGAACTACTGGTGCTGCTGGGTGACTCGGGCTGCGGCAAAACGACCCTGCTCAAGATGATCAACCGCCTGGTGGAGCCCACCCGGGGCCGGATCCTGGTGGAAGATCGGGACGTCTCCCGGGTCAATCCCGTGGCTCTGCGCCGGGGAATCGGTTACGTCTTTCAGGGGGTCGGCCTCTTTCCCCACATGACCGTGGCCGAGAACGTGGCCGTGGTGCCGAGGCTACTCAACTGGGAACCCGCCGCCTGCCGGGACCGCGTCGACGAACTGCTGCGCCTGACCGGGCTCTCTCCGCGGACCCATCGCGACCGCAAACCCGATGAGCTGTCGGGGGGGCAGCGCCAGAGGGTGGGGCTGGCGCGGGCGCTGGCGGCCCGACCCCGGATCATGCTGATGGACGAACCCTTCGGCGCCCTGGACCCCATAACCCGCGACGGCCTGCAACGGGAGTTCAAGCGACTGCAACAGGCCCTGAACCTGACGGTGGTGATGGTCACCCACGACATGACCGAGGCCCTGCTGCTGGCCGATCGCATTGCCGTGATGAAACAGGGCGTTCTGGTGGGAACGGGCACTCCCAGGCAGATCCTGCGGAATCCGAGTCACCCCTATATCGCCGCCCTGATGGAGACCCCCAGGCGCCAGGCCGACCAGGTGGAATCCATGCTGCGCTCCGGGGGAGAGGGGCAATGACCGAGTCGGCGTTGGCGGACCAGTTGAGGCTACTTCCCGACTACCTGGGGCATCACTTGACCCTCACCCTGGTGGCCCTGTCCAGCGGAATCGCCGTGTGCCTTCCCCTGGCCATTCTGGTGACCCGGGTGAAGTCGCTGCAATGGCCGGTGCTCACGGTCGCCAGCGTAGCCCAGACCATCCCGGGACTGGCCCTGTTGGCGCTGATGGTGCCCCTGCTGGGCCGGATCGGCTTCCTGCCCGCCTTCATCGCCCTGCTGCTCTACAGCATGCTGCCGATCCTGCGCAACACGGTCACCGGGATCCTGGGGGTGGCCCCCGACATCCTGGAAGCGGCCGAGGGCCTGGGCATGACCTCCCGGCAGAGACTCTTCCGGGTGGAGCTGCCGCTGGCGGCCCCGGTGATCATCGCCGGCATCCGCACGGCCACGGTCTGGGTGGTGGGATCGGCCACCCTCTCCACTCCGGTCGGCGCCACCAGCCTGGGGAACTATATTTTCAGTGGCCTGCAGACCCAGAACTCCACCGCGGTGCTGGTCGGCTGCGCGGCTGCGGCGGTTCTGGCCATCGTGCTGGATCAGCTCATTCGCCTGGGGGAGCTGGCCGTGGCCGGGCGCAGCCGAACCAAGGGCTGGCTGGCGGGGGCCGGCCTGCTGGTCATGCTGCTCTCGACCGTGATTCTGCAGATTCCCACCGCAAAGGGGTCGGCCGTGGTGGTGGTCGGGGCCAAGCCCTTCACCGAGCAGTACGTATTGGCAGAGGCAATCGCCCAGAGATTGACCCAAGCCGGTCTGCGAGCCGAGAACCGTTCCAGCATGGGCTCCATGATCCTGTTCGACGCCTTGACCGACGGGCACGTCGATTGCTACGTGGACTACTCGGGAACCATCTGGGCCAACGTCATGAAGCGACAGGACCTGCCCCCACGCAGGGATCTGCTGGAACAGATGAAGGCCTGGCTCCAGCGGGAGCACCAGGTCCGGGTCCTGGCGGCACTGGGGTTCGAGAACAACTACGGCCTGGCGGTTCCCAGGCACAAGGCGGAGGCCCTGAAGCTCGCCTCGATTCGGGACCTCACCGGCCACGCCCCTCAAATGACCATCGGGGCCGATTTCGAGTTCTTTGTCCGGCCCGAATGGACGGCGCTGCGAGATGCGTACCGTCTTGACTTCAGGGAACGGCGAACCTTCGATCCCAGCCTCATGTACGCCGCCGCCCGCGAGGGAGTGGTGGATGTCATCTCCGCCTATACCACCGACGGCCGCATCATCGAGTACGACCTGGCGGTTCTGTCCGATCCGCTGCAGGCGCTGCCGCCCTATGACGCCGTGCTGGTGCTCTCCCCGGCGGCCGCCCGCAGGGCCGAACTGGTCAGGGCGCTGGAGGTCTTTGACGGGAGCATCGATGACAAGACCATGAGAGCCGCCAACAAGCGGGTGGACGTGGATGGGGAGTCTCCCGCCCAGGCCGCCCGCTTTCTCCTGAAGGCCGTCGGGTTGTCGTCCCCGGGCTGACAATGGCGGCGCGGGGAGTATTCCTGATTGACTGGCTCCCGGTCTGGGGTGCGGAACACTCCAAAAAATGATTGATCGTTACAAAAGACGAACCACGAATGGACACGAATAAACACGAATTACCAGGATGCACAGGATTTGCAGGGCGAGCGGCTACTGCGCAGGAAGCTGACCCACTCGCTGATCGGGTGGGCGGGTGACGTCATCCAAGTTCTTGGGAGCGGGTTCTTGGGAATCGTTGTTCAAGAAAAGGTGATATTCTAACTCAAGGAGCCGAATACTCTTGTCCCGGAGCACCCAGGCCAGAACATCGAAAAATAATCCCGTTAATCCTGTGCATCGATGTTAATCAAGATTTTGCCCGTGATCGAGGCCGAGACCAGTCGATGGATTCGTAGGGCGTAACTTCCCAACCAACTACATTTCCGATCCTGGGAACACCTGCGTGAGAATCTTCGAGTTGCACAGTGCGGTTCTGATCCGGCGGACTCCGGAGGAGATTTTTCCCTTCTTTGCGGACGCACGGAACCTGGATCTGCTCACGCCGCCCTGGCTGCACTTTCAAATCGTCGATCCGGCGCCGGTTGCCATCCAGGCAGGCACGGAAATCGACTACCGGCTCCGGCTCCGAGGGATACCCTTGCGTTGGCGGAGTCGCATCACGGCCTGGGTTCCCCCCGCTCTCTTTGTGGACGAACAGGTCCGGGGACCCTATCGACGATGGATTCACCAGCACCGCTTCCGCCCGGTGGCGGCCGGCACGCTGGTCGAGGATCATGTGCGCTACGCGGTCTGGGGCGGCCGGCTGGTCGACCGGTGGTTGATTGCGCCGGATCTGTCCCGGATCTTCCGCTATCGCCGGGAACGGCTCCTCGAGCGCTTTCCGGAATCGAAAGGAGCCCCTTGCCAGTCATCAGGCAGCAACTGAAATTGCCCTTGGTCGAAGCCGGGGAACCGAGACTGCGCTCGTTCGAATCCGGAGGACGGATTCTGGTTACGGGAGCCACCGGATACATCGGCGGCAGACTGCTGGCGCGACTCGAGGAGCAATCCCGGCCGGTCCGCTGCCTGGCGCGGCACCCGGAATTTCTCAGGGTGCGGGTCGGCCCCGGCACCGAGGTGGTCGGGGGGGACCTGACGCGGCCGGGGACGCTTCCGGCCGCCATGCGAGGCGTCTCGACGGCCTATTATCTGGTCCATTCCATGGCGTCCGGGGACAGCTTTGCCGAAGCGGACAGGCTTGCCGCCAGAGCCTTTGCGGAAGCGGCCCGCGGATCAGGGGTGGGGCGGATCGTTTACCTGGGAGGACTGGGCGGCCAGGAGGATCTTTCCAGCCACCTGGCCAGCCGTCAGGAGGTGGGCCGGATCCTCAGACACTCCGGTGTCCCCACGCTGGAGTTCCGCGCCTCCATCATCGTCGGATCGGGCAGCCTGTCGTTTGAGATGATTCGCGCCCTGGTGGACCGGCTGCCGGTGATGATCACCCCGCGATGGGTGCGAACGCTGTCTCAGCCGATCGCCGTCGAGGATGTGATCGCATACCTGGTGGCTGCGCTGGAGTTTCCCGGTTCCGAGAGTCGCGTCTTCGAGATCGGCGGGCGGGACCGCGCCTCCTATAGCGACATCATGAGGGAATACGCCAGGCAGCGCGGACTCCGCCGTGTGATGGTCCCGGTTCCCCTTCTGTCTCCGAGGCTGTCGGGCCTGTGGCTTGGCCTGGTCACCCCGGTCTACGCCCGTGTGGGCCGCAAGCTGGTCGACAGCCTCAGAAACAAGACCGTGGTCAAGGAACCGGAAGCGCTCGACCGGTTCGATATCCGGCCGCGTACACTCCGGGAAGCGATTGCCCGCGCCCTGGTCAATGAAGATCGTCAATTCGCCCAGACCCGCTGGTCCGACGCCCTTTCCTCGTCCGGCAGGGTCCGGGGAATCGCCGGTGTGCGCTACGGTGCGCGGTTGGTGGACTCGCGGACGCAAAGGGTGGAAGTCGGCGGCGGCGCTGCCTTCGCACCGATCCGCAGGATTGGAGGCGAGGCCGGATGGTACGCCTTCAACTGGCTCTGGAGGCTACGGGGGTGGCTGGATCTGATGGCCGGCGGACCGGGCCTGAGGCGCGGCCGCAGGGATCCGGAGTGTCCGGCGGTGGGGGAGACCATCGACTTCTGGCGGGTCGAGGCCTACGAGCCCGATCGGCGGTTGAGGCTGTCGGCGGAAATGCGGCTGCCGGGTCGAGCCTGGCTGCAGTTCGAGGTGGAACGCTCCGGGTCCGGTTGCGTCATCCGGCAGACGGCCGAGTTCGAACCCCTGGGGCTGGCGGGCCTGGCCTACTGGTACGGGCTCTATCCTCTCCACCGGCTGATCTTCGAGAGCATGCTCAGACGCATCGCCCGGCTCTCGTCTGGACCGCAGGCAGCGGCGCCATGCCGCGAGGAGGTTTAACCCATGCAATCTCTGGGTGTCCTGGCGGCACTGCTCCTGGTATGTCTGGGAGCCGGCTATCTCGGCTCGCTGGCGACGGCGGAATCGGTCAAAGACTGGTATCCCGGGCTCATCAAGCCGCCCGGGACGCCTTCGGACAGCGTCTTCGGACCGGTCTGGACCACGCTCTTCGTGCTGATGGCGGTGGCGGCCTGGCAGGTATGGAGCCGGTCGGGATTCGAGGAAGCCCGGCTGGCCTTTGCCCTGTTCGGGCTGCAGTTGCTGCTGAACATCGCCTGGTCCTTTCTCTTTTTCGGCCTTCGCCAGCCCGGCATTGCCCTGGTTGAGATCCTGCTGCTCTGGATCGCGATCCTGATCACGTTTCTGGCTTTCAAACCCCACAGCCTGGTGGCGGCTCTGCTCCTGCTGCCCTACCTCGCCTGGGTGGGATACGCTAGCTATCTGAACTACGGCATCTGGCGATTGAATTCGTGAAGCGGGCCTATCCTCCAGCATCTTCCACCCGGCCGCGAAGGTGGTTCCGCGCCACCTCGAGAAACCGGTCCCGGGCCCGGGAATGGTCCACCACGGGATAGGGATAGTCCTGTCCCAGGCGGACGCCCGCTTCCTCGAGGACGCGGGCGGGAGCTTCCCAGGGGCGGTGAATATACCGGTTGGGCAGCCGGTCCAACCGGGGGAGCCATCGTCTCACATAGCCTCCTGACGGGTCGAATCGATCTCCCTGGAGGACGGGATTGAACACCCGGAACCAGGGTTGGGCGTCGCAGCCGCAGCCCGCCGACCACTGCCAGCCCAGGTTGTTCTGGGCCGGGTCGCCGTCCACCAGGTACTTCATGTAGTGGGCCTCGCCCAGCCGATAGTCGATGAGCAGATGCTTGGTCAGAAAGCTGGCCGATATCATCCGCGCCCGGTTTGAAACCCAGCCTTCCCGCAGCAACTGCAGGGCCGAGGCGTCCACCAGCGGGAAGCCGGTGAGGCCTTCGGTCCAGGCGGTCCAGAGTTTTTCGTCGAATTCCCAGGGGAAGACAAGGAAGTCGTTGCGGAAGGGACGCTCCAGCACATCTGGGCGGTCCCACAGGGTGTGGTAGCCGAATTCCCGCCACAGGAGCTGATCCCTGAATGCGGTGCCCGAGGGAGTGTCCCGAAGGTTTTCCCAGGACCGCTGCCAGACCTCGCGCGCCGAAAGGGTCCCAAACTTGAGATCTGCCGAGAGGTGGCTGGTCGCTCGCCGGTCCAGGCGGTGGCGGAGAGTCTCGTAGAGATCGGCCGGGCCGGTGAGAAACTTCCGCAGGCGGCTGCGGCCGGCATGCTCTCCTCCGGGGAGGAGCAGAATGTTGCGCTCGAGCCCGATGTCGGAGCAGTCCGGCACCCGTCCGGCCTTCAGGCCGAGGCCGGCAGGCAGTGGGGGCAGGCTCTCGGGAGCGCGGTGCGGCCAACCGGCGAATGCTTCTTTCAGGAAAGCCCGCTTGAACGGTGTGAAAACCGAAAAGGGCCGGCCGGCCCGGGTCCGAATGCTCCCCGGGGGTGCCAGCGTCTCCCCTTCGAAGAGCCTGAGCGGAACCTCCAGGGCGCGAGCGACCTCGTCGTCCCGAGCGCGGCTGCCGGGTTCGGAGCCCCTATGGGCCCAAACGCGGTCGACCTTCCACCGAGCGACCACTCTCGGCAGCGCCGACGTGCTCGGTCCTTCCAGCAGAACCAGCCCGCTGCCCCGCTGCGACAGACCTTCCTGAAGCCCCGCCAGCGATTCCAGCAGGAACTGCATCCGATGGGGCGCGCGGCGGGCCCGACCCGGCCCGAAGAACCGCGGTTCGAGAACGAACAGGGGGATCACCTCACCCTCGGCGGCCGCCCTCGCAAGGGGCTCGTGGTCCCCAACCCTCAGGTCTTTTCCCCGAAACCAGACAATGGTGCGCAACCCCGACCTCCGCCCTTCCGCATAGCCAGTTACATAATAAACACTGCTTGCCCATTCAGGCGAGAGACGGCGCCAAGCCCTCTCGGGGGCGATGGTGGAATAGCGGGCAATCGTTGATGAAGACGAACCACAAATGGACACGAATGAACACGAATAGATTAGCTCGTGAGCCGTTTGCAAAAATCGCAGCGGGTCAGGACATTTTGCCGGCGAACGCGATGTTCTGCCTCTTTCAATTCCGGGTGCGACCTGGTGAGCAATGAGGATTAACCACAAAAAGCACAAAAGGCACAAAACGATTTTCTGAACAGGTCGAAGGTCGTCTGCCGGATCTGATCACACAAAGCCTGCATACCTTGGTCGTTTCTCATCGTTCTGCTCTTTTTGTGCCTTTTGTGGCCATTTCCGGTAACGATCCCGCTGCCGAATTCTGGAAACACCTCAACTCTTCAATCCGTTCATTCGTGTCCATTTGTGGTTCCCCTTTCCCCTTCGTGAATAACTCCTTTTCCGTCCCTCGACCGTGGATAGCTTGTGTGGTAGGCTGATCTGCCATTTTGCGATTGCAGGAAGTGTGCGGGCAAGTGCCTGTTGCGGCTTCGGACACCCAGGACTCTGCCGGGCGCCTTCGAAATTGTGTCGAGGACTCGCCCCGCTTGCGGTTGCGCCTTTTATGGACCGTCCGGCAGCCTGTCCTTAATTCCCCCATGAATCGATCCGAGCTTTCCAGCGCTTTTCAGACAGTCAGGCAAACCACCCGGGATCTCTGCCGGCCCCTCTGCACCGAGGACTACGTGATTCAGTCCATGTCCGACGTCAGTCCTCCCAAGTGGCACCTGGGTCACACCACCTGGTTCTTCGAGCGCATGGTCCTGGAGGAATTCGCCGACAACTATCGGGCCTGTCATCCCCGCTATTACTTTGTCTTCAATTCCTACTACCAGAGCTTCGGGGAGCGGGTGGCCCGGGACATTCGAGGGACCCTGTCCCGGCCGACGGTGGAGGAGGTCTTTGACTACCGCACCGAGGTCGACGAGAAGCTGGTGGGCTTGATCGGTGGGCTGGAGCAGGGTCGATTTGCCGAGTTCGCGGACTTGGTGGAGCTGGGCCTGCACCATGAGCAGCAGCATCAGGAGCTGCTGGTCACCGATGTCAAGCACATCCTGGCGAGCAATCCCTTGAGGCCGACCTATCGGGCCCGTGACGGGGAGGGAACCCGACGCGCCCCCGAGCCCTCCCCGCCGACATTTCACGAGTTCGAAGCCGGGATGTTCGAGATGGGGGCTCCCGACCGGGGATTCGCCTGGGACAACGAGCGGCCCCGTCACAAGACCTGGCTTTCCGACTACGGGCTGATGGATCGCCCGGTGACTTGCGGGGAGTATCTCGAATTCATGAAGGACGGCGGCTACCGGGAGCCTTTGCTGTGGCTCTCCGATGGCTGGGACGCCGTCAGTGAGAACGGATGGCGGTCGCCCCTCTACTGGGACCGGCGTGGCGGCGATTGGGAGATCGTCACCCTCAGAGGATCCCGTCCCCTGGATCCGGCAGAGCCTGTGGCCCACGTCAGCTTCTATGAAGCGGACGCCTATGCCCGTTGGGAGGACAGGCGCCTGCCGACCGAGGCGGAATGGGAAAGGGCTGCCCGGCAGCATGGGGGTTCGCTGCAGGGAAACTTTCTGGAGAACGGTCGCTTCCATCCGGCGCCCTGTGGGTGCGGGTCCAGGGAGGAGCAGCCGAAGGTGCGCCAACTGTTCGGGGACGTCTGGGAATGGACGGGAAGCGCTTACCTGCCCTATCCCGGATACCGGCAGGACCGGGGGCCGCTCGGCGAGTACAACGGAAAGTTCATGAGCAACCAGATGGTTCTCAGAGGCGGGTCCTGCGCCACACCCAGGAGCCACATTCGCCCAAGCTACCGCAACTTCTTCCAGTGCGACAAGCGCTGGCAGTTCACGGGTATTCGACTGGCGAAGGACCTGAGCTGAGGGAGGAGAACTTGCCTGCAAGTGTCAAGATCCTGGGCGCGAAGGACTATGCCGACTCCTTCGACGAGCGGGACGCCTTTGCCCTGGACGTCCTGTCGGGCCTCTCGGCGGCGCGCAAGTCCATTCCCTCCAAGTATTTCTATGATCGTCAGGGCAGTGAGCTGTTCCGCCGGATCACCCGCTTGCCGGAATACTACCTGACCGGGTGCGAACTGGAGATTCTGGAGAGCCAGTGGGAAAGGATCGCCGCCTGTGTGGCGGGACAGCCCTTCAACCTGGTGGAGCTTGGCCCCGGACTCAGCCGGAAGACCACGCTCTTCCTGGAACGGTTCACGCAATCCGGGCTGGATTTTCAGTACGTGCCCATCGACATCTCGGCATCGTCCATGGATGGGCTGGTCGGCACGGTCGAGGCCCGGTTCCCCGACTTGAGCACCCGGGGGCTGGTGGGGGACTACTTCCATGGCCTGAAGTGGTTGAACCATCGCTACCGGCGGCGCAACCTGGTGCTGTTCCTGGGGTCTTCCATCGGCAATTTCACCCGGGAGGAGTCCTGTTTCTTTCTGGGCAGCGCCTGGAAGTGCCTGAATCACAACGATCTGATGCTGATCGGCTTCGACCTCAAGAAAGACATCGACGTCCTGCTTCGTGCCTACAACGATTCCCTGGGGTTGACCAGCCGGTTCAACCTGAATCTGCTGGAGCGAATCAACCGCGAGTTGGGAGGGTGCTTCGATGGAGCCAAGTTTCGCCACTTCGGCACCTACGATGCCTTCTCCAGCTCCATGGAGAGCTACCTGGTCAGCCAGGAGCGGCAGTCGGTCTTCATCGAGCAGATCGGCCGCTCCTTTGCCTTTGAAGCCTGGGAGCCGATCCACACCGAGCATTCCTGCAAGTACTCGGTTTCGGATATCGAATGGTTCGCCCGGCAGTCCGGGTTCAGGGTCCAGGAACACCTTTTCGACTCCTGCCGTTTCTTCGCCGATTCCATCTGGAGCGTGGACAAGGCGGAATCGGTGCGACCGGGCGCGGAGGGGGAAGCCATGGCTCAGCCGCTCGGTTCCGAAGGCCGATTGTGAGGCTCCGGAGGGTTGTGCAACCACCGGTGGCAGCCAAGGGTCGTGGCAGATAGCTTGAGCGAATCGATCGGAAACGGGGGCGCGGGCTCATGAGCCGGAGTGGAACCGTTACGCTCAAGGACGGCCGTCAGATGGAGGTGGTCCGGTTGACCTATCCCATCGCGCCTGCCGACCGCATGGGCATCATCGAGCTGCTCCAGCAGGAGTGGGCCCGAACCGACGTGGACTGGCTCCAGTCCATGCGGGGCGCATACAGCCAAACCTTGCGAACCCGGGTGGCTCTGGCAAGGGTTGGGGGCGATGCGGTGGGGACGGCCTCGATTGCCTTTGCCTGCGAGCATCCCCGGATCGGGGTGGTGGAGGACGTGATGACCCGGGAGGACTTCCGGGGGTTGGGCATTGCCGCCACCCTGACCGAGGGACTGGTTCAAAAGGCCTGGGAAGCAGGTTGCAGGGTCGTCTATCTGGGCAATTCGCCACGGCAGGTTTCGGTCTACGAGAAAATCGGTTTCAGGCGACTGTTCGGGGCTGTCATGCGCAGGCCGGCTCCAGGTGAAACCGAGCCCGAAAAGGAATTCTTCGCTCCCGGCCAACAGACCACCGTCCGCCCGGCCAACTGGGGCGACCTGCCCGGGGTCGCCTGCCTGATGGCCCAACCGATGGAGAGCCTCTGCCTGGACTTTCTTCGCGGCCTGGTGTCTCCGCGGTACGCGCCGCCCCTTCGCTGCGTGTCGAACTTTACCTCGCTCTGGTACGGGGTGGAGGCCCAGGGCGGCTCGATGCTCACCCTGGAGGGAGAGGGTCCCCACCGGGTGCTGGGCCTGGGCTCCCTCACCCCCGGGTCGGCTCCCTTGCGAGGCCACAGCGCCGTGATCGACGCGCTGGTCCATGACAACTATCCCCAAGGTATAAGAGATCTGCTGGACCGGTTGGTGGAAACCGCCTGCCGGAAAGGCATTGCGATGCTGCAAGCCTACGCCGCCGCCACCGACAGCGCCAAAGTCGAGCATTTCCGGGCTGTCGGCCTGACGCCGGTGGCGATACTGCCGGAGGCGATTCGGCTCGGCGACCGGACGGTGGATGTGACTCTGCTGCAGGGCCGCCTTTAAGGCAGTGGAGAGTGGAGAGTGAAGGGTGGAGGATGAAGTTTGAAGGGTGGTTGGCCGAGGGTATCGGGAACGGGCAAGCGCATGATGAACTGACTGCGGTAACCTGAAACAAGCGCGAGTGAACCACAAAGGCCAAAAAAAGAAATCCACGAAGACACACGAAGAACGACGAAGGGCCACGAAGAAAATCGGCAAGAGGTTTATCCCTATTCGTGTCCATTTGTGGTTCGTCTTCAAACTTCAACCTTCAAACTTCATTCTTCACTTGGCCGCGCCACCGCCGCACACGACGGAACGGATCATACAGAGCGAAATAGAGGTTTCAGCCACGATGGTTCCCATGACGGATCGTATTGAGGACATCGATCAGCTCGAGGACCTGCTGAGTGAACCGACCGCCGAGGTCATCGGCAGCCTGGGCCGGCTGTCCGGGGATATCTTGGTCCTGGGAGCAGGGGGGAAGATGGGTCCCACCCTTGCCCGGATGGCCGGCCGGGCGCTGGAAGCAGGCCCGCGCGGCAAAAGGGTGATTGCCGTTTCCCGCTTCTCCAACCAACGAGAGCGGGAACGGCTGGAATCGCACGGGGTCGAGACCATCGGCTGCGACCTGCTGGACCTGCAGGCGCTGGAGGAGCTGCCCGAAGTGCCCACCGTAATCTACATGGTCGGCATGAAGTTCGGCTCCACCGGCAACGAGGCCCGCACCTGGGCGGTCAACGCCTACCTGCCGGCAATGGTCTGCCGCCGGTTCGCCCGGAGTCGGATCGTGGCCTTCTCCACCGGCAACGTCTACCCCCTGACCCCGGTTTCCGGCGGCGGCTCCAGCGAACAGGACCCTCCCGGGCCGGACGGCGAATATGCCATGAGCTGCCTGGGCAGGGAGAGGATGTTCGAGTATTTCAGCCGGACCCGGGGCACCCGGGTGTCGCTGCTGCGGCTCAACTATGCCTGTGAGGTGCGCTACGGGGTCCTGGTCGACCTGGCCCGCAAGGTCTGGGAGCGGCACCCCATCGACCTGACCATGGGCCATGTGAACGTGATTTGGCAGGGTGACGCCAACGCCATGGCCCTGCGGGCTGTCGAGCACTGCGCCGCTCCTCCCTTCGTGGTCAACATCGCCGGACCCGAGCGCCTGTCGGTTCGCCGGATCTGCCGGGAGCTGGGACGACTGATGAACCGTCCCCTCAACCTGGTGGGAGAGGAAGCCGCCGACGCCCTGCTGAGCGACGGGCGCCGCGGCCATGTGAGGCTCGGCAGGCCCCGGGTGGCCATTGAACGGCTCCTGGGCTGGATCGCCGACTGGGTGATGCGCGGCGGCCCCAGCCTCGACAAGCCCACCCATTTCCAGGTGCGTGACGGCCGATTCTAGAATGCGTCTCAGGAGGTAGCCGTGTTGAGTCAACCCTTGCATTCCCTGCTTTCCAGGGGAGTGGTCATCCCCGCCCATCCCCTGGCCTTGACGGCCGGCCGCAAGCTGGACGAGCGGCGGCAGCGGGCCCTGTCCCGCTATTACATCGCGGCCGGCTCGGGAGGCCTGGCCCTGGGCGTTCACATGACCCAGTTTGCCATCCGGGATCCCGGGCATGACCTGTTCCGACCCGTGCTGGAGTTGACCCGGGAAGAGATGGATCGGGCAGACGCCAACCGGCCGGAACCCCTGCTGAGGATCGCCGGGATCTGCGGCCCCACCTCTCAGGCGGTGGCCGAGGCGGGACTGATTCAGGAGTTGGGATACCATGCCGGCCTTCTGAACCTGTCCGCTCTGAGCGAAGCTGACGACCAGCAACTGCTGGACCACTGCCGGGAGGTGGCCCGGGTCACCCCCGTGTTCGGCTTCTACCTGCAGTCGACCATCGGCGGCCGGGAGCTGTCCTACGGGTTCTGGCGCCGCTTCGTGGAGCTTCCGGAGGTGGTCGCCATCAAGCTGGCGCCCTTCAACCGCTACCACACTCTGGATGTGCTGCGCGCCGTGGCCGAGGCGGGGCGGGAGGACATCGCCCTCTATACCGGGAAC
>VXMN01000150.1 GCA_009841055.1 Acidobacteriota bacterium
GAATACCTTGGGTGCCACCTCCCCTCCTCAAAGGCGGTCTCGGGTTGCGGGACAGGCGCCCCCTGTCGTAGCGGGTGTCGAAAAAGATCGGGTAGATGAGCGTATCGGCCTCTTTGGCCAGTTCGATGGTTTCACTCTGCGTAGAAGTGGGACTGGCGGTGTCGACGCCATCGGTGAAGAGCACCATGGCCTTTCGTTCCGGCCTGGGACGGAGCTTCTGCTGCAGGGCGAGGTAGACGGCTTCATGGAGCTGGGTGGATCCCCCGGAACGAGTACCTCTGATGGCCCGTTCGGTGGCTCGCTTGCTGCGGGTAAAGTCACTGTCCAGATGCACTTCATCGTCGAATGAGATGACCAGCACCTCGTCGTCGACATGAATCTGATCGACAAAGCGAATGGCTTCGTCCTGGATCTGTGCCAGCTTGTTGATGGTGCTGTTGCTGGTGTCCAGCAGCAGGCCTACGGCGAAGGGGGCATCCACCGGGGAAAAGTGGGTGATTTGTTGCTCGACCCTGTCCTCGTAGATCCGGAAGTTTTCCTTGGTCAGGTAGGTCAGGTATCTACCGTTGGCGTCTGTCACCACCACGTTGACATTGACCAGGTCCACGTCCACCGAGAGCGTGTAGAGATCATCGGCCCCGCTTGCCGCGTCCTCTCCCTGCTTGGGTTTGGCGGGAGCTTGCCGGGACGGACGTCCTTTGTCGCCGGCTTTGCGGTCCTGCAGGGAAACCGGCGCGTGGCGGGCCACCGCCTTCAGAATCAATCGGGTGGCTCCGAGTCGCTTCAAGTCCTTCCTGACCGACTTGTCGACGGGGAAGCCGACCTTGCGCTCCGCGATGAGGTAGAGGATCCGATCCTCGGAGACCTGTCCTTGCTGGAATTGCTGAATCAGGTGCTCGAGTTGGTTCCAGGAGAGGGGCTGGTCGGCCTGGTAGGTCCATAGAGCCGGAACCAGCCAGCAGCTGGCAAGAAAGACCAGCACAAGCACCTTGGCCGGCCGGGCCGGGCCTGAGCGAAAACGAGTGCCGCGCATGCGAGCTAGCATACCAGATTGCCGGATTGGCGAGGAGAGACAGTGATCCTGTTTAGCCGATTGGATATCATTCCAGGGGGAAACGTTGTATGGAAATTTGAGACAGGAAGCTAGCCCGCCGGGTCGGGCCGGCTTCTCCTTGAGAGCCACAGTCGGACGTAGTGCCTGCGTTCTCGAGGAAACACCGAATCCTCGAACGCGGTGCGGTTGTGGAGAATCCAGCGGTTGTTGGTCAGCAGAACCTGGCCCGGTCGCAGCCGGAACTCGACACGGAGCTCGGGAAGTCGCAAGAGCTTCCCCAAAACCTCCAGGGCCCGTAGTTGGCGCCGAGTGAGGGGGCGACCGGCCTTTTGGTGGCCGACCTCAATGTAGTAATGCAGATAGCGAACGGTGAGTTCTCCGGATGCCCAGGAGAATATGGGGTTCCGGGAGATCGGCGATTCCCCGGGGAGGAATTCTCCCCTGCGATCGAACCAGAAGGGCTGGTAAAGGCAGGGCAGCAGGTCGGGGTGCCGGCTGAGAAGGCGATTGTGCAGGGTGACGGCGCTGATCAACTGGGACTCGCCTCCCTTTTTTGCCGGTCTCAGGCAGAGAAGGGCAACGAGATCGGGGACCACTTGACCGAAGGCATTGTCCGTGTGAAAGCTGCTCTCCGCGGTAGTTCCGGAGAAGCGAGCACCCCGGGCGACGTCGTATCCCTTGTCTCTCACATCGAATAGAAGTGTTCCGGCAACGTCCTGGGTCGCCGGGACCCCGAATTCGTGGCCCAGCATCCAGAACAGCGCCTGGACCTGGCTCGGAGAGCACTGGTCCACGGGAATGCGATCCAGCACCACAAACCCTCGGCCCCGGTCGAGGGTGGCTCGCAGGGATTGCCAGTCTCCGCGAGCATCCCGTGGTGGGATTGGAGGGGTAGCGATTGGTTGGCCGGGATTTTTCTCTGGAAGTGAGGCTGTTTTGCCGGCACAGCCCAGCCAATCCGGTGGAAGCTGCGCCGTCCAGGAGAATTCTTCTCCAACGGTGCGGCGGGTCCAGGCTCGGCCATCGAGTATCGGTTCGGTCAGCATGCGCGCCGCGGCTGGGGGTGACATTAGACGCCTTGCAGTCAGCCATGATAATTTACCTAGCCGCTGTTGGCGGCTTCAAGACGATCTGAAGCCCTGCTTGAGGGGCTCCGAATATTTGAGGAATTGGCCATGCTCTATCTTTCCCGTGCCGATGTCGAAGCTGTCGACCTTCCCATGCCCGATATCATCGCCGCTTTGGAAGCCATGTTTGTCGAAAAGGGACAAGGGAAAGTCGAAATGCCTCCCAAACCGGGAATTCATACCCGAAAGGATGCATTCATTCATGCCATGCCCGCCTACATTCCCAGTCTGTCGGCAGCCGGGATCAAGTGGATTTCGGGCTATCCCGACAATCAGGCCAAGGGCCTGCCGTACATTACCGGGCTCCTGATTCTCAACGACCCCGATACGGGAGTTCCCATTGCGCTTATGGATGCTACCTGGATTACCGCCCAGAGAACGGGCGCCGCTACTGCGGTGGCCGCCAGGCAGCTGGCCAGACCCGACAGTGTCACGGCGGGAATCATTGCCTGTGGGGTGCAGGGACGCAGCAATCTGGAAGCGCTGGCGGCGGTATTCGATCTGAACCGGGTCCGGGCATACGA
>VXMN01000013.1 GCA_009841055.1 Acidobacteriota bacterium
ACCGCCCCGGTTCCGGCCCCCCGGGACCTGCTCCCCGACATACCATTCAATCCACTCGCATGGGAACTTGAGGCCCTCCTCTTCGCCCTGCTGGGAATGTTCCTCTGTGCCCTGGGATTCGCGAAGGGGTTCACCTTCTGGCGCGGAAAGGCGGGAAACCAGGACGAAGACAATCGTGGGCAGGGCAAGTCTGCAGAAGCTGACACCGTGAACGAAGCCACGTCACCTATTTCTCGCCAACTCTTCAACACATTCCTCTCGCTGCCACAGCACTATCAGCGCAAATTGACCGATTTGCGAGGCGAGGTCGCCAATTGGTACAGAGCACTTGACCAGGAGCGTCGCAACGTGACGACACTGCTGGAGAGGCTAAAAGTGGAGGAGAACCGGCGGGCCTGCATCGACAACGTCGAACATGCATTCATCGTGGCGCACAACAAAAACTATCCCGGCAAGATAGACCTCCAATGCGTGGAGGCTCATCGCCTCAAGAAGTACACCGAGCCACTCGCGGTAACGGCTTCGGATCCGCAGGTCCTGGATGAGGCGGGGGCGCTGGTTTCCGAGTGGAGGGAATCTGGAAAGGCCGAATTCGACAAGCGAATCGCGGCGGCGCACGAGGAGATCACCGTGATCTGGAACAACTACAAGCCACTCTGCCTCGGCAAACCCGAGCGGATCGTAGCCAACGGGAAGGTGGCGCTACCCGCAACAACGGGGGCAAGTTGATGACGATGTCCGGACAGAAGCCTTGGAAGGTGGCGCGTGCGATTCTTGTTATTGTGGTCTCAGTCGCAGTTATTTTCGGGATAGGGTACCAAACATGGTACACCGATCAACTGAGAGTCCGGCCCCCCGACTACTGCCCGACAGGCACTTGGCCTCAAATCAGGGAGGGATTTGAGGTTCCCGGTCACACTGCAATACTTATCGACACCTCGAACGAGATCCCCGCCGAGGACGCCAAACTAGCGTTTCAGAGAATCGACGCCTGGACGAGGAATTCGGCGCCGTTTCTTCAACGCCTGTCAATTTTCGGCCTGCCCGAGTCCGCGAACGACCGGGTCGTCCGCAGCTTCGGTTCCTGGTGCGTCCCGAAGGACGGTACCGAAGCCAACCGTATCTATGAAAACCCGGTCTATGTCGAAGCCCAGTTTCGACGGTTCCTCGCTACGTTGCAGGACGTCTTTAGGGAACTCGTGGGTCGTGAAGAGTCCGCCCGATCGCCGATCGTCGAGACGATGGCGGGTCTTGTTCAGCGCAACGACGATCTCGATTCCATCGTGTTGGTGTCGGACATGCTGCAGCACACTTCACTGTGGAGCTACTACACTATGGAGGGGGACACTCTGAGTATCCCGTCTGAGTGTGGTCGGGTCACAGAACCGGGTCGGCTGAAGACAGTTTACGTGTACTTTATCGACCGAGGGCTCGCGGAGATTCAGGCGCCAGAGTGGCCGGACGCTTGGTGGCGCCGGTGTCTGAGCGGGGTGAAGACTGAAATGCTCAATTGAGGGTCCGTTACTACCCCCGATCAGGCATGAACCCAACGGGTCGTCGGGAGGCGTGTGACGATATGCCCGATCGTTTCCTCCTCTCTTCAGGGGCGGGATCTTTAAGCCGAACGACCGCACCGAAGGTACCCGGAGCACCGCCGAAGGATCGGGCGGGCGACCACGGCGTTCTCGCTCCCAACAACGTGTCAGTAAAGATCCCCTAGAGTCGCGAGGATTTCGACTAGCGGCCAATCGATAAGGCCAAGCCGGTTTCCTACGCCGCTACGTTGCCGTTGATCTGTCTAAACAGCGGCGCCCCCTCAAGCAATTAGCTCTGGAGTCACTGACGCATGGCCGGGTTTCGGTTTATCCATTCCTCAGACCTGCACCTCGGCCGCCGCTTCGGGAACTTTCCCGAAGGCATTCGCGGCCGACTCGTGGAAGCTCGCCACGCCGCGATCGACAGCCTGTCGGCCGCTGCACGAAACAACGGGGCGGGCCATGTGCTGATTGCCGGCGATCTTTTCGATACCGAGACACCGTCGGATCGGGTCTGGCGGCAAGCGCTGGCCGCCATGGCAGCAGCCGAGGGCATCCAATGGTGGATCATTCCTGGGAACCACGACAGCAGCTCCGCCGAGACGCTTTGGGATCTCGCACGCGCACAGGCTCCCGTCAACGTGCATGTTTGTGATGTCGCTGAGCCGGTCGAGATCGCGCCCGGCGCCGTGCTTCTGCCTTCGCCCGTGCCGAGCCGCTCTCCGGGCCGCGATGCGACCGAGTGGATGGTAGGCTGTCGGACGCCCGAGGGGGCTCTGCGCATCGGTCTGGCGCATGGCGGCATTGTTACGTTCGGAAGCGAAGACGACGGCGCCGAAACCATCACGCCCAATCGCGCAACCGACGCCCGTCTCGACTATCTCGCCTTAGGAGACTGGCACGGCTTCATGCGCGTCGGAGAGCGGACGTTGTATTCCGGCTCGCCTGAACGCGACCGTTTCAAGCATCTGGGGCGGGGCATCTGTCTCGCGGTAACGCTCCCGGGACCGGGAGCGGAGCCTGAGGTGACCGAAATCGTGACTGGCCGGTTCGATTGGCAGGACATTTCCCTCGAGCTTACACCGAAGCATGCTGCGGCCGAGGCCCTGGAAAACATCCTGCCGGGGAAAGGAGCTGCGCGGCGCGACACGCTGGTACGGATTCGGGCTTCCGGCTGGATTCGCCTTCCCGAGCGCATGGAGTTGGCCCGGGCTGCCCAGAAGGCCGAGCCGGAGTTTGGGTATTTGGAGTTAACCGATGCCGAGCTGAAGACCGAGTGCGCGCCTGAGGATCTCGACGACATCGCCTCGGGCGGTGCCCTTCGCATGGCCGCGGAGGCCTTGTATAAGGACGCAGAGGACGACGCAAAAGGCGCAGAGGACCGCGCCGTTGCGGTGGCAGCACTCCGCCGGCTATACAGCTACGTGAGGGAAGAGACGCAGTGAAACTCCGAACGATCCGCCTAGAGAATATCCGCCGCTTTATCGATCCTGTCGAAATCACCGGCATCGGCGACGGGTTGAACGTCCTCGTGGCCCCAAACGAGCACGGCAAGTCGACCGTTTTCGATGCGCTGCACGCTGTCTTCTTCAAGCAAAGAAACTCCTGGGACAAGGAGGTCCGAAGCCTCAAGCCGCATGCCGGAGGCGATCCTACGGTTGCAGTGGAGATCGAACTGGCAGGTGGGATCTATTGGATCAGGAAGCGCTGGAACAGCCGCAACAATGGCGATGTGCGGATCGAAACCACTGGCCGGCTGTTCAAGCAGGCCGACGAAGCCGAGGACTGGATCGCCGAAATCCTGAAAGCCCCCAGAGAGGGCGGCCCGGCAGGCTTGCTCTGGGTCCGACAGGGAATCACCGACCTGGCCAACGACGATGCCGCGCAACTTGCCCGGCGCGATTTGCTGACATCGGTCGCCGGCGAGGTCGAGGCGATGACGGGCGGCAGGCGCATGGATGCGGCTATGGACCGGTGCCGAAGCGAACTCGAACGCTACCTGACTGTCAAAGGCCGCCCGAAGGCTGGTGGACCTCTAAAGGACTGGCAGGACGAGGTTGCCGACCTTGACACCGAAAGCAAGACACTCGTTGCGAAGTCGGAGAAGCTAAGAAGCGAACTGGATCGGCGCCGTGCTCTCAGACGGGAATTGGCGGATCTTGAGAATCCCAACGAAGAGGAAGGACGCAAGACGCGGCTGGCCAAAGCAAAAGCCGACCACGACAAGGCGTCCCGCCATGCGGAATCCCTGGGAAGAGCCACGGAACATGAGCACACGAAACGGATCGAGGCCGAGCGTGCAAAAGATCGTTTGACGGCCCTGGACAGAGCTATCACCGAGATTTCCGAGGCCGACAGAGAAGATAGGACTGCAAAGAAAGAGGAGCAACGGGCGATCAAGCGTCTTAGTCTTGCCGAAGCAGCCATGTCCGAATCGGCAAACGTCCATAGGTCCGCCCTTGATCGGGTCAAGGTGGTCGGCGATCTGTTGCGTCGCGCCCGTCTCGCTGAATCCGCCGCTGAGGCGGCCAGACACCGCCAGGATCTGGTTGGGAAGATCAATCGAGCGGAGGCCTTGCAAAACCGCGCCAATGAGGCATCGGCTTTAGCCAGGAGAGGACTTCCGGAGCCCGAGCTCGCGAAGCTCGACAAACTGGACGAATCCGTGCGTGTCCTGCGCAGGGCCCGTAACCTCAAGGCCGTGGCCATCGCCATGACCTATGCCCCTGGTCGCTTGGACAGCGTTTCTCTCGATGGCAGACCGCTTCCCGAAGGCAAGCGGATGCCAATCCCTGACGGTGCGCGGCTGGACATCGAAGCTGTCGGCAGACTGGATATCCACCCCGGACAAATACCGGACGGCGAGACTCCTGCCGAGGCCGAGGCGAATCTGGCGCGGGCGCTGGAGGACTCCGGAGTGAGTGACATCGCTGAGGCACGTGTGTCCACCCAGAGAAGACGCGAGGCTGAACTTGATCGACGCAATGCGAAAGCGGACCTGGAGAGTCTGGCACCCGATGGAATCGATGAGCTGCGCGACCAACTCGCGCAGCTTCCGGAACAGATCGCCGACGAGGACGATCTTCCGACCACCAAGGATGCAGAACAGGAGGATGAGAAAGCCAGAGAGGCGCGTGACCGAGCGTTCGAAGGCTACGAGGCCGCGCGCAATGAGCATAGCGAAGCGCAAGCGGCGGTCGCCCGGGCTGGACAAGCTGCCGAAAGCGCCTCTACGCGCAAGGCGCGAGCGGCATTGCCCTTTTCCGGGATCGACGACCCGGAAGCCGAAAGAACCCTTCGCAGAAAAGCCCTCTCACGCCTGCGCACCGAACTTGCCAAGGCCAGCCGGCGGCGTGAAGAGGCTGCGGCAACTGCCCCAGACCTGGAGGCTATGGCAGTGGCACTCGAAAGGGCGCACTCGATTGTCGAAGAAGCCGAAAAACGGAAGCAGGACATTCGCCTCGATCTCCGAACGCTCGACACCTCGATCGGCATACAGGCTGGGCAAGCGATTGACGAAGACCTGGCCGATATCGATGTCCGTCTCGAAGCGGCCCGGGCCTCACTTGCCACAATCGAGTTCGAGGTCGCTGCCCTGAAGGAGCTCCGCGCGGCCCTGGAGACTGCCCGCACGTCGGCTCGGGACCGCTATGTCGAGCCCGTAATGCAGGAACTCGTGCCTCTCCTGCGGTTCTTCTGGCCGGAGGCAGAACTCATCGTCGACCCTGAAACCCTGATGCCGAAGGCCCTGGTGCGGGCAGGCACCGAGGAGGCTTTCGACATCTTGTCCAAGGGGACGCAGGAGCAGATCGCGCTGCTCGTCCGGCTCTCCTTCGCACGCATGCTCGCAAAGACAGGCGAGACGGCGCCCGTCATCCTCGACGATGCCATTGTCTACACCGACGATGACCGCATCGAGCACATGTTCGATGCGTTGACTCGCCAGGCCCGCGACCTCCAAATCGTCGTCTTTTCCTGCCGCCAAAAAGCCTTTCGCGATCTGGGAGGCTGCAACCTCCATATATCGTAGCCAAAGGGATGGATGCAAAACATGGATACTAATCTTCACGTCCCCCAGCGACTGTTCACTCAGCCAGTTCAGTACAAGGTCCCCGAATTCCAGCGTCGTTACGTGTGGAACCAGGATAGACAGTGGGAGCCACTATGGAATGACGTGGAAAACCTTGCTGAGTTAATTATAGAGAATGACCGAACCGTGGCGCCCCACTTCATGGGTGCGGTCGTGCTTCAGCACGTCCAGTTCCCGACAGGAACGATCGAGCAGCGAATCGTCGTTGACGGTCAACAGCGACTGATCACCCTCCAATTACTCATCGATGCGATCCAAAAAGTCCTTTTCGTTCGGGGGTACTTGGATCCAGCAAGGCGACTTTCGGCCCTTGTTGAAAATCGGGAGGAATTCCGAGACGATGACGCAACCAACGCGTTTAAGGTGTGGCCCACGGCGGTGGATAGAGAGGCCTTCCGACATGCGATAAATACTGACCTACCCGGAGATGAGTACACGGCCTCGCGGATCGTTCAAGCCCATGACTACTTCAAGGGTCAGGTAGAGCAATGGCTTGACAAGGCTGGCAATGAGGACAGAGAAGGTGCTCGTCGGGCTGCTGCAGCTTTGGAAAATGTCGTGCGGGCAAAACTGGAACTTGTAGTCATTGATCTTGGCGCCTCCGACGATCCACACGTCATCTTCCAGACACTTAATGCTCGTGGTACTCCGCTGCTTCAGTCGGATATGGTGAAGAACAAGATCCTATACGACGCAAAGATCGAGCGTCGCGAGGAAGATTCTCACCAATCCCCGGAGGAGAGACAGTTATGGCCATTTGCCGACGACTGGTGGGCCAAGGAAGTGGGGCGCGGACTGCAAAGGAGACCGCGTATCGACGTGTTTCTCAACCACTGGCTTACCCTTCGAAACCGATCGGAGACCAAGCCGTACGACGAGTTCCGTGTCTTTGAGAAATATGTGGCGGTGCGAACAGGAGGAGAGGAGACCGTATTTGGAATCGCGAACGATATTGGCGATCTCGGGGGAATATACCGAGAGGTAGAAGAACTAAGGCGACCCTGTATCAACTCGTTCTTAGAAAGACGTAACGTCATGAACGTCGGCGTCGTTACACCGCTTTTGCTCTGGCTGTTGTCCTCCGATTTGCCGCCAGCAACCCTTGCGAATTGCTTGAGGGCAATCGAGAGTTTCCTCGTCTGTAGGGTCGTATGCGGGTACAGCGCGAGGGGCTATGGCGCACTGTTCGTCGGGCTGATCGCCCGGCTGGACAAATCTCCGGTGGAGACGGCAGACAGGATCTCCGTCTCGTACTTGGCCGAGCAGACTGCGCAAGCGGGTCGGTGGCCTGATGATAGGGAACTCCGTGTGAGTTTCGCCAATGCACCGCTCTACCAGTGGTTAACACGAGGACGACTCAGAATGGTGCTGACGGGGATCGAAGAGCATCTGCATACGCCGAGGGCCGAAAGTCGGAGCGTTCCGAAAGACCTCCAAATCGAGCACATCATGCCTCAGGCTTGGCACCAGAACTGGGTTCTCCCTGATGGTGCTGGTGAAGACGAGGCCGAGAAGCGCGACCGGATGGTCCACACGATTGGAAACCTCACACTTGTCAATGAGCGTCTGAACCCTTCATTGTCCAACGCGGCATGGAACAGTAAGCGGGAGGCTCTGGCGGAGCACAGCGTGCTGTTTATGAACAAGCGTCTCGTTAACGACGGACCGGAGATCTGGGATGAGCAAGTGATAGAGAGACGAGCGACGTGGCTTCACCAGCGGGCTATCGAGATCTGGCCTCATACGAACGGCTTCGACGCTGAATGACAGTTTCAACTAAGTATCCCGATCTGGAAAAGCGAGGCCCCTATTGCCCTGTGGTGGATTTTCTCAGGGTCCGACGATCTGTGGTTTTGGGAACACGCTTTGGTCCTCTGTATTACGATATTGGACACCGGTAGACATTTCTGGAATAGGATTGACCGTTAACTAACTATGCTGTGGCAGTGTAGGGTTGGTACGACCTCGGGCTCACGCCCCGGGGCTACCTGCTGGCGCGGGTACGCCGCTCTCCCATAGACCAAGACACTGCCGGGAGACAGGATTTTGAATAATGGTCCCTGGACGACAGCCCGGGGGTTCGAGTTGAGCCGCCAAGGCAGCGACAGCAAGTAGCCGTGGGCGTAAGCCCATGGGTGTCCTACACCGGGTAGGTCAGGTTTTCCTGCAGGGGGTAGAGGGAACGCCGCGCGTTTCGGTATCTGAAGTGGGCGGGGTTGGCGCTCGTGGATCCGGCCGTGTCCACCAGGATGGTGCGGTGGGCGATGGGTTCATAGGCGGCCCGGGGGGCGACCACTCCCTTGACCACCAGGATCTTCTTCTCTTCGGGCCTGAGCCCCAGGGTCCAGAGCTGTTCCAGGCTTCGGGGGGCCATTCGAATACTGGTCAGCACCAGGGTGTTTTGGCGTGGCGTTTCCAGCACCGCCGTCACTCCCTGATCGAAGATCCCCTGGCCGCCATGCCGCGGACGGCTTTCGGTGGAACACCCGTCGGAAATGGACCGGATGCGGCCTTCGACCCGCAGGGGACGGCCGTGGAGGGCGTCGCTCCTGGCGCCCACCGTCAGCTCGATCGACTGCCGTACACCTCTCTGCACACAGGCGGACACGGCCTCGGGATCGTAGAGCGACACCAACGCCTCCGAGGCCTGCTGGCGCAGGATTTCCTCCAGCAGGATGGTGGAGTCGCCCGGACTGCCTCCGCCGACGTTGTCCCCAACATCCATCAGCACAACCGGGCCGCCTGCTTCCCGGGCAGCGCTGCGGACGGCCTCAGCCGGACCGGGGAGGTCGCTGAGGAATTCGCTGCGGCGCTCCCAGGCTCGTTCCGCCAACCAGCGGGCCGCCCTGCGCGCCAGCTCTTCGTCTCCGTCGGCGATGGCCAGGAAGGACGCTCCCATCTCTTCCACGTCGGAATAGTAGAAACCCATGGCCGTGCTGGCCGAGAGAATTCCCGGCCATTCCTGCACGGACTCGACATCCCGGTAGAGCTCCCTGGCGGGCGCCTCCTCCGTGTACTGCCGGGTGATGTTGAGCAGCAGGGGAGGCTGCTCCAGGGCCTGGACCGGGGCAATTTCGCCTTGCAGGGTCCGCGCCATCAGGCCGGCGGCCTCCAGGCCGCGCGCTCTCTGGTCCAGGTGGGGGTTGGACCGGTAGACCACGATGCCGTTGGTGTTGCGGGCCATCTTGCCGGAGATGTTGGCATGCAGGTCGATCACCGCCAGGATGGGAATACGGGGCCCCAGGACCTGGCGAAAGCGGGCGGCAAGCTCTCCGTCGGCGTCGGGGTAGCTCTCGGACACGGCCGCGCCGTGCAGGGCCACCAGCAGCCCGTCCAGCGGCAGGGCCGCGCGCAGGGCACCGGAGAGATCGGCAGACAGCTCTTCGAAGGAGTCGCTGGGAATGGGGGCGGAGGGGATGCCGTAGGCGGCCAGCAGCGGTACCGGTTCGAACTTGAATTCCCGGGCGCCCTCGAGAAATCCACCCAGCTGGTGGTGGGTGCCCTCCCAGCGCTCCAGCAGCGCTTTCCCTCGAGTCAGGTCGGTGTCCTTGAAGTGCTGGTAGGGCGTGGGGATGGGGGAAAAACTGTTGGACTCGTGGAGAAATCCGGCGATGCCGACGCGTTTCATGGGGATTTCCTGGGGAGGATGCGGGTCAGGTCAGGCGCTGGAAGCCGGTCTGCTTGACGGGGCCTCCGATTCGCTGCTCTATATCTCCCTTCTCGATGGCCTCGGCCAGTTCCTTGAACACCGGTTCCACGGCGACGGCGTAGGCCTCCACGTGTCGGGGCTGGTGCGCCAGGGTCAACTGGACCCGCGGCGCAGCCATGTAGCCGGCCTTCAGCATGCGCACCGTGAACAGCGTCTCCAGAGCCAGGACCTCGGGATGGTCCAGCACGAAGCCGGCGTTCACGTTGTGGCCGTTGACGGAAAGCGGCAGGCCATACTTGGCCCCCAGCGACAGCCAGACCTGCTTGATCTGCTCGCCGATTCGGTCCACGTGGCTGACCACGTCGATGCGCATCATCTTGCGAATGGCCGCCAGCGCCGCCGCCGGTCCCACCCCCTCGGTCCAGAAGGAGCTGGAGATGAAGGATCCCTGGGCCGCCTGCATGGTGGCCTCGGTGCCGATCACGGCTCCCATGGGGTGCCCGTTGGCCGTCGACTTGGCGAATACCGCCATATCGGGGTAAACGCCATACCTGAGATGGGCTCCGCCCAGGGCGTGCTTCCAGCCGCTGGAAACCTCGTCGAAGATCAGCTTGGTTCCGTGTTTGCTGCAGAGATCCCGGACCCCTTGCAGGAAGCCGGGAGGGGGATGGTCGCCTCGGGTGGCCTCCATCACGACCGCCGCCAGGGGCTCGCTGGTGGTCTCGAAGATCCGCTCCAGTTGATCCAGCCGGCCGAACTGGAAGGGAAGGGTGGTGCCGCCCAGTTTGAAGGGTACGCCGGCCGGGTCCAGGCCCTTCAGCAGGTGGTCTCCCAGCCTGTCCTGGTCGGTGCCCACGTTGGTGGCCATGTACCAGTCGTGCCAGCCGTGGTAGCCGCAAATGGCAACCCTCTGGCGCCCGGTGGCCGCCCGGGCGATACGCACGGCCACCGTCAGGGACTCTCCGCCGGCCCGGGTGAAGCGGGCGTTTTGGGCCCAGGGGTGCAGTTGCAGCATCAGGCGGGCCACCTCCACCTCCTCGGGCACGTTCAGGGTGCACATGGACCCGAGCTGAACCCTGCGCAGCACGGCCTCGGTGACATCGGGGTCGGCATAGCCCAGCAGGCAGGAACCGATGCCGTTGAAGCTCATGTCGGTAAGGTGGCGGCCATCCATGTCCACGATGGTGCAGCCACGGGCTTCCTTGAAGTAGGCCGGCCACTGTTGGGGCGCGAACAGTTCCGGGCGCTTGCTCAGAAGGTTGGTTCCTCCGGGAATCAACTTCTTGGCCTCCTGGTAGAGCTCTTGGCCGCGGCCGACCTTCTGCTCTCCGATTCCGAAGAGCTGGTAGGCGTTGCGGTAGAAGATCCGCTCGATGTCGGAGTCGTTCATGTGCCGGTTCACGCAACCTTGCTTGAGGGCCAGCAGGCTCTCCAGTCCCAGCACCGTGTGGGATCCGAAGGCGGTTGTCGACCAGTCCAGGTTGGCCGTACCCATCCAGACAAATCCGTCGCCTATGGTCACGGCCCTTCCCCGCAGCTCGGAGACCGGGAAGTCGGGGCCGAAAAGGAGGCGGCTGGGTCCGAAGAGCCGCAGGATCTCTTCCACCGGCTGCGGCTCACAGATGGCCGAGTTGTCGAAGAAGACGTTGTCCAGTCCGCGTAGCGACTCCAGGCCTTCCAGCCCATGCCCGGCGTTGAAGCTGCGGGCGCAGTGGGCCAGGATGAGATTGGCGCCCGGATAGCGCAGGCAGTGCCGGCTGATATAGCCCTGATTGGCGGGATCGGCCATGGCCCGCGGCTTGACCAGGTGCAGCATGATGGCCAGACCCCGCCTGTGGGCGATTTCCCAGGCCCACTCCGGCAGGAACTCCTCGATCTCGGCGTTGTAGGGATCCACCCTGTCGGCATAGACCAGGTAGACCTTCATGCCCACGAATCCCTCCGAGGCAATCTGGGCGTCCACCCGGTCGGGATCGTCCTGGGGATGGATCAACATCAAGGCTTTGAGTCGCTCTTCCCGGCCGGTCTCGGCCGCCAGGAATCGGTTGGCGCCGGCCATGTCCACATCCCGCCGCGGCATGCCGAAAAACAGGCCGCCCTTGGCCGTCCGGTCCCCCATCCACTTCGAGACCTGGCGCCGGTAGGCGGCCCAGCCGCCGGGGTCGGGGGCATCCTTGAGATAGCTGTCGGCATAGGTCGGCCCGATGTGGGACCGTTCGTAGAAATGGGCATGGGCGTCAAAGGCCTCCGGCGGGACAAAGCTCCTGAGGTGGCTTTGGAACAGTTCGGCGTCTTCCGGGCGAACCTCGAAGTCGCACGCGGAGGGGACGGTGACGGCGGCAGAAGATGAATCCTTTCCCATGTCGATTGGCTCCTGGAGAAATGGCAACGATATCCTGGATTTCAAACCCGTGGATCCTGCCTCGGATCGGTTGCGAGGGCCGTTAGGATGGGATCGGCTGAACCAGGGGACTCCATACTACTGGATTGCGCACCGGACGCCAACCGGGATTGACCGGTTTGGCCGCTGGATGAACCGAACCTCCAGATAACCCCCCGGAGGGGGCCCGGCTGTGATAGATTCTGCACTGACCGCGGGGGTGGTGATCGACATTTTCCAGTCGTCAGGGCCACCCGGTTGTGGTCACTGGATTGAACCGGAATGCAATCATGGAGGAGCGTTTCAGATGACCAAGAGAGATTCACTGGGGCTGACGGTTTTGTGTGCTTTCGGAGTCTTGTGCCTGGCTGCCTGTCAACAGGCGCCGGTGGAAGAGCCGGCGCCGGCGGGGCCGCCCTTCAGCTCCTCCATCGAGGTGGATGACACGCTCTATCTGTCCGGCCAGGTGGGTCTGGACCCGGAGACCCGGGAGATGGCCTCGGGAATCGAGGCGGAGACCAGGGTCACCATGGAGAACCTGAAGCGGGAACTGGAGGCCAAGGGGTACGGCTTCTCCGACGTGGTGGCCACCCACGTATGGCTGACCGATATGACGGAGATCGGCCCGATGAGCCAGGTCTATCGCTCCTTCCTCGACCAGGACAAGCTTCCCAGCCGCACCACCGTCGCGGTTTCGGAGCTGGCGCTGGGAGCCAGGGTGGAAATCGCCATGGTGGCGGTGCGGGGAGAGAAGCAGTACGTCTATCCCGAAGGGACCGAGCCGGGCAAGGCGCCCTACAGTCCCGGCGTGCTGGCGGGCGACCGCCTCTTCGTGTCGGGTCAGGCCGGCGTCGTTCCGGGATCGGCGCCGCCCAAACTGGTGGAAGGCGACATCAAGGCGCACGTGGCCCAGACCCTCAAGAATATCGAGACGGTGCTGAAGGCGGCCGACATGGATTTCTCCAACGTGGTCTCGACCGAGGTCTTCATGACCAGCGGCGACTATTTCGGACCCATGAGCGAGACCTATGTTTCCATGGTGCCCGACCCCAAGCCGGCCCGCGTGCCTATTCTGGTTTCGGCCATTCCCCTTGGTTCACCCGTTGAGATCACCATGATCGCCAGCCGGGAAGAAAAAACGCCGGTGCTGCCTGAAGGCATGGGGCCGAGCAGCGCCTACAGCCGCGGCCTCAAGGTGGGCAACACCATGTATATCGCCGGAGTGTTCAGCGCCAAGGAGACGGTGGAAGAGCGAGTGAACGATTGCCTGGACCGGGTGAAGCAGATCTACGAGGCCGGCGGGTTCGCCATGAGCGACGTGGTCGAGGCCAGAGTTTACCTCAAGGACTGGGAGGACTATGGCGGTATGAATGCCGCCTATCGGAACTACTTTCCTGAGAATCCTCCGACCCGGGCCACCATGGAGGTTCCCGATTCACCCGGAACCACCAGGATCGGGATGGCCTTCGTGGCCGCCAAGCCCGAGTAAGCTTGATGGCGAGGGCGCCTTTTCCTACAGGCGCTGGACATCGGGCAGGGTTGCCATCCGTCTGTCGAGCGTCAGAACCTGCAGGCCGGCGCGAGAGTACTCGTCAGCGATGAGGCGGTCGAAAAGGCCCGGGCCGCCGGATGCCTCCAGGGCCACGATGACCGAGCGCCCACT
Organism: Acidobacteriota bacterium; assembly: GCA_009841055.1. Lineage (GTDB taxonomy): Bacteria > Acidobacteriota > Terriglobia > Versatilivoradales > Versatilivoraceae > Versatilivorator. Next base: position 13,318 of record VXMN01000013.1, read on the forward strand.
CAGCGGTGTGACCAGACCGCTGGTAAGGATGCTCAGCAGACCCGATCGAGCGTCAGCGCCATTAAACCCATAGTGGTGCTGAACGGCCACAAGTGCCTCTCCGATCACCTGGTTCGAAGCGAAGACCTCGGCACCATCGTGTTCTACCAGGGCAATCAACTGTCGTTCGCAGCGCTCGTATTCGCTCGCCGGCGAACCTGTCAACAGCCGCACCAGCACCGAGGTGTCAATCCCGTAACGACGGGTCATAGGGCTCACTTCGGAATTTCTGAATGTCGAATGGGGGATGTCCGGGTGGAATTTTGTCTCTGAGCGGGGCCAGTTTCGAAGTGTCGATCCGCCGTGGCCGCAGAATGAAGCCCTCGGGGCTCTCCTGCAGTTCGAGTCGGTCGCCAGGGCCCACGCCCAGCGCAGCCAGCACCCGAGCCGGAAAGGTGACCTGTCGCTTGGATGTAATCTTGACGATCATGACGACTCTCCTTACAAAAATCCTATCTCAGTAAGGCGTGGAAATCAAGTATGGCGCGCGCCGCCCCGGGCAATTCGAAAAAATTCAAAATGAAGCATAAATACCGACAAAATTTGGGGACAAAATTTGATTGTTGGCCCCAACAAGTATAAAATGCAAAAGCGTTCAAAAGCATATTCCGTGGTGTCTGTAGTGTTGTCAGACGCTTGCCGGGACAAGTGGTTTGGGGGTCGCATGAGCTACCTGGCAGTTCTCATTGCTATTACCGTTCACCTCGTGGCTGTCCCACTCCGTGGGGAAGAACAGAGGCTCAGCTTCGAAGCGGATATTCAGCCCATTATCGAGGCCCGTTGCATCGCCTGTCACCAGGGTGCATCCGCCCAGAGCGGGCTGGTCATGGAGACGGTCGAGGCGCTTCTCAAGGGCGGCGACAAGGCAGGGCCGTCGATTATTCCCGGCAACAGCGCCCAAAGTTCGCTTGTGCTCTATCTGCGCGGCGAGCACCAGCCCCAGATGCCCATCGGCGGCGATCCTCTGCCGGCGGAGCAGATCGAACTGATCGCCCGCTGGGTCGACCAGCTTTCGACCGGTCCCGACAATTCGAGCCAAGAGTCGACCGAGACGGCCGGCGCCGCCGCTTCCGCCCATCAGTTCGAGACATCCGTCAAGCCCATGCTGGAGCAGCATTGCTTTACCTGCCACTCCATCCAGAACCACCAGAGTGGATTGGTGCTGGAAACCCTGGCCTCCCTGTTGAAGGGAGGATCCCTGGGCGGACCGGGAGTCGTTCCGGGGGATAGCGCTTCCAGTCCGCTCATCCAGCGGCTGCGCGGCGAGAAGGCTCCCCGAATGCCCCTGAACGGACAACCCTTCTCGGAAGAGCAGGTCGAGTTGATTGCCCGTTGGATCGACGAGTTGGAAGTAGCGCCCGTTCAGGAAACGGCCGAAGCCCGAACGCCTGCCTGGCCCTGGATCCCATTGGAAAAGCCGGCCGTTCCCGAGGTCGGTCGGAAAGGTTGGGTCAAGAACCCCATCGATGCCTTTGTGCTGGCCAAGCTGGAAGAAAAGGGCATGGAGCCGGCGCCTTCGGTTACCAAACGGCAGTTGCTCCGCAGGCTCTATTTCGATCTGATCGGGCTACCTCCCACTCCGGATGAGATGGAGGCCTTCCTTCAGGATGACTCGTCGGATGCCTACCACAATGCTGTGGAAAAGCTGCTGGCCGACTCCCGCTACGGCGAGCGCTGGGCCCGGCACTGGATGGACGTGGTGCGTTACGGCGATTCGGTGGGCGGCGGTCTGGACTATCCCTTGGCCCACATGTGGCGCTACCGGGACTACATCATCCGGGCCTTTAACCAGGACAAGCCTTACGACCGCTTCATCAAGGAGCAGATAGCCGGGGACTCCTTCAGATTTTACGGGGCGGAGGGGCAAATCGCCACCGCCTTCCTGAACCTGCAGGTGCAGGTGGAGGGATCGGGCGATCAGCGCCGCGACTTCCTGACCGACGTAGTGAATACCACCGGGTCGGTGTTTCTGGGCGTCACCCTGGGATGCGCCCGCTGCCATGACCACAAGTACGACCCCATCACCCACAAGGACTACTACCGCATCGAGGCCTTTTTCGCCCCCATGCCCAAGCCCCAGCCCCAGTCTGTGGCCTTCACCCAGTACGAACTCCCCAGGCAGAATCCCGAGCTCTGGGAGCGCAAGGCCAAGGAATGGGCGGATCGGCTCGATAAGCGCAAGGAGTGGGCGGACGGACTGCGCAAACAGGTCAAGGAAATTACCGATCCGCATCGGGTTCTCATGTCGCCGCTGGACCTCAAGGACTGGGTGGTGGCCGACTTGAGGCGGGTGCCCTTTTCCACCAGCGAGCTGGTGCCCAAGGAAATCAGCAAGCAGTTCTCCCTGATCGGGCGACAGAACGCCCGCTTTGCCAACCCCAACGATCCCAGCCGCTACAAGCCCATGGCCTACGTGCCCTCGGAGCCGTTGGGAAGTGTCGGCTATGCGCCGACCACCTTCCTGCTCAAGGGAGGCGACCCTTCCCTCAAGCAGGAAGTGATAGAGCCCGGGTTTGTGGTGGCGGCCAGCGGGGACCCCGAGCCGGTGGATCTGAAGGGCTGGAGCGGGAGCCGGCGCAAGAAGCTGGCCAGTTGGCTGGCGAGCCCGGAGAATCGTCTGACTCCTCGCGTCATGGTCAACCGGATCTGGCAACACCACTTCGGAAAAGGGTTGGTGAAGACTCCCAGCGACCTGGGCAAGAACGGCGGGGGCACGGTCCATCCGGAGTTGATCGACTGGCTGGCGGCCGAGTTCATCGAAAAGAGCTGGAGCATCAAGGACATGCACCGCCTGATGCTGCATTCCAACCTCTACCGCCAATCCCTGAACAATCCTCGCGCCACCGAATACGAATCCATCGACAGCGCCAATCGCTACCTGTGGCGGATGCCGCCCATTCGCCTCGAGGCCGAGGTCATTCGCGACAGTATCCTGGCGGTGAGCGGCGACCTGAACCTGCTGGCCGGCGGGCCCAGCTTCTTCCCCGACCTGGAAGACGACATGATGAAGCGCGCCCGGACCTGGTGGGAACCCGATTCCCAGGAGGAGCGCAACCGACGAAGCGTCTATATGCTGCAACAGCGGGTGCTGGTGTCGCCCTTGATCTCGGTTTTCGACGGGCCCAACATCAGCGAGAGCTGCGATGTCCGGGAGGTTACCACCGTAACGCCACAGGTGTTCGCCCTGTTCAACAGCAAGTTTGCCCACCAGAAGAGCCACGCCATGGCGGAACGGATTGTGCAGGAGGTGGGAACGGACCCGGGCCGGCAGGTGGAGCGCGCCTTCCAGTTGGCCTTGCAGCGGCAGCCGACCGAGGTGGAAAAAATCCGGGGCATGCAGTTTCTGGGAGTTCGGACGGATCTACCGGGGACCGAGCTGAGTCTCACCCAGGCGGCCTATTCTCCGGAGAGCGCCGAGAGCCTGGCGTCCAAGGGAAAGAATGGCAGGTCTCTGTCAGACTTTTGCCTGGCCATGTTTAACCTCAACGAGTTTATTTTCCTGCAGTAGGCGAAGGAGTTCATTCGCAGCCTGCGAAAGAGTGGGGCACTGATGCTGATCAAACCGCAATTCGATCAATGTGGGAACGTCGAGGTACAGGATCCCAGGGCGGGGGAACTGGGGCGCAGGGATTTCCTGTTCCGCATGGGCCGGGGCATCGGCGGGACGGCCCTGTCCTATATGCTGGCCCGGGACGGCCTGCTGGCCAAGGGGACCTCTGCCGGCAACCCGCTGGCCCCCAAGGCTCCCCATTTCGCTCCCAAGGCCAAGGCCTGCATCTTCCTCTTTATGGGCGGCGCTCCCAGCCAGATGGATACCTTCGACCCCAAGCCCATTCTGGCCAAGTACCACGGCACGCCCATCACCCGCATTTACGGGAGCCTGGAGAAGCGCATCTACGTGGGCAGCCCCTTCAAGTTCGCCAAGCACGGGCAGTGCGGGATGAAAGTCTCGGAGATCTTCCCTCACCTGTCCACCTGCGTGGATGACATTGCGGTGGTGCGTTCCCTGCATACCAACTCCAACAGCCATCCCACCGGGTTCATTCTGATGAATACCGGGGTGCAGGAACCGGGTGCCGCCCCTTCCATGGGATCCTGGCTGGTCTACGGCCTCGGAACCGAGAACCAGAACATGCCGGGGTTCGTGGTCCTGCCCGACGGGGGAATCCAGGGCGGAATCGCCAACTACTCCAACTCCTATCTGCCAACGGCCTATCAGGGCACGCTGATCAACCCCCAGGGGGTTCCCATTGTGGATTTGAAGCCCCCCAGCGGCGTGACCGTGAAGCAGCAGAGCGAGACGCTGGGGCTGATCAACGACTACAACCGCAACTATATCGACTCCGATCCCGGCAATGGCGCTCTGCTGGGCCGGATGAAGAGCTACGAGTTGGCCTTCCGCATGCAAATGGCCGTCCCCGAAGCCCTGGACGTCGACCGGGAACCCGAAAAGATCAAGGAGCTATACGGGTTGAACGACAAGATTGCCGAGCCCATGGCCCGGCGCTGCCTGATGGCCCGGCGCATGGTGGAGCGAGGCGTGCGCTTCGTGCAGGTCTATTGCGGAGGCTGGGACTCCCACTCCGATATCGACGGAGGACACCGGCGCTGCGGCCTTCGCAGCGACCAGCCGGTTGCCGGACTGCTGAAGGACCTGAAGCAGAGGGGCCTGCTGGACGAGACCCTGGTGGTGTGGGGTGGTGAGTTCGGGCGGACCGCCGACAACCACATGTCCTTCTTCAGAGCCCATCCCGGGCGCGACCACAACGAGAAGGCCATGGTGACCTGGTTCGCCGGCGCCGGGATCAAGGGAGGAACGGTGGTCGGCAACACCGACGAAATGGGAATCGAGGCAGCCGAGAACGTCTACCACCTGCATGACCTCCACGCCACCATCCTGCACCTGATGGGGTTGGACGACATGCGGCTCACCTACTACCACGCGGGCCGCTTCAAGCGCCTCACCGACCTGGGCGGCCGGGTCATGAAGGAGATCGTGGCCTAGATCTTTCCCGCTCCCACAAGCTGCTTGGATGCGAAGTAGGATTGCGAAATGGCAATGATGACCAAGCAGTACGAATTTACTGTCCTCTTCGAGCCAGCCGAGGAAGGGGGTTACGTTGTCACCTGTCCGGCATTGCCGGGTCTGGTCACCGAGGGCGAGTCATTGGCGGAAGCTCGGGGCATGGCTGCTGACGCAATACGCACCTACCTGGAGAGCTTGGCCAAGGACGGTTTGTCCGTGCCGGAGGACAAGCCTTTGATTCTGGAACCCGTAAAGGAGAGTGTCTGTATCACCCTTTGAGTCATGCCGTTTCCTCTACCTGCTCTCACGCCCAAACAAGTCATTCGGGCCCTCAAGAAAGCAGGTTTTTTTGTGCATCACCAACGAGGCAGTCACGCAATCCTGAAACATCCCCAACGCCCCCAGCGAGTGACTGTTCCTGTTCACAACCGAGACCTCAAGCGTAGAACGCTTTCCTCTATCATCAAGCAATCAGGTTTGACCCGAGACGAGTTTGTGAAGCGGTTGTGATTACCTCGCTGGTGAGATTCCATCCAAATTTCACCTGAAAAGGAATGCGCTTACAAAGCTCTCCTCTTGCGCTCTTTGGTGGTAAGTGTTTGGAGCTTTGAAATCGGGTAGGACCTATTCCGACCGTCCCTGGGATGGCTGCACCACCTGTTGGGCCTGGGTTCCCTTGGGAGTCTCCTTCTCGGCCTTGTTCAGTCGCTGAAAGATGCGGATCTGTTCTCTGGCTTCCTCGATCTTTCCCAGTCTCCTCAACACCTTGGCCAGTTGGATGTAGGCCTGTTTTCTCTTGGGCTCCCGTGCCACCACTTGCCTGAGCAGCTTCTCGGCCTTCTCGAATTCTCCGGCCTTCAAATAGATTTCGCTTAGATCCGACAAAGCGGGCACGCCCCCCTGGTTGAGGCGGATCGCCTCCTCGAACAGGGCGGTCGCCTCCACCGTCTTATTCTGATGGGCCAGGACCCTTGCCAGCCCCAGCCTGGCCCCGGCCATCAGATCCGGATCGCCCTGGATCATGGGGAGGAGCTTTCTGAGATGGGTCTCTGCCTCCTGGAAGCGGCCCATGATCTCCAGGTCCAGGCCGCCGTTGTACAGGACCAGGGGGTAGTCGGGAAACCTGTCCAGCAGGTCGAGCGAGGTTTCAAATGCCTTCTGGTAGTTCTCGTCCTTGCGATAGGCGCTCAGCAGGAGCAGATGCACGTCGGGATCCTCCGGGAAGCGGTCAATCAATTCCCTGAGGCTCCGGATGGCTTCCGAGTATTCCTCCCCGTCAATCATCACCTTGCTCAACAGGAAGACGGCCTTGGGTTCCTTCGGTTGTAGTTCCAAGACCCTGCCGAGGGAGAGTTTGGCTTCGGCGAGCTTCTTCGCTTCCAAACGGTTCATGGCCTGAAGCAGCAGGGCCGGGACAAAGTCCGGCTGGAGCAGGAGGGCTTTGTCCAACAGTGGTTCCACGTGGTCGATCCGATCGGTTCGGGACAGGGCCAAGGCGAGCAGGTAGTGGGCTTCGGCGGATTGGGGAAGTCGTTCCACGCTCCGGGTCAGGAGCGGCACCGACTCCCGGTAAAGACTCCTCTCTGTCAGAAGCCGGCAAACCGACAACAGGGCTTCCGGGTCGGCCCGGGCCGCCTGTTCCATTTTGGCGGCGATCTGCAGGGCCTGGGAGGTTCGACCGGTCTCGAGCAGGGCCTGGCACAGGTAGAAAAGCGCCTCCGGAATGGCATTGATCCCGGGTTGGAGAGGCTGCAGCGAATCCACGCATTGAGTATATTTCCTGCCCTTGCAGAAGACGATGCCCAGCCTGATCCTGGAGAATTCGAGCCCGGGGTTGAGGGTCAGAGACTCCCGGTAGGCCTGCTCGGCCTGACCCAACTTGCCCTGGTTTTCACAGATAAAACCCAGGAGACGATAGCCGTCGGGGGAGGGTTTGTCGGAAAGGAGGGACCGGACCGACGCTTCCGCCTCGACCAGCCTGCCGGCCTGAGCCTGCTCCACCGCCTGGCGGAAACGCGGGTCCATGCCTTGTGCGGCCTGGGAGGTTGGCACCAGCAGGAATCCACACAGGCAAAGGAGTCCGATGGCAAAATTTGCGTGGAGAGAATTCACGGGAGTCGAGTCAAAGTGTGAGACCTGAATTCATGGGATCGCCTTCAAATTTTACCATGGGCTCAGGTCTCTTGTTCCTGCGCATCCTGTCTATCCATGAATTTTGAATAACATGGATGAACAGGATATACAGGATTGTCTTTCTCGGACACTCCCCCTCAATGGGGAATTGCCCCCCCGGGAGCGCGGGCGTCCCGCCCGCATCCTTATTTCTGCCAACGTTACCCTTCCGCGCCATTGGGTCCGAGCTATTCACGCCGGCCCCATGATGGCCGCTGAACTTCAGTGTGATGGAGGTAGCGGCCCTGTCGGCGGGCACCACATCAGACCGACAGAAGGGGAGCAATGGCGCCGTTCGCGATTGATCGAAGTGGGAGAGACAGGCGAAGTTGTGCCAAGCCTTGTGCGGGCGGGACGCCCGCGTTCCCGGGAGGACCGGCCCGACCTCCGGCTCAGCGCCGTCGTCGCCGGCCTTCCCGTCTGCGGGCGCCGGAGGGGAGTGCTTCCGCCCCTTGCGGTGGTACCGGTTTCCTCAACGCCGTGGCCCGGCGGGCGGTTAGAAGGACGGCGATAAAGAGGAAGAGAGCTCCGACGGGGACCAGCAGGATTCCCAGTCCGGGGTCTCCGCCGTGAATCACCACGCCGCCCAGCAAGAATCCTCCCGGCAGGCAGACGGTGGCGCCCATCAGGCAGGGCGAAGACAGACGAGCCAGGCGCAGGGTGTCTGCCGCCAAATGAGGCAGGGTCACCGCAAAGGCCAGGTTGACCAGCGACAGCAATACCCCGTGCGCATGGGCCAGGGTCCACATGAACCGCCGGGTCTCGTTAGCCACGTCCAGGTACCAGCCCACCTTGAATCCGTGCAGGGATTCCAGCACGATTCCCAGGGTCAGGAAGCAGAGCAGGGACCACCACCCGAAGCGCAAGTGGCGGCGGAGGTAGGTGGCGGTGGCGGTTTCAGCGGCTGTAGGGGTCGAATCCGGTTCCACTGCTCAGTGCCTCCCTTTCGGTACTCTTGGGATGAGGTGCGCTATTCGGCCAGGCTGACGACCCGATCGTCTCGCTGGCGCAGCAGGCGTTCCTGGAGACTCCGGCGCACGTTCCCCTCGGCATCGATAAGGACCTCCGGCCTGTCCGAATCATGAGGAAGGCCCTGCCAGCGTTCCAGGACCTCATGATGGGCCGCCGCCCTCACTTGGGGGGAACCGAAGAATTCGTAGTTCCAGTCGGCAAAGGCCTCCGACCGCCGCAGGGAGCGAGCGGCAATGAAGCGCACGGCATCGTAGGGGTCTTCCAGGAGCTGTCCCAGGAAAGGCGGCATCCAGTCCGATCCCGAAGCCTGGCGGGCCGAATCCCACCCCAGGCTCCAGGCCATCAGGGCCCTCTGCCCGGCGTCGCCGCGCAGCAGCCACAACAGCGAGGCCGCCACCGAGCGTTCCTCCCGGGATAGCCTGGGCCTGGGGACATCGTACCATTCCTCCAGGTGAGAAGCCGCCCAGTCCAGGGTCTTGTCCAGGTGGCACTGGTTGCAGGCGTTGGGACGTCCGGTTTGCAGACTGGCCTGCACCGTGGGCGTGTCGATCTGGTGGCTGCGGATGGCTTTGAGGATTCCGTAAGTGGTGTAGGGCATGTGGCAGTTGTAGCACCGGCTGCCGCTGGAGGCCGGCGGATGGTGGGTATGGGCCGGGGTCTCGAAGCGGGCCTGATCGTGGCACTGCAGACAGGCCTGGTTGCCCCGCATGCCCGGCTTGAGCTGGTCGACGGCCCACTGGCTCAGGGGCCGGGGATCGTCGGGCGGCTGATGCATGGCGTGGCAGGAAAGACAGGACAGCTCCCCTCGCTGAAAGCAGGGAGTTTCGATCAGGCCGTTGTACTCCCTCCCCGAAACCCGAACCATGCCGTCCGACCAGAACTTCTCCTCCCAGTAGGTGGGCTTGCGCTTGGCCAGTTGTCGCTGCCGCGGCTTCTCCCTGTCCTGGAGCCGGACCACCAGCTTGGTGTCCGAAAGCACCTGGCCGGGCCGGTAGGGATAGCCCTGGTCCATCCACTGTTCGAAATCGTCTTTCTCATAAAACTCCAGGATTCCATGACACTGGCCGCAGACCTGGGAGGAAAGCTCATGAGAGAGGTGGGCGGGTTGCACGATGGAGGGGTCCGGGGTCCCATTCAGGTGATAGCCGTAGCGGCGCAGGGGATTGCGGTTGAGCAGGACGTGTTCCTCTCCCGGCCCGTGGCAGGCCTCGCAGGCGATGCCGAACTCGGCCACCCGGGTATCGAAGCTCAAGTCGGTCATGGCCACCTCGGAGCGTCCCCACTCGGGTGAACGGGTCTTCCCCTGAGTGGTGTGGCACTTGATGCAAGCCATGTTCCAGGCGCCGGGCCGAGCAGAATTGATCTCGGGCATGGGCGGCGTGAGGAAGGTGGCGTTGCGCGGAATCCACTGCTGCTCCTCGATCAGGTAGATGAAGGGAATCTGACCCAGCTTGCGGCTGTGCCCGGTCGCGTACCAGTAGACCTGCATGTGGTGGGAGCCGGTGATCATGGCCAGCCGAAGACGGCGGGGCTGGCCGGCCGGTCCGGCGTTGTCCATCTGGAACCACACGTCGCGGCCGTGCCGCTGCAGGCGGTAGGTTTTTCCCAGAAAGGAGAAGGGCTGGTCGACGGGTCCCGCCACCGTATCGGCGTCCGCCACCTGGGTCATGGTTCGATGAAAGGAGCCGTACCAGGTTCTATAGTTTTCGGGGTGGCAGGACCGGCAGGACTGCGAAGAAGAGTAACCGCCTTCCCGGACCTGGATGGGACGATTCCGCGGGACCCAGTCACGGACTGCGCGGCGGTAGTCCGAGAGGTTGCAGGCAGCGCCCAGGAGGTAGACCGCAAGCAACGTGGCCACCTGGCAACTTCGGCTGAGCCGGTCACTCACCATTGCGCCCCCTCTGTACCTGATTGGCCGCGCTCCTGCGCTGCGGTACCGATCATGGGAGAAAAAATGGCCAAGCGTCAACAAAGACGAACCACGAATGAACACGAATAGACACGAATACCGATCGACCTCTTTTGGTGCGACGACGTCATGGGATGAAGCCCACCCGGGAGCGCGGGCGTCCCGCCCGCATGCACTGCCGTTGCGTGCCACTCAGTTTCCCTTCGATGGGGCACCCGGCTACCCTCTTCATCCACTCTATCGCTTGATGATGGGTGGCAGCCAAAAAAAAGCCCCGGCTCGGAAAGAGCCGGGGCTGGTGAAACAGCTACCTTCGATCAAAACTCGAATGCGAGGTTGAAGCGCGCCGATCGCATGCCCGCTCGCAACCCGGGCAGCCGGGTGGCGGTGGGAGAGTTGATGTTGAAGGTCGGCTGGTTGGGAGAATATCCCCAACTGGCGTAGTTGAAGGGGTTGTTGATCTGGGAGGAGAAGAGGATGTTCATGTTCTCCCCGATGGGGAAGTTCTTGAAGATCCCCAGCGCCATCGAGAACACGTTGGGGGCCCGCAGGATGTTTCTTCCCGCGTTGCCAAAGCGTCCGATGTTGTTACCGGGCACGGCAAAGGCGCCGGCGTTGTACCAGTCGTCGTCATTGCCGTCCGGCTTCTCCCAACTCTTCCAGGTTCCCACCAGGTCGGGACGGCCCCCCTGTTTCCCCAGCCCGGAGGGGTCGGGGCCGGTGAAACGAGTGCTGACGCCCTGGCCGGAGAGCAGGTCGGTCTGGGTCGACAGTTCCCAGCCTCCCAGGATCTGGTTCAGGACTCCGGAAATCCCGGAGCCGAACCGCTGGCCTCTCCCGTAGGGGACTTCCCAGTGGACGTAGTTCACCGTGCGGAAGGGAGACACGGCGCTGCTTTCGGCCCGGTCGCAACGGCGGCAGTGGGGATTCTCGTTGGCATTGCCGCGGTTGCTGTTGAACCGCACCTCCACCACGTCGGTCATCTGCTTGGACCAGGCGAAGCCGATCTCCCCGGTGAAGCCGAAAATGTTGCGGGGATAGAGCACCGCCTCGAAGGCGTGGTAGGTGGCCCCGCCCCCGTTGTGGGTCTCGGTGATGGAGTTGTAGTTGCGAACCAGGCGCCGGTCGTCGCTCCAGGGTACGCCCGCCACAGGCGTGGGCAGGTTGATGTCCCTCCGGTAGAACATCTGGGTCTCCTTGCTCCAGATGTAGGAAACCCGGGCCCGCTGTCCCCCCACTTCGCTTTCGATGCTGATGTTCGCCTGCTGGGTGTAGGGCCAGACGGAGTCGGGGTTCACGAAGCTGAGGTTGGGGATGGGAGGGGCGCCCAGCGCAGCGGCATCCGGAAGTCCCACCGGCCAGGTGAAGTTGGGCTGAGCCCTGCCGCTGCTGTTGTCCACGTTGTTGTAGGTGTAGGAGAGGGCGAAGGGCCCTCCGGTTTCGACGAAATCCAGCCGGGTCAACCGCTGCATGATGGTGTACATGCCGTATCCGGCCCGGATGACCAGCTTGTCGTCGAAGTTGGGCCGCCAGGCCAGACCGAATCGGGGCTGGACGTTGTCCTTGTCGGTGCGCCACAGGCCCTTGGGCAGCCCGGCCGCATCGGCGGTGATGACGGGATTGCGGTCCAGCACCCAGAGCGGATCGATGAAGCCCATGGCGAAATCGTCCGGAACCACGATCGCGTTTCGTTCCGGACTGTAGGTGTAGTGGAGTCCCAGCTCATCCGTGGTGGGCGAAGAGACGTCGTAGCGCACACCGTAGGACAAGGTCAGGTTGGGCAGGACTCTGTAGGTGTCGGTGATGAACAATCCCACTGAATGGGCCTGCTTCACGATGATGGGCCGGAGGTTGCCCTTGGCCATGGTCGCGGGCATGCCCAGCAGGAAGTCGGCGTAGGGATTACCGGTAAAGACGCCGGTAAACCTTTGAGTCCCCCAGTTGGTGCTCCAGACCCGGTTGGATTCGTCGGTGGGACGCCGGATCTCGAACCCCATCTGGACGCTGTGCTTGCCTTTGTACCAGGACAGGGAGTCGCTCACCGTCCACTGGTAGGTCCGGGTGAGGTTGGTCCCCCAGCCGTTGAAGGGAGTGAACCCGCTGATCTGGAAATTGGGTCCCGAGCTGGCCTCACTGGAGGGAGGGGCCTCGATGCCGGTCAGACCCAGCTCCTTGAGCCTTGCTTCCGCCCAGGCGACAGTTTCCGAAGGACTGCCTCCGCGGGGGTAGTTCCGGTAAACGTTGCAGGAGGCGCAGTTGTAGAAGCCGATGCGGAACTCGTTGACCAGGGTGGGCGAGAGGGTGTTGGTGGTGCCCAGGGCGAAGGTCTTGGCGCAGCAGCTCTGGTGGAAGGGGCCGGCCCAGTCGTACACGGAGCGATCGTTGAAGCCTCCGGCGCCATCCCACTGTTGGGAGTGCTCGGCGTAGGAGGTCAGCACTTCGAAGGTTTCGGTCACCTTGTGATCGAAGCGGTAGTTGATTCTGCGGCCCCCCGCAGCCAGGTAGGTCCAGATGCCGGGCACCCGGTTGGTCCCGGGAATGGGGTCGCGCAGATAGGTGTTGAGCTTGACGGCGATGGGGTGAATGCGATCGGCGGGAATAATATTTCCCGGAAAGTCCATCCCGGTCACCGGGTCGGTGATCTGGCCGCCGAAAGAGGACAGGTCGCCGGTTCGCCAGGCCGCCTCGGGGTGCAACTGACTCACCTGGCGGTCGCCGGCATTGTTCTTGAAGGTGATGTAGGTGAGCATCCAGTAGGAGCTGTTGCGGCCGTCATAGATCTTGGGGACCCAGGCCGGACCGTTGAGCACGAAGCCGGCTTCCCAGGTTCCCGTACCCACCGGGCGTGTGTGGTTGCGCGGGTTGTTGGCGTTGAGGACGTTGTTTCTCATCATCCCCTCGATACGCCCGTGAAAATTGTTGGTGCCGCGCTTGCTCACGATCTGGATGTTGACCGGCGTCTGAAAATTGGCCGGGGCCACCGTGTGGGTGACCTTGACTTCATCCACCGCATAGGAAGACAGATATTGACGATAGGCGTCCAGTTCCGCTCCGTCCATGGACATGTGGGCTGCGCCCTCGCGGGTCCCGTGGTAGCCGAAGTAGCCGCCTGCCCTGGAGACGGTGGGCTGGCCGAAGGTCACGCCGGTGTTCTGGGCGCTCGGATTCCGGGTCCAGTATTTGCCGGCCCGGACAGAGGACACGTCGGCGGTCTCGGTGACGATCACGGCCGCCTCGGCGGTGACGCTGATCTCGGTGGCCACGTCCCCCACCTCGAGTTGCACGTCCACGCGGACCGTGCGTCCCGCGCCCACCACCACGCCGGTATTCACGTAGCGGTTGAAGCCCGCCATCTCGACCTCGACCGTGTAGCTGGCCGGAGGAATGGTGGAGAACAGGTAGTTCCCGTCGCTCTCGGTGGTGAGGGTCCGCTCGACCGCGGTCAACTCGGAGCGGAGTGTGATGGTGGCTCCCACCACCACGGCGCCATCAGGGTCGGTCACGTTGCCGATGATGTTGCCGTTGAGGATCTGTCCGTAAAGGGTACCGCTCATGGAAAGAGCAGCCAGCAGAGAAGCCAGAACGAAACCCTTGAAGCTCTTGCTTAGCATGGTGCCTCCTGAAACTCTTTGGGTCTGGAATGAACCCGGGATCTGTCTCACTTGGGTGCCGTGTTCAGGTTTTGGTACATTAATCACTGAGAATGTATGCAATTTTCGTGCCAAATTTACAATAAGGCGAATAAAAGTGCAACGTGCTCATTCAAAAGCACTTAGGGTTAGACAGGTCGTTTCTGTCCGCATACGGTTCTCGTCCGAATCTACGATTTATTGAATTGGAGTCGTCCATCAGTGGCCCTTCGTCGTCTGATCGATCAGCATGTCTCATTTAATGAGTCGCTTTTGTTTTGTAGGGGTCGATAACGTAATTTATGTGTAAAACT
>VXMN01000160.1:0-7820 GCA_009841055.1 Acidobacteriota bacterium
GGGTATCGGAACGAAGGGGGGCGCGATTTCCAGGCAGATGTCAATGGCCGCATAGCCGTGCTCGCCCAGCACGTCCATGGCCCGCTCCACCGGCAGGTCGCTCAGCAGGTTGGAGTTGCAACTGATTCCCTTCATGAATGGTCCGTCTCGATAGATCGGCCGCATCGTGGCGGCGGGGGCACCCCTGACCGGCGGTCGATGCTCCCACGGCCGCACCGGCGCCCGAGCGCTCACAGGCCCACAATTTTCCGGGCCTCCTCCGGCGAGGCGACCTCCCTGCCGATTTCCCTGGCGATACGCACGGCCTTTTCCACCAGCTCGGCGTTGGTCTTGGCATAGACCCCGTCCGCCAGGTAGGGGCAGTCCTCCATGCCGATACGCACGTGCCCTCCCACGGCAATGGTATGGGCCACCATCGACCAGTAGACGGGCGGCTCCATGCAGCTCATGCTCCAGTTGGCATTGGGGGGAAGGTTGTCCACCATGTACTGCAAGGCCCGCACCGTCGGAGGCGTCCAGCTCTGGCCGTCCCAGCCGAAGAAGAGCGTGAGCCACAGGGGATCCGCCAGCAGGCCGGGTTCCTGCTCCCGCACCCCTTCGTCGGTCCAGAAGTCGCCCGACCGAATCTTGCCGATGGCCCAGAAGGCGCCCGTGCTGAAGCATTCGATCTCCAGCTTGACTCCCCGTTCCTTGGCCAGTCGGGCATACTCCCGCAGCTCGTTGATGGGATGGACGGAGTAGACGCTGAAGGGCGGGTATTCCGGGTCGGGCTGGAAATACTCGTCGTGGGAGTTGAAGTTGATGGAGCTCATGTCGGGACGCAGGGTCTCCCAGAGCTCCAGCTTCTGTTCCAGGCGCATGCTGGCCATCCCGAACTGCATGATGGGATTGAACCTGGCGCGAATCCGCTCGGAGATGTCCCGCCAGCCCTCCATGTCCGGGATGGACAGCTTGCGCCCGTCCGGTTGGATGACCGGATCGTGAGTGTAGGTGCCATGGGTGTGCACGACGGCGGCGCCGGCATCCAGGGCGCGCAGGTACTCCTCGGCCACGCCCCTGGCATCGGTGCAAGGCGTCAGGTAGGGATTGCGGGGATAGGACCCGGTGGAGTCGGTGGTCACCGTGATGACGAGCTTGTCCATGACAGTTCCTCATGAGGTCCCGCGGCAACAACTCTCACGGGGGTAGCAGGCTGCTCACTATACTGATTCCGGCTTCCGCTCGTAAACCCAATAGTTCCAGTCCATGGACAGCGTGGCCGCCCAGCGCGGGGATGACCGGGCGAACGGGAACAACCGGGCAACTACATGGGTGGGCAACCACAAGGGTTGCCCCTACAGGGGGGGCAGCCGGGGATGACCCTGCGGAGGTGCAAGGGTCAGGTTTTCCTGGAGCCCACGCTGTGCGATAATTTCCGCTCTCTCCGTACATTACCGGGAGAAGGAGGAAGATATGTCCCAGAACGGCATCCGAGTTTTCTTGGGCTTCTTGACGATGACGGTCACCTTCCTCGGATGCGCTGACCTCAAAGACCCGGAGCAGGAACGGATCGATCGGGCCGTGGCGGCCATCGAAGCCGCCGCCCCGAGGGCAGCCCGGGATCCTGACCGTCCGGTATACCACTATCGCCCGCCCGCCCTGTGGATGAACGACGTCTGCGGGGGTTTCCATTACCGGGGCTATTACCACGTTTTCTTCCAACAGGGCCCGTTGTCGGACGGCCACAACCGAGGGCGCGGCATCGGCTGGGGACACACCAGAAGCCGGGACCTGGTGAATTGGGAGCACTTGCGTCCTGTTCTGATGCCGCCGGAAGGGGCCAGGCTGGAAGCCTCCGGCAGCGCCTTCATCCGAAAGGACGGCAGTCCTATCCTGTTCTTCGCCCATACGCCCATGGATCTCTCCAAGAACAAGCGCGAACAGTGGGCGGCCGAGCCGGTCGATGAGGACCTCGTGGCCTGGCGCAGGTTCGACATCGGACTGGCGGCCGGGAGGAGCGGTATTCCCGAGGACGTCAAGCCCAACTGGGCCGACATGTTCGTGTTTCAGGTGGGAGGCGGCGTCTTCGCCACTTTCAAGGAAACCGACGGGCTGATCTGCAAGGCGCAAAACGATCGACTCACCGCCTGGAAAGCGGTGGGCAAGGTCGAGGGGGTCGACGGAGAATGCCCCAACATTTTTTCGCTGGACGGCCGCCAGGTGCTGATCCGCTCCACTTATCCCATCAGCTATCTGATCGGAGACTTCGACCCGGACGCCATTGCCCTGGACCTCGAGACCCCACCTCGCGTTCTGGACTACGGCTATGGCGGCGAGGAGATGCCGACACCCCTGCATCGGGGTCTCTACGGCACCACGGTGTTCACCGATCAGGCCGGTCGCACCGTCCTGCTGGGATGGGTGAGCGGCTTCAAACCCGATCGCGGCTGGAACGGCTGCATGTCCCTGCCCCGTCTGCTGAGCCTGGATCAGGACGATCGTCTCATTCAGACCCCGGCGCCGGAACTGGAACAACTGCGGGGAAGACATCTGAAGGTGGAGAATCTGAGCCTGACCGACGAGTTGAAAGTGGTTGAAGGCGCCGGCGGGGATGCGCTGGAGATCAAGGCCGAAATCGCCCCGGGAGATGCCGGCGCCTTCGGGCTGAAGGTCCGTTGCAGCCGGGATGGACAGAGCGGCATTTCGTTGCGTTACAGCGATGGAATCTTGAACGTGGCGGGAACCGAGGTGCCCCTGGAGGTTGGTTCCCGGACACTCAGGTTGCACCTGTTTCTCGACAAGTCCGTCCTGGAAGTGTTTCTCGACGAAGGGCGCACCGCGGTCACACGGGTCAACTACGCGCCGGCGGAAGATCTCGGGATCGCCGTCTTTGCCGAAAACGGCGCCGCCGTGCTGAAATCGCTGGACGTGTGGTCCATGAACCCCATTTTGAAGTGAGAAGTTTGAAGTGAGAAGGGTGAAGTTTGAAGTGAGAAGGGTGAAGGGGGACGGGTGAAGTTTGAAGGGGGACGGGTTTTTGGATTGATGCGTTCAGCGCCTTGTTGGTCTCGGCGCAGTCATTCAAATAGTGCTATCGGGGCATTGGGCGCTTGGCTGGCCTTGTCTTGGCAATAGGGATAGGGGTAAAATTGATTTTCCTTTTCCGGCCTGTTTCCGTGATTGGCGCATTCATCCGTTACCCACATAGACCCCAAGAAGTGACCGTGTCGGCAAGCACCCTCACCCGAAAGTCGCCGGGCCTGGCCCTTCTGCTGCTGGGGGGATTCCTCTCGACAGCCTCGTGGTCTGCGGCCGCCGATACCGACGCCCTGCAACCCCCGGTTCTCAAGCCTGCCGAGGTCGAGTTCTTCGAATCCAAGATCCGTCCGCTGCTGGTTGAACGCTGCTACGCCTGCCATTCGGCCGAGCCCGCTCCCATGGGGGGATTGCGCCTGGATACCCGGGAGGGATGGATAACAGGGGGGAGCCGCGGTCCCGCCATTGTCCCCGGCAATCCCGCCGCAAGTCTGCTGATTCAGGCCGTCAACTACAAGGATCCCGAGCTGTCCATGCCGCCCGAGGGGACCCTGCGACCGGAGGAGATCGAGCTGCTGGAGCAGTGGGTGGGGGTGGGCGCTCCCGACCCCAGAAGCGACGCTTCCGGAGCCGCGCCGGTCCAGGACGCCATCGACCTGGAGGAGGGGCGCAAGTTCTGGTCCTTTCAGCCCCTGGCTCAACCGGCGCTTCCCGCCGTGGAGAACGATGGCTGGATCCGTTCTTCCCTCGACCGCTTCGTGCTGGCCCGCCTGGAAGAGAAGGGACTCACAACGGTGGGACCGGCCGACCGGCGCACCTGGCTTCGCCGGGTCACCCTGGACCTGACCGGTCTACCTCCCTCCCCGGAAGAGGTCGAGTCCTTCCTGGGGGATACTTCACCCCAAGCCCATGAAACCGTGGTCGACCGCCTGCTGGCCTCTCCCCACTACGGGGAGCGCTGGGCCCGCTACTGGCTGGATCTGGCCCGCTACGCGGAAGAACAGCGCGCCAACAACCATAGTCGCAAGGCCCTGCCTTACGCCTACAGGTATCGGGATTGGGTGGTTGGAGCCATCAATCGGGATCTGGGCTATGACCAATTCATCATGCAGCAGATCGCCGGGGACCTGATGAGCGGTGTGGGCACGGAAGGGTGGGGCGCACTGGGTTTCCTTTCCCTGGGTCCCATCTACGAATCCGATGGCGGTGGAAAGGAGAGCAAGCTGCGCCACCGCTACGACACCATGGATGACAAGATCGACACCATGTCGCGGGCCGTTCTGGGCCTGACGGTTTCCTGCGCCCGTTGCCACGACCACAAGTTCGATCCCATCCCCACCGAGGACTACTACTCCCTGGCGGGTGTTTTCTTCAACACCGAGTACGTGTCCCGCAAGTGGACTGTTCCCTCCAAGGTGTCCGATCGCTACGAGTTCCTGGAAGCGGTGCTCAAGGACAAGAAGAAATGCGTCGAGGAAGCCAAGACGAAAAAGATCTTCTTCCAGGACGACGAGGTCGACGCCATGAAGGAGCAGCAGAAGGTCGTCGACGCTCTGACGGCCAAGCTGGAAGCCTTCAAGGAGACGCTGCCCCCCGAGCCGAAACACGTCCACAGCGTCACCGAGGGAGGCACGGAGGACATCCCGGTGGCCATCAGAGGAGATCCGGTCCATCCGGGCAAGATGGTGCCCCGCCGATTCCTTCGCGTCATTGCCGGGGACCAGCCGATTCCCTTCACTCAAGGCAGCGGCCGGTTGGAGCTGGCCCGGACCATCGTCGGCGAGAACAATCCGCTGACGGCCCGGGTCATGGTCAACCGCATCTGGCAGCACCACTTCGGCCAGGGCCTGGTTCGCACGCCCAGCAACTTCGGATTCATGGGAGAACCTCCCACCCACCCGCTGCTGCTGGACTGGCTGGCCCGTCGCTTCATCGACTCGGGCTGGTCCATGAAACGCATGCACCGGGAGATCCTGCTGTCCGCCACCTACCGCCAGAGCAGCGCTTTCGACCGCGCCAACTTCGAGGTGGATGGGGAGAACCGTTGGCTCTGGCGCATGAATCCCAGGCGCCTGGACGTGGAGGCCTGGCGGGACGGACTACTGGCCGCAGCCGGCGAGCAGAATCTGCAGATCGGAGGCCCTTCGGTCGAGGACATTCTCGGTAGCCGCCGGCGAACTCTCTACGCCTCCGTCCACCGGGACATGCGCTCGGCCTCCGACCAGTTTCTGCGCCTGTTCGACTTTCCCAGCGCCTGGCTCTCCCGCAGCCAGAGAACCGTCTCCACCGTGCCTCAGCAACAGCTCTTTCTGATGAACAGCCCTTTCATGGTGGCTCGAGCCCAAGCCCTGGCCCGACGCCTCTCCGTGGTGGAAGAAAACGGCAAGCGCGTCGATGAAGCCTTCCGCCTGGTGTTCTCGCGGCCCCCATCGGAAACGGAACGGAGACTGGCGCTGGAATTCCTGGATGAAGTTCCGGGAGAAGGCCGGTCCAAACGGCTGACCCGCTGGGAACAGTACGCCCAGGTGCTGCTGAGCTCAAACGAATTGATGCACGTGCGCTGAGAGGGACCAACGAGATCAGCATAACAAACATGACGCGCCCTCCTCTCCAAATGCTATCGGGAGAAACGGAATTTGGTACTTCGAAGGGGGTTTCTGTCGCTGCCGGTCAGGTGCGGAACTCGGCAACAGGCTCGATACGATCTCATATGGACATGATAGCCAGCCCCGTGATCGGTGCGGGGTTGGAGCAGACCGGCAGGGACCCGGGTGAGAGAATAACGACCCGGGCGCGACTGGAGGAAGTCGTCGAATCGGCGCTGCGACAGCCCCGCGTTGCGGTGGACCTGGAGTCCAACAACTTCCACCGCTACCCCGAACGGGTGTGCCTGGTACAGCTTGCAACCTCCGACGCCGTATATATCATCGATCCGCTCTCAATCGAGGACATGGCGCCTCTGGGGGGGCTTCTGGCCAACGTCGCCGTCGAGAAGGTTTTCCACTCCGCCAACTCCGACCTGCGACTCCTGGATCGTGATTGGAAGTTTCCCGTGCGGGGCCTGTTCGACACCAGTATGGCCGCCGCCTTCCTGGGGTCCGAGAAGCTCGGCCTGGCAGCGGTCCTCACGGAATATCTGGGCATCGAGATCGACAAGAACAAGAAGTTGCAGCGTGCCGACTGGTCCCGCAGGCCGCTTACGGGAGCCCTGTTGCGGTACGCGGCCCTGGATGTGCTTCACCTCGACCGGCTCGCGACTCTCCTGCACGAAGGGCTGGACACGCTCGGCAGAACGGGGTGGGTGAAGGAGGAGTGCCGGCGACTCGAGGGTATTCGCCATGTGGCGCCGGACCCCGAGTGGAAATTCCTCTCGGTCAAGGGCAGTCGAGACCTCGACGGACGGGGATTGGCGGTCCTCCGATCGCTCCACGCCTTTCGCGAGACGGAAGCGCTGCGGTGCAACCGCCCCCCGTTCAGGATTTTCTCCGACGCGGCCATGGTGAAGCTGGCGGCCAACCCCTACTCCGATCCTGCCCGTGTCAATGGCCTTGGAAGATACGGAGACGGCCGGTTATCCTTGGGAGTGCGCCGAGCCATCCATGAGGGGATCAGGGCGGCCCCCGTCCAGCGCCCGCGGAAACGCACGGCGGAGATCAGAGAGAATCGAACCAGGCTGCGGCTCCTGAAAGATTGGCGCACCGGAGAAGCAAATCGCCTCAAGCTCTCTGCGTTTCTGCTCTGGCCGACCGCCAGCCTGGCACGTCTCTCCAGAACCTGGACGGATGGGCTGGACGCCGAGTTGGAGAGCGAGGAAGTTCGAAGTTGGCAGCGTCAGGAGCTTGGAGAAGCACTATGGACATTCATGCATCGTTGTCCCGCCGGGAACTGCTGAGCCGGGTCGGCACGGGAATCGGTGCCCTGGGACTGGCGGCCGTGATGGATCAGGCCGGGTGGCTGGGCTCCGGCACACTGCAGGCCTCGGAAACCCAGCCCGGCAACTCCCTGCTTCCCAAGGCGCCGCACTTCGCACCCCGGGCCAAGCGGGTGATTCACCTGCTGATGAACGGCGGCGTCTCCCACGTGGACACTTTCGACCACAAGCCTCTACTGGAGAAATACCACGGCCAGCGGCCAGCGGCGGTAGACATCAAGACGCTGCGCAAGACCGAGGGACTAATGAAGTCGCCCTTCGAATTCCAGCGCCACGGCCAGTCCGGCCGCTGGGTCAGCGAGCTATTTCCCCACGTGGCCCAGCGCATCGACGACCTCTGCATCATCCACTCCATGCATACCGACCTTCCCGAGCATGTGGCCGGGCTGTTGATGATGACCACCGGGGCGATTCAGCCCAACCGACCCAGCATTGGGGCCTGGCTGGGATACGGCCTGGGCACGGAAAACCAGAACCTGCCGGCCTTCATCTCCATCTGTCACAAGGGACGACACCGTCCGGGAGAGCCCGCCTGGAACAGCAGCTTCCTGCCGGGCATCTATTCGGGCACCTTCGTCGACACGGAAAACCTTGACCCCCGGAAGGTCGTCCCCGACCTGCGCAACCCCTACCTGTCCCGCGCCGAGCAGCAGCGGCAGGTCGACCTGCTGGCCCGCATGAACCGGTTGAACCTGGAACGGGTGGAGCGGGACCAGGCACTGGAGGCCAGGATTCAGTCATTCGAGCTGGCCTATCGCATGCAGACGGCCGCCCCCGAGGCCTTCGACCTCAGCCGGGAGACTCAGGCCACCCGCGATCTCTACGGGATCACCGATGAGCCTACCTACAGCACCATCGGCGGCCGTCCCTTCGG
>VXMN01000160.1:7830-27343 GCA_009841055.1 Acidobacteriota bacterium
TCTACGGGATCACCGATGAGCCTACCTACAGCACCATCGGCGGCCGTCCCTTCGGTGGCTTCGCCGAGGGATGCCTGCTGGCCCGCCGGCTTTCGGAACGGGGGGTCCGGGTGGTGCAGCTCGCCTTTGCCCCCGACATCGCCTGGGACGACCACGGCGACATCCTGTGGCATCGCCCCAAGGCCAAGGACTGCGACCAGGCCATCGCGGCCCTGCTGAAGGACCTGAAGGCCCGGGGGCTGCTGGAGGAGACCCTGGTGCTCTGGGCCGGCGAGTTCGGTCGCACCCCCACCGCCGATCCCAGCACCAAGAGGCCGGGGCGGGACCACAATCACTACGGCTTCACCGTATGGATGGCCGGAGGCGGCGTCAAGGCGGGCATGACCTACGGCGCCACCGACGATTTCGGGATGCGGGCCGTCCATGACCGGGTGCACGTCCACGACCTGCACGCCACCATCCTGCACCTAATGGGCCTGGACCACGAACGGCTCACCTACCGCTACTCGGGCCGTGATTTTCGCCTGACCGACGTGCACGGAAGGGTCCTCCACGAGATTGTGGCTTAGGCCGGGAAATTAGGGGAAAGATGAGACATCCACTTCTTCCAACACCCCTGAGCCGGCGGGAACTGCTGAGCCGGGTCGGCACGGGAATCGGTTCCCTGGGACTGGCGGCCGTGATGGATCAGGCCAGGTGGCTGGGCTCCGGCACACTGCAGGCCTCGGAAGCGCCGCTCGGCAACTCCCTGCTTCCCAAGGCGCCGCACTTTGCCCCCCGAGCCAAGCGGGTGATTCACCTGCTGATGAACGGCGGCGTCTCCCACGTGGACACCTTCGACCACAAGCCCCTGCTGGAGAAATACCACGGCCAGCGCCCCGCCGCCGTCGACATCAAGACCCAGCGCAAGACCGAAGGCCTGATGAAGTCGCCCTTCGAATTCCGGCGCCACGGCCGGTCCGGCCGCTGGGTCAGTGAGCTCTTTCCCCACGTGGCCCAGCGCATCGACGACCTCTGCATCATCCACTCCATGCATACCGACCTTCCCGAGCATGTGGCCGGGCTGTTGATGATGACCACCGGGGCGATTCAGCCCAACCGACCCAGCATTGGGGCCTGGCTGGGATACGGCCTGGGCACGGAAAACCAGAACCTGCCGGCCTTCATCTCCATCTGTCACAAGGGACGACACCGTCCGGGAGAGCCCGCCTGGAACAGCAGCTTCCTGCCGGGCATCTATTCGGGCACCTTCGTCGACACGGAAAACCTTGACCCCCGGAAGGTCGTCCCCGACCTGCGCAACCCCTACCTGTCCCGCGCCGAGCAGCAGCGGCAGGTCGACCTGCTGGCCCGCATGAACCGGTTGAACCTGGAACGGGTGGAGCGGGACCAGGCACTGGAGGCCAGGATTCAGTCATTCGAGCTGGCCTATCGCATGCAGACGGCCGCCCCCGAGGCCTTCGACCTCAGCCGGGAGACTCAGGCCACCCGCGATCTCTACGGGATCACCGATGAGCCTACCTACAGCACCATCGGCGGCCGTCCCTTCGGAGGCTTCGCCGAGGGCTGTCTGCTGGCTCGTCGGCTTTCGGAACGGGGGGTCCGGGTGGTGCAGCTCGCCTTCGCGCCCGACATCGCCTGGGACGACCATGGAGACATCCAGTGGCATCGCCCCAAGGCCAAGGACTGCGACCAGGCCATCGCGGCGCTGCTCAAGGACCTGAAGGCCCGGGGGCTGCTGGAGGAAACCCTGGTGCTCTGGGGAGGGGAGTTCGGTCGCACCCCCACCGCCGATCCCAGCACCAAGAGACCCGGACGGGACCACAACCACTACGGCTTCACCGTATGGATGGCCGGAGGAGGCGTCAAGGCTGGCATGACCTACGGCGCCACCGACGATTTCGGCATGCGGGCCGTCCACGACCGGGTGCACGTCCACGACCTGCACGCCACCATCCTGCACCTGATGGGCCTGGACCACGAACGCCTCACCTACCGCTACTCCGGCCGCGACTTCCGCCTCACCGACGTCCACGGCCGGATCCTCCACGAGATCCTCGCCTAGGTTGGAGAGAAAGTTTGGGGAGGTTGTTGAACTACAGGTCGATCTTGTCACTGGGGGAGCAATCGACAACAGTAGAAACTATATCCGCCGAAAGGCCATCCTAGACTCCGCGCGGGTGGTCTACGCCGCGTGATGACACGGCATATCTGTTAGACATGCTGGTTGCCGCGCGGGACGCCGTGTCTTTCGCTGAATGAGGATGTTCGTGACGAAACGTACAATTTCCCGTCGAATGAGATCCCTTGGGCTTCTCACGCTGTTGCTGATTCCCCTGAAAGGGGCCGCCCAGACTGTCATCAGCCATCCGGGGCCTCTGACTTGCGCGGACCAATCCGTCGCCGCCAGAGCTGTCCGGACGCCCAAGGATGCTGAAGTCTTCGTTCAATGCGCCTATGAGTACGTCCGGGAAATGGGCTTCGAAGAGGCATACCGCGCCTTCCATGAGGACGAGCGTTGGAAGAGCGGCCCCACCTATGTCTGGGTAGCCGAGCTCACACCGGTGCCTGGGGCGTCCCGCGCATTCGTTCAGCCGCCCGACCCGTCGCGGGAAGGAAGACCCTGGGGGTTTCTGGTGGACGACTACGGCAATGACCTCATGTCGGAAATATATCGTATCGGGTCGAGCTTCGGCGAGGGGTGGGTCTACTATGCCTTCCCCAACCCGGCAACGGGAGAAATTGAACCCAAGGCATCCTATGTCAGGAAGATCGACTGGGGTGGAATCCCGGCCGCGATCGGGGCGGGAATCTACCGGCGCGACCTGCCCGGCACCTGCCGGAGCGAAGAGGTCAATGCCGCCATGCTCGACTCCGATCCTTCCCGGGAGCGGCTGCAGGAATTTGTCCGCTGCGCCGCCATGGAGTTGGATTCGATGGGGTATTTCGCCTCGGTCAGCCTGGCCAACGATCCCCGTTGGAGAAGCGACTCCATCTACCTGTTCGGCCTGGACACCTATGGCTACACCTTCTTCAGCGGCTCCCCTGCAAATCCCCTGATCGGGTCCGAATTGTCTTCGGTCTACATCGGCAGCTTCGGGGGCCGGAACGTTCTGGCGGCTGCCGACGACTTCGGCGAAACCTTCCTTTACTACTCCAACCGCAATCCGGCCACCAACCGGTGGCAACGCAAGGTGACCTTCGTCAAGAGGGTCACCTCCTTCGGGGTCCCGGTGCTCATCGGCGCCGGATACTACCTGGACTGACGTGAGGAGAAACCAGGCGCGCGCACTCCCGTGGTGGGGCGCACTGCTGCTCCTGACGGGTTTGCCGGCCGCCCGGCCGTCGGTTCAAACCAGCTCGGAGATGGGTTGACCGGTGAGGTCGTCGAAGGAATTGGCGATCTTGATGGGACGTCCGACGGGGGTCATGTACTCCTTGTGCCAGTCGATCCCCATGGCCTTGTAAACGGTGGCGAACAGGTCCCCGATGCTGATGGGCCGCTCCACGATCACGGCTCCCTGCTCGTCGCTTTTCCCCACGACCCGGCCCGTCTGCAGGCCCCCGCCACCCAGGACCAACGACCAGCAGCCCGGCCAGTGATCCCGGCCAAAATCGGGATTGATGTGGGGGGTCCGGCCGAATTCGCCCATGGCCACCACCAGGGTGGACTCGTAAAGCCCGCGCTGGTTGAGATCGTCCAATAGCGCCGAGAGCGCTCGGTCCAGAGGCGGGGTCAGGCGGTCGCGGTGGCCCTTGTCGTTGTCCTTGTGGGTGTCCCAGGAGTTCCCGTGATAGCCGGCCGCGGTCACGAAGCGGGTTCCGGCCTCCACCAGGCGCCGGGCCAATAACAGGCTCTGGCCCACCGAATCCAGCCCGTAGGCCTCCCGGGTCTGGGTCGATTCCTTGGAGAGATCGAAGGCGGCTCCCACGCTGGGAGTCAGGATCATGTCCCAGGCCTTTTCCAGGAAGGCATCCATCCGGGAATGCTCCAGGCTCTCCACCCGATGGCGGTAGAGCCGGTCCACCGCCTGGAGAAAGGATCGTCGGTTGTCCACCACCGCCGGCATGAGCGACTTGGGCAGGCTCAGATTCGGGACCTGGTAGTCCTCCTTGGAAGGATCCGGAATGGTCATGGGAGCATAGTCCGGACCGAGGAAGGCCGACTTGAAGTAGTCCTGGTACTGGGTGCTCTTCTCCCAGCGCGGCGCAATCACGTAGGGAGGCATGTTGTTCCGCGGCCCCAGTTCCTTGGCCACGATCGCCCCCAGGGCCGGGAACTGCATGGCGGGGTTGTGGAGGTGTCCGGTGGCGGAGTAGTGCACCGCCTGGGGATGGTCGTTGCCGAAGGACTTGATGGAGCGGACGACGGCCAGCTTGTCCATCCGCTTGGCCAGCCTGGGAAGCAGCTCCGAAATTTGAATGCCTGCAACATTGGTGGGAATGGGACGAAAGGAGCTGTTGGGCTTGGGATCCCAGGTGTCCACCTGGCTGGGACCGCCGTCCAGCCAGACCAGAATGCAGGCCTTGGCCTTGGCTCGATCGGTCCGGCCAGAATCGGCCAGGGCCGCTTCCAGCCGCAAGGCCTGGCTCAGGTGAATGCCCAGAAATCCCAGGGACCCGACCCCGATAAACTCCCGCCGGTTCCACTGTTCCCGGGTGGCAGATAAACAGCCCACTTTTTTCAGCATGGCACTATGTCATCAGGCTTCAATATGGACGACCTCGCCGCGGTTCGGATCGTTCAGAGCTTGAAGCACCTTGGGAACCAAGGGCTGAAGATATTCTATGCTAATTCTTTTCGTGATGAGAACGATAATTGGAATGTCCTCTTCGGTTATATTTTGCTGATATTCCAGTTTTCTGTCGAGTGTAATGAACGCATCGAACTCATCCCTGGCCAACGCCAGAAGTTCTCCATTACTCTTACCGTTCCATCCCATATCCCTGACCGTCTGAACGCTATGTCCAGGGAATGACCTTTTTAGCCGCCTCGGCACCTGTTCGTCGAGCAACAGTCTCATATGCGACGCTCTCCAACACCTCACTAGCCGTGTCAAGCACCCTGACCGCCTGTTCGCGGCTCACGCCCGGAAAATCATCGAGAAACTCGTCCAGATTGTGCCCTTCCGCGAGATAGTCAAACAGGTTCTTGAGCGGCACACGGGTCCCTACGAAAATTGGCGTGCCGCTCACGAAACCTTTCTTGCTGTGAAATACACCGTCCATGGACGCAGGAATTATTTCGCTCGCTTGTCTCATGGCATCCTCCAGTTACGCTGCCATATCATCCAACCAAAGCCACTTTTTCAACATTAGTCTGTCCTCTTAACCGCCTCGTTCGCCTGGGACGCGTTCTCCAGCTACGCAGCTCCGTCACTTTTGGCGAGCTTACCCACAACGTCTCGGACGACCGAAGCAATCCGATCCAAATCCGCCGCATATTCGAAGCAATCCGGGTGGATAAAGCGCTTCCTTTCTATCTTCTCAATCGGAATCTCCAAGCGCTGTAGCAGGCTTCGCAACTCTGCTTGGGTGCCGCCTCTACGGACAAAGATCTCGGCGCTGCTCCAGCCGTCAGTCGTGATGACCGTATCCACTACAACTATACGACCTGAAGTGAGACTGATGTCATGCGCGAGAATATCAAAAAGACTCCCCGTATCTTCCTTTCCCCAGAATTGCTTTCCCCAAAAACTCCTCTTCACATTGGAGTAGGACCCGACATCGATTCGCTCAGCAAGCTGTTCAACCCTGCCGCGGAGTTCCTCTTTGAACGTTCTGACCCTGATAAGGAGCTCTTCAACGTCATCACCATGCGACTTTAAGAAAGTCAAAAATTCCGGGTCCATCACTATCCCTCTCTGCAAATTGTCAAGCGTATTCAGAAAATCAAGCATGAAGGTGAGATAGCGTGTGTCCGCGTCGGCGACGTAGCTCCCAAGCAGCCCACGAATTTCCTTAACCAATTGTTCGTGCGTGATATTTTCAAACCCGTGGCCGACATCTTCGGAGCAAGTTCTAAGCGTAAGAAGAAATTTGTGATTGGACCGTCCCGCCGGTTTCAAGGAATCAAGGTGCGCCGCATACTCGCCAAATGGATTATCAATGCGCGCAAAAATCTTGTTCTCAATCAAGATTGCATGGCTATCGGACTGGATGAGAATATCGATCCGGTCTCCGGTACGGGTCGTTTCTTCGCGATCTACCGTAACGTGGCTACCTATTGCTTCTTGATTCTGAATGCCGCCGGTTCGCGCGAGCGCGTCCAGGAATAGTGCCCCAAGCCCGTGGGGTTTCCCTGGGTCAAGGAAAAACGCGAGGATGTTGCTGCACGCATTCTCCTTGTGCGCACAGCCTGCAATCTCTAGAAGGGTCGGTTGGCGGTCGGAACGTGGCGGAAGCTTGCCGAACTCGTCCAAGAGGTTGTCAAACGGAGTGGCCACTGCGGTTCTCTGTTCTTTTCAACCATGTCAAGGGATGAAGCCCACCCGGGAGCGCCGGCGTCCCGCCCGCACAAATTGGTGTTCATTCGTGTCCATTCGTGGTTCGCCATTTTCCTTCGTGGAAATCTTCTCTTCCTTCCCGACCCTTGGCGGAACGCTCTCGATCCTTCTCCAACCCCTTGGTGGCCCTTCGTCGTCCTTCGCGGATAACTCTTTTTTACCGTACCGTCAGTGATTTTCCGCAAACTCCCGTGAAGTGATCAGCGCCCACTGCAAGTCGCTCAGAGCCTGCTCTCGACTGGGGGTACTTGCGATCAAACGCTGCAACGCCTCCACCTCCTCCGGCTCCGGGAACCGCGAGAATGCCGCCAGATAGAGCTCCTCGACGATCTCCGCGTCCGAGGCTCCCCGCTGAAACAGTTCGTAGACCCGCGCGCCTTCGGCCCAGAGCTTGTCGTTGTAGGTCGATCCCACCAGCAGGTGCAGAGCTTGGGTCAGGTTGGACTTGCCGTCCCGCTCGGGTATGGAAAACCGGTTGGGGCGCCCGAAGGTGTCGAGGAAGGTGGACTGATAGATGTCGGTTTCCTTGAGCTGGACGGCCCGAGTCCCCCTGGGAGGCCCGCCTCTTCCCTTCTTCTTGTGGAGCCAATTGCCGAAGGATTCGGGGACCCCGGTCACGTCGCAGATGGCATCCAGCAGGATTTCCGCGTCCAGGGGACGGCTCAGGGCCCGGGAGTAGTTGAGTCGGTCGGCCCGGTTGGTGTGGTTGACGGTGCTGGACAACTGGTAGGTCCGGGAATGCACGATCCGACGGAACAGGTGCCTCAGGTCGTAGCCGTTGCGGGCGAAGTCCTCGGCCAATCGCCGCAGCAACTCCGGATGGGTGGGCGGGTTGTTGCTGCGGAAGTCATCCACCGGATCCACGATGCCGCGACCGAAGAAGTAACTCCAGAATCGATTGACAGAGGCCTCGGCGAAATAGGGATGGGAAGTGATCCACTTGGCCATCTCGCCTCGCGGGAAGCCGGGCCCGTCATAAGACACCCGGGTGCCGTTCAGCAGGGTGGGGACCACCTCCTGGCCGGTGCGTGGGTGGAGGACGCGCAACTCGGTAGGGCTGGGGACGTCGGCAGCCACCTCCCGGCCGTCGGGGCTGTCGAAGACCACCGATTCCGGATTGGCGCCGAGCCTGAACATGGATCCGAAAAAGGCGGCCATGCCCCAGAACTGATCCTGGGTCCAGCGCTCGTAGGGGTGGTCGTGGCACTGGGCGCAATCCAGGCGCCGTCCCATGAAGACCCGCACCTCCTCGCCCATCATGTTTTCAGGCGGAGGCAGAACCAGGTAGGGAAGATAGTGCCTGGAGGCGGGACTGTATCCCTGAGCGGCAATCCGCTCCTCGGCCACCCGGTCGTAGGGACGGTTGCGGGCCACGGCGTCCCGTATCCACTCCCAGTAGGACTGGCTCCACTTGGGATTGATCCCCACCGGAAAGACGGCTACCCGGAAGAGGTCGGCCAGGCGGAAGGTCCAGTAGTCCACGAACTCGGGGGAGTCGAGCAAGACCTCGATCAGCTTCTCTCTCTTTCGGGGGTCGGCGTCGGCCAGAAACTCCCGCACGCGGCCGGCGGGAGGCATACGTCCGGTGAGATCCAGGCACACACGCCGGAGGAACTCGGCGTCGCCGGACAGCGGGGAGGGTAGGATGTTGAACTTTCTGAGCTTGGCGAAGACCTCCTCATCGATGAAGTTGGTACGGGGAAGCTCCGGATAGTCCTGAATCCACTCGGCAACCACGCCGATCCTGGATTGCACTTCGTAACCGGCGCCGCGGACCAGGATATTGGACTCACCGGGATTGAGAGCCCGAACCAGGCCCTGTCCGTCCAGATCGGCCACTTCCTGCTGCTTGGATTCGAAGCGCACCCGGTGGGTAAAATCCTCCCGGGTGCCATCGGAGAGAAGGGCGGTCACGATCAACTGCCGGCTCCCTCCCTCCTGCAGCAACCCTTCCCGGGGAAACACCTCCAGCCCTTCCACCTTGGGCTGTGCGACACCGTTTTCCTCACGGTAAGGCGCTCCCCGGCCTATCCAGTCCAGGATCGCCCGGTAGTCCTCCGAGCCCGTCTCCAGCCGCAACCCGCCCCCATGGGCAACCTCCAGAGACGGTTTCCTCAGCAGCAGGCTGCGTTCGGGCGTTTCGGTGTCAATGCGAGGAACGATGGGCTCGCCGCGCTTGTCGGTCAATACCTGGTAGACGCCGCCCGTGACGATCCAGTCGTAGTCCTGACTGGGGTGAGCGGCGTTGATGGAAAGCCTGAAGCCGCCCTGGCCCTTGACCCCGGCGTGGCAGGCAATGTCGTTGCAGCCCCGGCGAGTGAGGATGGCGCCGATCTCTCTTTCGTAGCTGAACGGAGGCGGGCGCGCCGAATCGACCACCACCACGGCGGTCTGGGCCGTCAAGGACCCGAAAGTCACCTTCAGATAAGTCTTGCCGTCCCCTGCCGCCAACACCCGGCCGGCGGAACCGAGTCGGGCCACCGCGGGATCGGCCAGGGAGAACTCGGCCCGGGCCGTCACGTCCTCTTTGCGACCCCCGGCAAGGGTGGCCACAACGGAGAACTGCTGGGAGGCATCCTTCCACCGCAGGGTGGTCGTTTCGGGCATCAGGCGCAGGGAGAGAGGGGCCGGCGCAGAGGGCTCGGCACCGGCCGTTGACTGGAGCGCGGCGATCAGCAGAAACGCGGCAGTCAGGAGCGAAAATATCGGACGCCGTGAAAGGCAGGGGGCATGCTTGGGCATCGCGTCTCTATCAATCGGGGGACACACGCCTATTATCGCTTTCCACAACAGTCTTTTCAACCGGGTTCGAGGCTGACTGAGCGGTAGGGACAACCGGAGCCACCACCATCAACAGCAGATCCTTCACCGGGGTCATGCGGCCCATGCGGCCCTCTTCCACGGGTTGAGCCATCACTTTCACCGGGACCGGAACCGGCGTGGCCGGGGCGTCGGCGGCCGCAACCAACACCAGGGTCGCTTTCCGGCTCCGGGAAACGTAGCGCTCCTTGCGGCCCTCGTTGACCGCGGGAGGAGCATCGGGCTCCGCCCGGGTGCCCGCCACCGCCGTCACACCGGGCGGCAATCCCGCCAGACTCAGGGCGATGCTGCCCTCGAAGTGCTCCTCCTGGTCGGTGACCAGGCTCAGGGGGGTGGCCGTGCCGGCGACCAGGTTCAGATGGCCCTCCGCCACGTGGATCTGACCCATGTGGGGCACCTGGGGACGGATCAACACCCGGTAGGCCATCGACGGCCCGCCGAAAGCCGCCGTGATGTCCCGGATCTCCAGCGTGAACTCCCCGGCCCGGGGGAAGGAGTGAATGACCTTGGGCCGGATCTGCTTTTCGATCTCGGTGTTGGCATTCAAAATGGAGTGCACATTGGTCAGGACTTCGGCGCCCTCGGCGTCCACCATCTTCAGGTAGGGATTGAAGACCGGCACGGTGGCGCGGGGAGTCTCGATCTCCAGGGCGATGCGATCGCCCACCTTGGCCTCGAACCGCACCCGGTCGATATCGCCCGGATGCTCGATGGATCCCACCAGCAGCGACGGCAAGGTAACCACCATCGCCTTCGAAGCTTCGTCCGGGGCCTCATCCAGTTCGATGACCGGAATTGTCTCCGGCAGCGGGGGCTTCCCCGTTCCGTCCTGGCCCACGTCAGGCGGCTCCGGGCGGGACGGAGGCCGCGGCAGCGACGCCGTCCGCGCCCGCAGCGCATCCATTCGATCAGCTCGAAGCTCCCGAGTCCAGCTTCGTTCCTGCCAGAGGTCCCTGCTCGAGCCGATGGAGACCGAACCGGATGCCTCTCCGTTCTTCCCCTCCGCATCCCTGGTGATCCGCAGAAGGTAGGGGTGATCGGGACCGCCCTCGCCCATGAATCCGCTGACCCGAACCAGGAATCGACCGGCCTTTCCAAATCGGTGCCTCAGAACGGGCTCGGTGCTCAGTTCGGGATAGGACACCGGCTCGTCGCTGAAAGCCAGCCTGCGGGCGCGGTCGGGACTGAACCAGCTCCCCGCGGGCTCAAAGAGGGTGATGGCCAGATCCGAGAGCTCCAGCGAGCGCACCTCAAACCGCAATCTCTCTCCTTCGGCGACTGTGAAGGCGTAGTAGTCCACCTCGGCAGGCTGCCCGAGGGTCCCGTGAACGGCCAGGGGCCACTCGGGCAAGGACTCGGCCTCGGAGGCCAGATCGTGGGTGGCGAGGCTCTCCCGGTGGCCGGGCTCGGCGTGCACGTGAAAGGTCAAGGGATGGGAAAGGCCGCGAGGCGTGATCGCCCTCAGGCTGCGGGAACCCGGTTGAGCAGCCGGATCCACCTGGAACCGCAGGCTGAGCAACTGGACCGGCTTGGCCCCGGCGTCGGACTGGGGCGTCTCTTCAGGCTTGGGCCCCTTCTCGTTCCGGAGGCCGAGAACGGTTGCCCTGACGCCGCCGGAGTCGAACCACAGCTCGTTGGCGCCCTCCAGTCCACGTCCCCTGAGGGTCCCTTCAAACTCCTCGCCCGGCCGACCTCCCAGGGGAAACAGGGAAAGGATTTCGGGTGGACCGGAGGAGTCCGCCTCGGCTGGACAGGGGAAGGGCTGAAGCAGGGCCAGCAGGGCGGCGACCACCCATCCCCGGCTCAAGAAGCCAGCGGTCTTGCTGGAAAGGGCCACGACGATTCCTCGATCTTGGAAGGCTGGCAGGCGACCCGATCGGTGAGCCGATTCTAGCCACCGGGAAAACCCCTTGTCAATTTCGCCGCCCCTCGCCTCCGAAATCCATTGATACTCGTGTCGAGAGGGTCTACCCTGTCGGCGGAACCAACCGGATCGAGCCATGGACCCCGCTCCCCGATTCAAGCAGGCCAGAGACCGCGGATGCGCCTTTCTCTTGCGCCATCAGGGCATCCGGGGAGAATTTCCCCGGGGCCGACCGGCTCTGGACGACTACTACAAGGCGCTCACCGCCTTTCAGGTCTGCGGTCACAACGACGCCGCCAATCGCCTCTGCCAGTGGATTCGCACCCGGGGTATGACTCCCGAGGGCGATTTCGGTCCCAGGAAGGAAGGCGCCTCCGGTTACTCCTGCGCCTATTTCAACGCCTGGGTCATCCTGGGAGCACAGCGGCTGGGACAGCTCGACCTGGCCACGCGGGGCATCCATTTCCTGTTGGGATTTCAGGACGAGGAAACCGGGGGCTTTTATTCGGACCCCACCGAGCGGGGTGCGGAAACCAGGCAGGACCTGATGGTGGTAAGCCTGTGCGGACTGGCCTGTCTGTCCATGGGTAAGACCGAGGAGGCCTTCCGGGCAGCCGATTGGTTGAAGAACTTGATGGAAGCCCAGCCGGATTTTCCAAGAAAATTGCACACCGTCTTCAGTAGGCATAGCGGTCTGCATACCGTGTTCGATCCGGGTGAGGCTTCAAGGCATGTGGTGGTGGCGGACTCCCGCACCGACCAGGCCTTCTTCAACCCGGGAATCGCCGCCGCCTTCCTCTGCCGGTTGTTCCAGGTCAGTCGCGAAAGGAAATGGCTGGACCTGGCCATTGAATACATGCGCTTCGCCGAAGGGGCCAGCGACGAGCTCTTCCGACTGATCAGGGCCGGCAAGGTGGGCTGGGCCGCTTCCCTGCTGTTCCGAATCACGGGAGAGGAAAAATATCGAGCCATGGCTCTCAGGATCGGCGACAACCTGATCCGGCTGCAGTCCAGACAGGGGTACTGGTCGGGAGTGGGACAGCAGGCGCCCAACTTCGATTCCACGGCCGAACGAGTGGTCTGGATGGACGAGATTGCCCAGATTGGCGGGAGGTGAGGAGGACCGACCGGAAGAACCTGTTGGAAGCACCCGCCAAGGAAAGGACTCCATGATGGAACCTCAGGACTGGATTCCAGCCCGTCGCCGTCGAATCTTGCTGGCCGGCTTTCTTGATTTCTGTCTGCTTACGGCTTCGTTCGGGCTGCTTGAGCATTGTGCCTACGTCCTGGATCCGGAAATCGGAGAGTTCCCGCTCTATGCCCGGATTCTGGCCTTTCTCGTGATCGAGTACCTCCTGCTGGAAAGGCTTCGCTGGTCTCCCGGCCTCCACCTGTTGTCCATTCGTTTTCTGGAATTGCGCGACGATATGGCTGCAGCCGCGGGATTGCCGTTCGCCATCTGGAAAAAGCTCACCTCGGTTTCCGTAAACGCCTGGGTGAAAACCCACGAATCCTGGTTTACCTTGCTGATGGGTGTGTGGATGGTGAACGAAGGGAGCAAATCTCTGGTGCGTTGGACCCTGTGGGTGCCTCCCTATCCCGAGTTCGGCTTGGAAATGTCGGCGTCTGTTTCGGCTGCTCTGTCGGTGGCCAGGGGCGCCATCGAGATTTTCCTGGCCTGGGCCATTTTTCGGCTGAGGTTCATTGCCCTGCCAGTGGGAGTCGCGCACTTCACGATCGCGTTGGTGTCGATGTGGATGAGCTGGCACCTATGAGATTCCTGGGTTGTCGAATACGTCACTCGCAGACGCACATTTCAAGGTCTTCCGGTACGGCAATCCGAGATTGAACAAATGCAGGCGATCACTCCGGAATGGCAACTGGCCTTTCTCGGAGTCGCGATCGTGCTATTTCTATTCTTGACCGTTCCCATCGTGAGATCGAGACGCGCACCCCAAATCGAACAACCCGATACCGGCGGGTGATCTCGTGAGGACGAACGGTCGGACGGATCGATCCGATGCGGAAATCCTCTTGGATTCCGAACCCGGACCGGCCCAGGGGAGGTTGACCATGCTGATCATCGACGGGGACTACCCCATGGCCATTGGGGCCATGGACCTGAACCGGGACCTGACCCTTCCTCTACCGGAGGTTCGGCGTGCCGCTGCCGACCGCTTCGCCGAGAAGAACCGCCCGGACGCCGAGACCATGGCCTCCCTGCCGGAGATGCGCCGGGGCGGCATTGCCGCGGCCCTGGTCAAGGTGGTGGCCCGCCACTATAGGTCCGGCAGTCCGTTGTGGGGATACCGTGGCCCTGAGATGACCTACGCCGCGGCCCGGGCTCAATTGGCGTACTACCAAATGCTGGAGGTGCGCGGGGAGGCCAGGATCCTGCGGACGGGGACGGACATCTCCGACCACCTGCAATTGTGGTCGAACAGTGCATCGCGGGAGGGGCTTTCCGTGGGATTCATCCTCGGCATGGAGGGGGCCGATCCCATTCTGGAGACACCGCAGGTGGCCCGGTGGTGGGAGGACGGAATCCGGGTCATCAGCCTCTCCCACTACGGACTCAGCACCTACTGCCACGGCACAGGAACCGGGACCTCGGGGGGGCTGTTCCCGCCCGCCAAGGCCCTGCTCCGGGAAATGGATTCGGCCGGAATGATCCTGGACGTCACCCACGCTTCCGACGCTTCCGTCCGCGAAGCCCTGGACCTGTTTGGGGGGCCGGTGCTGGCCAGCCACCAGAACTGCCGGGCCATCGTCCCCGGAGAACGGCAGTTCCCCGATGACCAGTTGCGAGCCGTGATCCGGAGGGGCGGAGTCATCGGAGCCTCCATGGACAGTTGGATGCTGTATCGACCCGGGCTGGACTGGGGCGGTCCCATTCCTCCCCGGCGCAGCGTCTACTCCAAAGAGGCGGTGACGCTGGAAGATTACTGCGACCACATCGACCATGTCTGTCAACTGGCGGGCAACAGCCGCCACGCCGCCATCGGAGGAGACACCGACGGCCAGGGCGGCAGCGGAGGGGCTCCGGCGGAAGTCGACACCGTGGCCGACTACCGGAAGGTCGCGGGGGTGCTGGAGCGGCGTGGCTATTCCTCCGAGGCCATCGAGAACGTCATGTATCGCAACTGGCAGCGGTTCTTCGAAGCCCACCTACCCCAGTCCGGGGACGCCGGTCCCGGCAACCCTGCCGAAGGAGGATGAGTTTGCGCCGCCGTTTCCCTGTCGGTATGCTCTTTCTGGCTGTCCTTGCGGGCGGTTGCAGCGCCCCGGAGCCCCAACAACCGGACCCCATGCAACCCGAGACTTCGAAACACATGCTGGCCTATTTCGGCACCTTCACCCGAGGGGAGCAGGGCGGCAAGGGTATCTACGTCAGCCGCTTCGAGGTCTCCGGCGGCAGGCTGAGCCCCATTCGCCTGGCGCTGGAAGCGGAAGACCCCTCCTACCTGGCCGTCCACCCCAACCGACGATATCTCTACTCTACCAACGAGGTGGGTGGCCGCCCCGGAACGGTCAGTTCCTATGCCGTCGATCCGGCAAGCGGCAGGCTCAGTCTGCTCAACCAGGTGCCGGCCCAGGGCAGGGGCACCTGTCACATCGGCCTCACCGGCGACGGCGGCATGCTGGCCGTGGTCAACTATGTCACCGGCACCGTGGCTTCCTACCGGGTGCTCGAAGACGGCCGGCTGGGAGAGACTGTCAGCATCATGCAGCACCGCGGCGCCGAGGCGCCCCATCCTCACTCCGCCAACTTTGCGCCGGACAACCGCTTCCTCATCGTGCCCGACGTCGGTACCCACAAGGCCCACCTCTACCGGGTCGATCCGGCCAGGGCGGTGCTCCGGCGTCACGACCCCGCCGAGTTCCCGTTCCGGCCGGGCAGCGGCCCCCGCCACCTGGCCTTTCATCCTTCCGGCCGGTATTGCTACATCATCGAGGAGACCGGAAACCTGGTGATGGCACTGAAGTGGGACGGGCAGCGCGGGACCCTGGAGGAGCTTCAGCGAATTCCCACGGTTCCGGCATCCTTCCCGGGAGAGACCTGGACCGCCGAGATCGTCGTCCACCCTACGGGGAAGTTCCTCTACGGTTCCAATCGCGGGCACGACTCCATTGCCGTGTTCTCCATCGACCCGGACAGCGGCCGCCTCACCGCCGTCGACCACACGCCCACCCGGGGCAGCTACCCGCGAAACTTCAACCTGGACCCCAGCGGCCGGTGGCTGATTGCGCTGAACCGGCAAAGCAACAACGTCGTCACCTTTGCCGTCGACCAGCAGACCGGAAGACTCACCGCCACGGGACCGGTGCTGGAGCTGCCCAGCCCCTCCTGCCTCCGCTGGGTGCCGCTGGATGCAGAGTGAGGGTAGTCGCCTGCCGGTTTCCCTGCCAAGTCGTGTGCTGAACCGGCAGTTGCGCCGTTTCCTTCCTGCCGGCCCGCCATTTCCGCCGCACCGGGTCGATCGACAGGGACTGATTCGAAATCGGCAGGAGTAGAATGGGCCGGCGGAACCGTCAGGGGATCCCGGTCACTCAACCCTCAACCTGACCGGCATCCTTCAGCGATTGTGTGCAGTCCATGATTGAGCGCGACTTGTTGGGCAAGATTCCTGATGCGGTGCATCGGTTTGTTCGCTACTGGAAGATGCGCCAGGAAATCAAGAGATTCAAGTCGTGCCGAAATGTTCACGAGCTGCCGGCCATCTTCCATTACTGGTCGAACAAGTACCTGGTTCCCAAGTTTCTCCCCTTTGGTTTTGGCAACCCCACGGAATTCTTTCATTTGTACATGATGCGGAGTTGTCGCCGTTTCAGGGGAGAAGACTGTCGATTCATCAGCATCGGCTCGGGAAATTGCGACCTTGAAACAGAGCTTGCCCAAATGCTGATCAAGTCCGGGTTTTCGAATTTTGTCCTGGAATGCCTGGACGTCAACCAACACATGCTCAAGCGGGGACGAGCCCTGGCGGAAGAAAACGGCCTGCTCGATCATATGCACTTCGTTTGCTCCGACATCAGCGAATGGGAGCCCATTGAGCCGTATCACCTGGTGATGGTCAACCACTCTCTGCACCACTTTGTCGCCTTGGAACGGCTCTTCGACACCATCCATAGAGTCCTTCACCCCGAAGGATTCTTTGTCGCCGACGACATGATCGGACGAAACGGCCACATGAGATGGCCGGAAGCGTTGGCAATCCTTCAGGAGCTGTGGGCAGAGCTGCCCCATCGTTACAAGTACAACCACCAGCTCAGACGATTGGAAATTGAATATGAGAACTGGGATTGCTCAAGACAGGGAGGAAATGAGGGAGTCCGGTCTCAGGACATCTTGCCGCTGCTCTTGAAGAAATTCCACTTCGACCTCTTTGTCGTCTACGGGAATGTGATCGACATCTTCGTGGACCGAAACTTCGGACACAATTTCGACCCCGATAGCGCGTTCGACAAGGCATTTATCGACAGAGTGCACGCCATCGACGAGGAGAGCATCAAGAGTGGGACCATCAAGCCTACCCACATGACGGCAGCCATGACCCGAGACGCCGTGGCTCGGACGAAGATGAACAACCACCTCTCTCCCGAGTTCTGCGTGAGGTGGCCCGACCCCGGTTAGCCAACCGTAACGGCAATGGCCTGACAGTTTCCTGAGCGATTACTGCGCCAAGCGTTCTCGGCTCAACCATTCATAGGTCTATCGGCTACTCGAGCAGCAGATTCACGCCGGTTTCGAATTGTTGGTAGTCGGTGAACCGGATGATGTTTCGAGTGTGGATCCGGACACTCTGCAGGATGCCGACCGACAGGTTGAACTGAGCCCTGACCGGAAGCCAGTGTTGGCCCCCACCGATCCGGATCCGGTCGTAGGCGATGCTCATCTCCGACGCCTTGATGGGGAAGTCCTCCGGAAGATCGACCAACTCCTTGGTGAGTCTGACAACCTGGTAAGAGTTGACGTCGATCCAGCACAATCCTCGATAGCCTACCCGCAGGGGATTGCCCTCGTAGTTCAATTGAAGGGAGGAAGCCTCCTGTGGAACCCGGTAGGCAACCCGCAGGGTCTGACGTCCCGAGATCTCCTCGGCTTCCTCCGGACGGAAGGAAGTCCTGCTTTCAGGAGCGAACACGTTGCGGAGAGCGGCGGTGAATTCCCCGATGGAATGAGTACCGTCCCGGCTGCCCGATGCCTTTTGCCCCTCCACCAGCCTGTAGCTCTCTTCTCCGTTGGTGAACATGAGCTCTTCCTGGAACCGGTCCTTCTCCCGCCAACCTCGGAACAGCCTTTCGAATCGCTCTGTGCGGCGGCGGCAGACGAAGTTGGGCAGGTCTTGTGAGGTTGCGTCGATTCTGCGACGGACGGCTTGCAGAACGTTCGGCCACTCGGCGCCGGCCGGCCCGCCGCCGGGCCGGCCCAAGGCAAGAGCGGGTGGTGCGAAGCCGCTGACCGTAAACTCCCCGGAACCGGGATCCATCGTGAACTCGGGGCGATCGTAGGCGGAGGGGGTGTCGGCGGGCTGCAAGTTCCTGGTCGCGGCCTGTTTGGAGTCGAACGGCAATCGGGTGTTCTCGTCGTAACGGGCTCCGGCAAACCGCGTCCTGCCGATTCTGATACTGCCGCCAGAGGAAACGACAATAGAGATGTCGGCCGCCTTTCCATCGACCAGAGCGGCCTGGGTCATTCTTGCCCCCCGAAGGTCGGTCCACCTCAGATCGCTGCCGAACAGGACTGCTTCCGACAGGTCGGCCACCTGAAGATCGGCCTGGTTCAAGCGAGCATTCTTCAGGATGGCGCGCCGCAAATCGGCGCCTCGCAAGTCGGCGCCTTCCAGGCTGGCCTGGGTCAGGCTGGCATCGGTCAGATCAGCTCCTTGCAGTTGCGCGCCGTCCAGTCTGGCCTCGATCAGTTCGGCGCCCGAAAGTTTCGCGCCTCGAAGATCGGCGCCTCGCAGGTCGGCCTCCCAGAGCCTGGTTTGGGTCAGGTCGGCCCTTGGCAGAACCGCATCCCGAAGGTCGGCCTTGCTTAGATCCATGCCGCTCAGGTTGGCTCCAAAGAGATTCTTCCCCTTCAACGTGTGCGGCTGCAGTGGGTTCCCCCGCAGATCCCCGCATTCTCCCGGATGATCGAGGTTGTACCCGAGCTCTCCCTGGTCGTCGGCGCAGGCCAGGATATCGCCGCGGAACCGATAGGCTTGCGCAGGATCCGTCTGGCCCGAGGACCGTGGGATCTTCAGGCTGTCCCGGATCTTCTTCAGGTCGAGGCGAAAGACCCGTTCCGGACCGGAGGCTTTTTCGGCACGGGTCCGACCGCCATTGACCGGGGACGGCACGTCCCCGGATGCGGCCGTTTCCGAGCCCCGCGTCACCACGAAATCGGTCTCGGTGACAGTGGTGCGCCCGCTGTCCGACTCTTGGGTCGTAATCTCGAATCGGTAGTTTCCCGGGCTCAAGGACTGGGTGGAAAGCTTGAAGCCGACGGCGATTTGACCGGGCGCCCGCTCTTCCAGGTGGTTGCGGTCCAGCGCGATGGCTGGAAATTCGACGGCCTCGCCGTTGTCCTTGACTGCCTGGACGTGAGCCGTGAGGTTGCCGTCCTCCAGCTTGGAGGCGTTGTAGAGTTTGTAGAATACGGCCAGGGGTTGGGAAGGAACTATTTCGTTGGCGATCGCCGGCCTCACCTGAAACCCGCGGTGAAACAGCCAGCGGGCTTCCGGGACTTGCATTCCGGCCACGGATGGGAGAAACGGCTCCAGGTCCTGACTCAAGACCAGGCCGCTGGTCATGAGCGCATCCCGGGGAAGGTCTGGAATCCATAGGGACTGCTCGGCCGTCCCCAATCTGGCGTGGCGGTCTGCAGCCACCAGCTTGATGCGATACCTGCCCGGCTTCAGCTTGAGAAATCCCTGCACGGCCGATTCCGTCTTTCCGTATGCCAGCGGGAGCGTCTGGCTGAAAACCGATTCCGCCTTCCCGTCGCCGGAAAAGGCAATCCCCACCAGGCGAAGGTCTTGCCCCGGCAGCCAGCTCCTTGGGGTGTTCCCATCCGATCTGTGGGCGACCGCGGCCGAGATCAGGACCAGAGCCCGCTCGGAATCCTGGTAGAAGACGTTGGCCTTGAAGTCCAGATTCAGATCCTGGTGCCCCTCGGATGACTGCAGTCCGCGGAGCGTGGTCTTTTCCAGCGTCCCCGCTATTTCCCGATCCGACGGCAAAGGCACCTCGACGCTTCGACGGAGCGATCCCAGTCCGGCGTTGAGGTTCTCCCGGGCCGCGACCTTGACCAGGTACCGCCCCGCCGGAACCTCCA
>VXMN01000193.1 GCA_009841055.1 Acidobacteriota bacterium
TGTTGATGGGGTTGGAAGTGGGGAAGCCCTTGATGCGGGAGTCGCGTATCACGAAGTACACCTCAATGTGTCCCCTGCCCTGCACTTCTTTCCACTCGAAGTTGGCGGCCGGGCCACATTCGTCGCAGCGCCGGGTAGGCGGGTACTGCAGCTTCTCGCACGGAGTACAGATTTGGAGAACCAGCCGACGCTCGTTACAGGCGTCCCAGAAAGGCTTCGTCAGCTCGTTGGGAACCGGCGCAGGTCTCTGCAGTCCTGGAATCGTTGACATGATTTTCTCCTCCTGAGGAAGGCTGAGCCTTCACCTTGTTCTGACAGGATGATTGCAGGCCAGCCATGATCTCTTTTGCCCTGACTTTTGTCTTATAATCTCGCCTATGGCTCTCCGCCCATCGAGGGGTCTGCCCACTGGACGATTCCTCGCGCTCCGAGGTCCTCTATCTCCCGGTCACCGTACGCGATTTCCCGGAGCAGGGGCTTGGTGTGTTGGCCGATCTGTGTGGAGGTCCGGTAGATTCCAGGGGTCAGAGAGAATTCGACCAACCCGCCGTAGCGACGGTACTTCCCGATATACGGATGCTCCACCTCGACGCTCAGATGATTTGCTCTTGCATGGGGATGGTCGGCGTAGAAATCTCCCTCCAGGGCCTCGTCGGCGCGGACGCAAGCGATGTCCGCTCCGGTCAGCAGTTCCTCCCATTCTGCGGCGGTGCGCCCGGCGAGAATTGCCGAGAGTTCGGCAACCAACGCTTCGTCATTGGCCTGGCGCGCCTGGGGAGTCGAGAATCGGTCGTCGGTTGAAAGTTCTTCCCTCCCCACAGTCCGGCAGAATGTTTCCCACTCGTCCTGGAATAGACAGGCCAGGAATACCCACCCTTCCCGGCAGCGGTAGAGGCGATACAGGGCGTGAAGGCCATGGATCTCCTCGTCTGGCATGGCGATGGGCGGACGGTCTGTGTAGTCGTAATACTCATCGGCGTTGGTCCAGGCGTTGGCGTTTAGCATGTTGAGATGGACGGGCTGGCCTTTGCCTGTGAAGTCCCGCGCCCGAAGAGCCAGAACGATTCCCGTGGCTACGGCCGGAGGGGTATTCTGGTCGGGGCCCCAGTTGGACTTCATGATCCAACGGGTTGCCTCGACGATCTGCTCTATATCCATGACCTGTTCTGGAGGCGGGGGCATACCCCGTCCCATCTGTCGCATGGAACCGCCCACAATAGCGCCAGGAATGGGATGGGCGCCCGGCCTGCGCGCGTGTTCGCCATGTTCTCCATAGGCCGCCATCCAGACATGAATCATACGCGGATTGATCTTCCGGCAAGTCTCCCAGTCCACGCCCAGACGCTCTGGAACGCCCAGGCGGAAGTTGTGCGAGAGAACATCGGCCCTGGCGATGAGCTTATGGATGATCCCTTTGCCCTCGGGGGTCTGGAGATCAATCTGGATGCATTCCTTGCCGGCATAGGTACGCGGGTCGGCCACTGCCTGTTCGGTGGAACGCCGTCCCTCATCCAGTCGTCTGTCGGTGGCGTCTATCTTGATTACTCGCGCCCCGCGATGCGCCAGAAGAGAGGCGCCGTAGGGCCCGGGGTGGGTTTTGGCCCGGTCCAATTTGGTCGGGCCGGACAACGGGTACTCCGGCATTCCGGCGTCATGATCTTCGGGCAAGCTGCCACTTGCGGATACGGGCTGCGGCCGCAGACTTCCCAGCACTTCGGAATTGTGCTGTCCCACATCTGGGGCTGGGCCGCTTGGTTCTCCGGGTGTTTCCTTGAAATCCACCAGGGGGGCCAGTGTTCGCATCGGTCCGACCCTGGGATCATGGATCGTTGCTACTGAAGAGTTAGAAGCCACGGCGGGATGATCCATGGCCTGGACGCTGTCGCGGTAGGGCTCTGCGGCGATATTGCCGTCCTGGATGTAGATCTCCATCCATTCGTCGGCAGTCTTCTCGGCCTGTTTCTTCAGTACTTCCCGGCGCAGTATCTCGCGGTTTTCCGGGCTGACTGAGGGAACTTTCTGGAACCGCTCATCCTCCAGCAGGCGCTCAAGGCCAATGGCCCTGAGATGACCCCGGATGTGCGGGATCCTCTGATTGGCGTGCTGGAGCCACGCACCGTCCTTGGTCCGCACGGGAACGTATCCTATTGAGGAGAGACCTCGGCCGCCGGGCCTGCGGGGAAAGCGCTCCGGGTCCCTGCGCCGGAGCTGCAAATTCACGAGGCCGCCGTCTCCGACATTGTTGTCGTGAGGAGAAGCCAGCGCCTGTACGATGCTGGTCTGGACCCATTGCCCACGCCCACACAGGTCGCGCACTCGGAGGGCGCCAATTATTCCGCGCACCGCTGCCTGGCTGGCATGCCAGCTTCCGGTGTACACGGCGGAATACACCGGACCTTTCCGGTCAGGCTGTCCCTGCATGTTGAGCATCCGGCCCGCTTTGGCAGCAACGACACCCTCGTACCCTTTTACCCGGCGCAGCGGGCCCTTTTGCCCAAAACCCGTGATCGAGCAGTACACCAGTCGCGGGTAGAGTTTAGACAAGTCGTCATACGACAATCCCCAGTCGGCCATATCCCCGGGGCGGAATGACTCGACCAGCACGTCAGCCTCGCCGGCGAGCCGGATGGCTTGCTCACGACCTTCTTCCGTGCCGAGATCCA
>VXMN01000345.1 GCA_009841055.1 Acidobacteriota bacterium
TGACGACTCCCGGGGTCAGCAGCGCCAGGTCCAGGTAGTCCCG
This sequence comes from Acidobacteriota bacterium, assembly GCA_009841055.1. Taxonomy (GTDB): domain Bacteria; phylum Acidobacteriota; class Terriglobia; order Versatilivoradales; family Versatilivoraceae; genus Versatilivorator. The sequence continues at coordinate 44 of VXMN01000345.1, forward strand.
CCGGTTGATGGGAAGGTTCTCGATGCGGACGGAGTCGATATAGTCGGCCTGGACCGTCTGATGAGTGTCGATCGCCGGGCGCTCGGCTACGGCTGAAACCACGATGCTCCGGGTGGCCGCGCCCAGGGTCAGCTCCGGTGAAAAGGCCGCCGTCTCTCCCACCCGCACCTCGAAGTTCTCGGCCACGTAGGGAAGAAAGCCCTCCGCCTCGAACCGCAGCGTGTAGAGGCCCGGCATGAGGTGACTGAGGACATACTCGCCGAGAGGGGAGGAAACGCTCTTGTGCTCCACACCGCGTTCCTGGTCGGTGGCGGTCACGGTCACGCCGGGAACGACGGCCCGGGTGGGGTCGAATACGTGCCCCTGGATGTTGGCGCTCTTGGTCTGGGCTCCCGACAGGGTGGAACCGGCCAGAACCAGAATGACGGCCGCCGCCCATCGACGGGCCCCGGCGTGGATTAGTGGTTTCAATTGCATCTATTGGCTTCCTTCGCTAGCAGGACACGGAGTTGGCAGACCGGATCGAATAGGTGATGCAGTGTGAAAACATCCTGCATTTTACGCCATTACCCACACTCTCGCCAGAGTTGTCGGAGGATTCGCAGGTTCACTCCTTGACATTTGGCTCCGCCCGATTATAATCCTCTCCGACAATTGAATACCGTTCTTATCCAGAGTGGCTGAGGGACTGGCCCTGTGAAGCCACGGCAACCCCCCATCCAGGGAAGGTGCCAACTCCGACAGAACCAAGTTTCTGAAAGATAAGAATAGAGCCGATACCCGCCTCTTCTTATCGAAGGGGTTTTTTTTGGCCCATAAGGTGTTGAAGACAAAACCCTTTTTATCATGTATGCAGCGACCCGGACGGATATTCCGGCTTAACGCTGCCAGCGAGGATTTTTATGTCTTTTGTGAACGGCCTGCAATGCCGGGAGTGTGACCAGTCTTACCCCAAAGAACCCTTGTCGGTCTGTGAATTCTGCTTCGGGCCGCTGGAGGTGGTCTACGACTACGAGGCCATACGACCGCGGCTGAGCCGGGAAATCATCGGGAACAGGGCTCCCAACATGTGGCGCTACGCTGAACTGCTGCCGCTGGACGGCGAAGCCCGGGTGGGGGGCCAGGCCGGTTTCACACCGTTGGTCCGGGCAGACAACCTGGCCAGAAGGTTGGGTCTGAAGGATGTCTACATCAAGAACGACAGCGTCTGTGCTCCAACCCTCTCCTTCAAGGACCGGGTGGTGGCCGTGGCCCTCTCCAAGGCCTTGGAATTCGGCTTCGACACCGTGGGCTGCGCCTCCACCGGCAACCTCGCCAACGCCGTGGCCGCCAACGCGGCCAGCGTGGGACTCAACAGCTACGTGTTCATCCCGGCCGACCTCGAGATGGGCAAGGTTCTGGGCACGCTGATCTACAAGAACAACGTCATCAAGATCGATGGAAACTACGATGACGTGAACCGGCTCTGCAGCGAAATCGTGGGCAAGTACCGGTGGGGATTCGTCAACATCAACCTGCGCCCCTTCTACGCGGAGGGTTCCAAGAGCTTTGGGCTGGAGGTTGCGGAGCAGCTCGGCTGGAGGACACCCGACTGCATCGTGGTCCCCATGGCGGGCGGATCGCTTATTACCAAGATCCGCAAGGCTTTCACTGAAATGGAGAAGCTGGATCTGATCCCCGACAGCCGTTGTCGTATCTTCGGGGCTCAGGCCACCGGCTGCTCACCCATTACCACCGCGGTCAAGGCCGGTCGGGATTTCATCAAGCCGGTGAAGCCCGACAGCATCGCCAAGTCCATCGCCATCGGGAATCCTGCCGATGGTTACTACGCTCTCAAGACCATGCTGGAAAGCGGCGGCTGGGGAGAGGACGTCAGCGACGAGGAGGTGGTGGAAGGCATCCAGCTCCTGGCCGAGGAAGAAGGCATTTTCACTGAAACGGCCGGTGGAGTCACCGTGGCCGTAACCCGCAAGCTGATTGGACAAGGCAGAATCAGCAGCGACGATCTTACGGTGATCTCCATCACCGGAAACGGATTGAAGACCCAGGAGGCGGTCCAGGGCCGCCTGGCCGAGCCCGCGGTCATTCCGGCCAGGTTGAGCGAGTTCGAGGAGACCCTCCCCCAGGTGTCGGCGGTCGGTTGATATCGGCCTGACCTTCAAGCCACCTCCCGGCGTTGGTCGCGATCACGTTCCCTGGTCTTTCTTCCGGAAGGTCTCGCCCGCCGGAGAAACGTTCATGTCGGATCTTCCACCCCGCTACTCCCGACAGGTTCTTTTTGCGGAAATCGGCACAGCCGGACAGAAGCGCCTGCTCGGCAGCCGCGTGGTCATCGTCGGCTGCGGGGCTCTGGGCACGGTGCAGGCCGAGGCGTTGACCCGTGCGGGCATCGGAAGACTCCGCCTGATCGATCGGGACTTTATCGAGGAGAGCAACCTGCAGCGGCAGACCCTGTTCACGGAAGAGGACGTACGGGAGGGTCTTCCCAAGGCGGTCGCTGCCAGACGCCGGCTGCAGGCCATCAACGCCTCGGTAGCCGTGGAGGACCGGGTGGAGGACCTCAACTATCGCAACGCCGAATCCCTGGTCGAGGGTGCGGATTGCATACTGGACGGCACCGACAACTTCGAGGCTCGCTTCCTGCTGAACGACCTCTCTCAGAAACGGCGAATCCCCTGGATTTACGGAGCCGCGGTGGGAAGCCAGGGCCTGACCATGACGATCGTTCCCGGCCGGACTCCCTGTCTGCGCTGTGTCTTCGAGTCTCCTCCACCGCCTGGAACCACGCCCACCTGCGACACGGCGGGAGTGCTGGCGCCGGCCGTCAACCTGGTGGCCTCGTTGCAGGTGGCCGAGGCCCTGAAGATCCTGTCCGGAAGGTTGGAGCGCATCAACCGGAGCCTGGTCAGCCTGGATGTCTGGCAGAATACCTGGCGGCGCCTGGAAATCCAAAGCGGTCTCGCCGGTGGCGATTGTCCGGCCTGCCATCTGGGCCGCTACGATTTCCTGGAAGGCGAGCGCGAATCTTCGACCGCGATTCTCTGTGGGCGAGACTCGGTCCAGATCAATCAGCCCTCCGGGCAGCCTCTGGACTTCCCCCAGCTGGGACATCGGCTGGAACTTCTGGGCAGCGTTTCCTACAATCGGTTTCTGCTCAGGTTCCGGCTGAAGGAATTTGAAATTGCCGTCTTTCCCGACGGCCGGGGCATCGTCAAGGGCACCCGGGATCCCCAGGAAGCCCGCTCTCTCTACTCCAGGTACATCGGAAATTGAGATCCCGTCCGGGGCCTGAAGGCCCTTTCCGGAACACCGCGACGAACCCCGCCACGGTGATACCGCGCGATCGCCGGCAACCGCCATCCCCCATGATCTACCTGGACAATGCGGCCACCAGCTTTCCCAAGCCGGAGGCGGTCTATCGGGAATTGCAGGACTACTTGCGCCGCGACGGAGCCAACCCCGGCAGATCCGGACACCAATGGGCGGTTCGGGTGGAAAAGACCATGGATGATACCCGAAACCTGTTGGCCCGTTTTTTTGGAATGGACGACCACCGCCGGGTCATCTTCACCCTCAACGGCACCGACTCCCTCAACATGGCCATCAAGGGGGTGCTTCGGCCCGGAGACCACGTGGTCACCAGCCTGCTGGAACACAATTCGGTCTCCCGCCCCTTGAAGCACCTGGAAAGCAAGGGCGGCATCAGCCTGACCCAGCTGCCCTTCTCCCAGGAGGGGTTCGTCGATCCCGAAGACTTTCGCAGGGCCTTGACCTCGCGGACGCGGCTGGTGGTTCTGCTGCACGCCTCCAATGTCCTGGGAACCCTGCAACCCATTGCCGAGGTCGGCAGGATCTGCCGCCGGCACGGGGCGCTGTTTCTGGTGGACGCGGCCCAGACAGCCGGAATCGTTCCCATCCACATGCAGGACATGCAGATCGACTTGCTGGCTTTTCCGGGTCACAAGGCCCTGTTCGGCCCGCCCGGCATCGGCGTTCTGTTGGTTGGCGATCGGGTCGATCCGCTCCCCTGGCGGGAAGGCGGCACCGGATTCGATTCGGAAGATCCCCTACAGCCCCGTCGGTTTCCCCATCTTCTGGAAGGAGGGACACCCAACACCCTGGGCGTGGCGGCGCTGAGAGCCGGCCTGCGCTTTGTGACCGGCGAGGGCCTTGACAGAATCCGGGGTCACGAGCAGCGTCTGCTGACGCGATTGACCGAATCCCTCAGGGGGAATCCCAAGATCTGCCTTTACGGCTCCCTGGATCCGCACCGCCGGGTGGGTTCGGTGGCGCTCAACCGGGAGGACTACACCCCCTCGGAGGTAGGAGCGATCCTGGACAACTCATTTGAATTGGCCGTCCGGCCCGGCCTGCACTGTGCCCCTTACCTTCACCGGCACCTGGGCACGGCGCCCGAGGGCGCCGTCCGGATCAGCCCCGGTTATTTCAACACCGAGGAAGATATCGATCGCTGCCTCTCAGCCCTGGAGCAACTGTGATGCGGGGAGCTCCAAGGCGAATTCGATCCGGGAATCAAGTCCAGGTGGCGCGGGAGAACGACAGAGTAACGAAAGGGTTCTACACGGAAGCCAGGCAATGACCAGGAAATTGCGCGCGGCGGTTCTGGGAGCCACCGGCACCGTCGGCCAGAGATTCATTCAGTTGCTGGAGGACCACCCCTGGTTCGAGCTGGGAGCCATTGCGGCTTCGGGCCGCTCGGTGGGCAAGCCCTATCACCGGGCCTGCTCCTGGAAAGTCCCGGAGCCTCAGCCGGAGTACGTCAGAGACCAAGTCCTCAGCCCCTGCCGCCCCGGGCTGGAAGCGGACTTCGTATTTTCCGGCCTTCCCTCCTCGATTGCCGGGGAGGTGGAATGCGATTTTGCCCGGGCCGGATATCCAGTGGTCAGCAACTCCGGATACCACCGCATGGAGGAGGACGTGCCGCTGCTGGTCCCCGAGATCAACTCCGACCACCTGGACCTGATTTCCCTGCAGCAAGAGCGCACGCGGTCCTCGGGGTTTATCGTCACCAACCCCAACTGCACCACCATCGCCCTGGTTCTGGCGCTGGCGCCGCTGCACCGTGCCTTCGGTCTGGAACGGGTCAGCGTCGTCACCATGCAGGCACTTTCGGGGGCCGGCTATCCGGGAGTGGCCGGTCTGGACGTTGCCGACAACGTGCTGCCCTACATTGAGGGAGAAGAGGAGAAGGTGGAGACCGAACCCTTGAAGATCCTGGGAAACTACAAGGACGGCAAAGTCGAGAGGGCGGAGTTTGCAATCAGCGCCCAGTGCCACCGGGTGAGTGTTCAGGACGGGCACCTGGAAGCGGTCTCGGTAAGCGTTCGGCTGCTTCCGTCCCTCGATGAGCTTGTGGAAACACTGGCCTCTTTCCGATCCCTCCCCCAGGAGCTGGACCTGCCCAGCGCGCCGCGCAGGCCGGTGGTGTGCCTGGAAGAGCCGGACCGTCCCCAGCCGCGCCTGGACCGAAACCTGGAGAAGGGAATGGCGACGGTGGTGGGACGCATCCGCCCCTGCCCCGTCCTGGACTACAAGTTCGACCTGCTGGGGCACAACACCATCCGGGGGGCGGCGGGCGCGGCCATCCTCAACGCGGAGCTTCTCCGGGCTCGGGGGATGTTGAAAGGAAAGGAGTAGCACCACCGGCCGGCGCCCGGGATTCTCGGAGCGCTGAAACCCATGGCGCAATGATGGCAGGCATTTTTTTATCGGACCTACAAAGAGAGGAGGCTTTATGCCCACGTCCGTGCGCATTCCCGTTCAACTGAGAACGCTCACCGGAGGTCAGGAAGTGATCACCGGAACGGGCGGATCCGTGCTGGAAATCATCGAGGATATCGACCGGCAATACCCCGGCCTCAAGGACCGCATTTGCGAATCCGAGGGAAAGGTTCGGCGCTTCGTCAACATCTTCCTCAACGAAGAAGACATCCGCTTCCTGGAGAATCTCCAGACCGCGGTCACGGAGAAGGACGAGCTGTCGATCATTCCGGCCATTGCCGGCGGATAGACCGCATCCGTCGAACCGGCTGCCGCTTCCCTCTATCGGTCTCGGGCGGCACCGCAGGCGGCAGCGTCCCCACCAGGAAGGCGTCACAAGGCCTTCTTGGCCTGCTGCCAGAGCTCTTCCATCTCATCGAGTGTGGTGTTTCCGAGGTCCTTGCCCGCCCGCCGCAAAGCGGCCTCCATGAACTGAAACCGATCTACAAATTTTCGGTTGGACTTCCGCAAAGCCGTTTCGGGGTCGATGTCCAGAAACCGGGCGATATTGACCGCCGCAAAAAGCAGGTCCCCGACCTCCTGTTCGACGTTCTCACGCCTTGCAGCCGGGGGGGATTCCAGAGCCTGCCTGAGTTCCCCGACCTCCTCTTCCAGCTTCTCGACGACCCCGTCGATATGAGACCAGTCAAAGCCCACCCGGGAGGCTTTGCCGGTGATCTTCAGTGCGGTCAGGAGGGCCGGAAGCCGGGGCAGATGGTCCAGGATCGAGTCGTCCCCGCCCCGACCGCCCGACCCACCGGAGCGTTCCCGGCGCTTGATGTCCTCCCACTGATGCAAAACGCCCTCGGCGCTATCCGCTGTGGCGTCGCCGAACACGTGGGGATGGCGTCTCACCATCTTGCCGACGACTCCCTCCGCCACCTCGTCGATGTCGAAGGCGCCTTCCGTTTCGGCCATCTGGGACAGAAAGGCCACCTGGAACAACAGATCGCCCAGCTCGCCGCAAAAGGCCGACCGGTCGCCGCTGTCCAGCGCCTCCAGAGTCTCGTAGGCCTCCTCCAGCAGGAGGGGCTTGAGGGTATCGAAGGTCTGCTCGCGGTCCCAGGGGCAACCGTCGGGCCCCCGCAGCCGATCCACCAGGGCTACCAGCTTAAGGAATTTTCTTCCCTTCATGGCCATTCAGGCTGATCTCCTCCGCAGCGCGCCTTCGGGTTCCAGGCGGTTGCCGCCCTTGCGCTTGGCCCGGTACATGAGTCGATCAGCGGCTTCAATGAAGTCCCTGCTCTCCATCCCGGGAGAGTACTCCGCGATTCCGGCGCTGAATCCGACCGCACCGGCCAGGGCCTCGGAGACGGCCTTACGGAGCCGGTCCACCAGGACTTGGGCCTCGGCCCGACTGGTGTGGGGCAGCAGCAGCACAAACTCGTCGCCTCCGTAGCGAAAGGCCCGGTCCGTCTTGGCCCGAATGGTCCGGGAAACGACGGATCCCACGGTTCGAAGCAGACGGTCCCCCTCCAGGTGGCCGTGGGTGTCGTTGTATTCCTTGAATCCATCCAGGTCGAACAGGCACAGGGAACAGGCGCTGCCGGCCCGTTTGGCTCGTTGCACTTCCCTCGGCAATTGCTCGAACAGGTCCCGCTGGTTGTAGAGGCCGGTCAGATCGTCGGTGACCGTGAGCCGCTTCAATTGGTGCTCCAGCGCAACCTGACGGCTGGCAAGCGTGGCCTGAGACGCCCGGACCTGTTCGCTCAGGCGAGCATTTTCCAGGGCCAGGGCCGCCTGGTCCGCCACCAGCCTCAGGAAGTCCCGGTCGGAACGGTCCAGGAAGTCGCCGGGCGAGTGCCCGAGAATCAGGGCGCCCGCAAGCTGTCCACCGGCCATCAAGGGCAGCAGAGTATGAAGCGGAGCGGCCACCGGAAGAGGTGGAACCCGGTTGCCGGATTCGGGGCTGGCGCTACGGCGTCCGAAGACAGGAGCCCCCGCAGCTTCCAGGATGGGCGCCAGCAAGGAGTGGTCATGCGGAACTTGCCCCCGAGACTCGTGGCCACCAGCGGATTGCACCCTTACTGCCGTCACCTCCCAAGTCCGACTCTCCCGATCGAGTCGGGCCAGAGCCCAGCAGTCGCCACCGATGATCGGACGGGTTTGATCCCTGATCACCTCGAGGATTTCTTCCGGTTTCAGACCGGCGGTCAGCCTCCGGGCCATGGCCGCCGCGGCCTGCACCCTTGCATTTCGCGACCGCCCTGTTTCAGACCGTCGCCCCCCGGCCCGGTCCACTGAATCGGGAGCCGTGCGCCGGCCCACCGCCCCTGGTTTCCCTGACCGTCTATTGGGAGTCCCGACAGGCATCCGATCCACCTCCCCTCCGTGTCTCCATCGCTACCGATATCGCAGTTCCACGCTCCAACCGTCAATCAGCTTTAGGGGATGGACGCGATACTCCCGCGGCTGCAGTGCCATTGCCTCCAGGTCCTTGCGATGGCCCAGCCGCCGAATGGTGTGCCATTGGGTCTTGCGCACAATCCGGCCGCCGCTGTCCCAGAAGGCCAGGCCGGCGGCTCCTCCGGCATATGCCTTGCGTGCCTGCCGGGCATACCGGCTGCCGGGCATGTTGCGTGGTGTGATGTCTTCGAAAAAGACGGTTCGGGTGCCCCGGGTGATCTTCTGGAAATAGTCGTAGTCCACCCGTTGGCTCCCGTCTCCTCCGGTATAGACGCAGAGGATATCCACCAGGCCTTCTCGGGTCCAGGTCTCCAGATCCAGCGCGGCGTGGCGATTCCAGGCAGCGTCGTAGCCCACATTGGCCAGCACCTCTATCCGGGGGCCCCGGGGGCGCTGCCGGTCCAGCCTCTGGCGCAATTCCCGCATGAAGGTGGTGACGTAGGTTGCCCAGTGCCTCTCCAGCCGCTCGTCCGCAGCCGGCGGGTCCCCCCGCCGCCGCCGGACCGGTTCGGGAAGCCGGCGGGGATCGATTCCGTACGCCTTCTTGAAATCTTCGACCACCGGCGGCTCGAACAGCACGAAAGGCGGCCTGCGGGTATAGATCAATTGCACGCCCTTGACGCCATAGCCCGCCAGTTCCGCCAGCAGGTCCAGGTAGAAGCGTCTCACCTGGCTGTAGGCCAGGCTCAGCCGGACGATGGTGTGACCCTCCCGATCCCGGCAGCGCCACTGCGGGTTCCGTTTCCAGAAATGCACGGGCTCGAACCACACCGGCGGCATGGAGGCCATGGTTCCCATCCGAAAACCCAGGTAGACCTCAATGTCCATGGAATGGGCATGATCCACCGCCACCTTGAGCGGGTCGATGCCTCGGGATTGAAAACCGAGGAGGCTCTCGGCGGCCCGCCTCCCCGCCTCCACCGGGAAGTCTTCCTCTCCGGCCCCCATCATCGATCCCACCCGGCTGGGATAAAGGGTTTGGCCGGCCCCGATGCCCCCGGTTCCCAGAAAGAGCTTCCCGACATCGGTGTCCCGCAGCGGCTCCAGGTTCTCCTGGATGTCCTGCACCGTCCGCGCACCCGTATGAAAGGGGCCCTGCCCATCCATCTCCGCCGCCAATAGCCTTGTTTCGGGGCGGCCGCCGGCGGTCCGGTACTCCTCGACTTCGTCCGCGGTCAACGGAACCAGCCGCACGAAGGCCAGTTGGGCCACGCTGGGATGGCTGGTCCTCAGGTGGGAGATTACCAATTGCTGCCCGCCGAGGTCGGCTGCCTTCCAGAAGACTTCCTCGATGTCGGTCACTCCAATGGCCGGCCGCGGGCGAAGCCAACTCCCGTCCGGTTTGCGCTGGTAGCCCAGCCGACTGGGAGCCAGGCTCTCAAAGAGACTCTCATCGCTCAGCTTCAGCCTCAGTCTGAACTCGTCGATCCTGGACCCGCCGAAGAGTCCCACGTAGATGGCATGCCATCCCTGGACCGGCAGCGAAAGTCTCAGGTCGGGCGGGTGGGTCAACTGCCCCCTGGCCACCATCACTCCCCGGATGCCCGTTTTCGTCCGGTAGGGAATGGTGTACCAGCATCCCTTTCTGGGCTTGGGGGTGATTGCCTCACGCGGCTGCGCGCTGGAAAGGTCCGCCAGCAAGACGCCCGAGTGCCGGGGCGAGTGCCAGAAACCGGGGGCCGAAGCCCCGGAGCCGCCCTCGGCGCGGGCTTCGACCACCTGCAATACGGCAGGCCCCAGCCCCATGGCCCTGATAAAGCCTCTTCGGGAGACCGCAGTCTTCGGATCCGGTGTTTGGCTCATCCTCACGCCTCCGCCTCAGCGCCGGTAAGTGACCTCCAGTTCCAGCGCTGCCAGCGTCAGCGCTGACGGCGCCGCCGCCGCCAGCTTCACCTTGACCACGTTGTTTCCCCGCCTCATCGCCTGCTCCGGGACGGGGCCGATCAACCAGTCAGGCTGACGCCTGGTCAGGCGCAACCGTTCTCCATTGAGGTGCACCGAAACGGTATCCCTTTTTCGCGGGCCGGCCAGCTTCAGTCGGAACTCGAGGGAGTGGAGACGGTCTCCGGCACCGGCCAGTTCATCCGCCACCGGCAGCAGGCGCTGCACCGAGTCGCCGGGAGCGACCTGAACCGGCAGACGCCCCCCTACCGGCACCGAGCCCATCATGAAGCCCCCCTGCAGACTCCCCACGTTTTCGACGACATAGAGCTTGTTGGTGAGCGCCAGCCTGTCGGGGCTCCCGATTTCCTTCCACACCCGGCGCGCCATCCTGGTGGCTCTGCTTTCGGGGTGTCGCGGGAACAGGTTGAAGGTCATGATCCCCTTGGCCCCCGCCAGCCAGGCATTGGCCGCAGCCGCCCTCCAGACCTTGAGAGCCACTTCTTCATCGGCATCCGGAAGGGTCCGACCCCACTGGTCCGCGTCGGTCGAGTAGAAGCGTTGGCCACCGAGGGCGTGCTCGAATCCGGAGGAGCTCAAGCAGACATAGACCGGAACTCCCCACTGGTTCCCCCGGTCGATCATGTCCTTGGCGGGCATGGTGAAGGGGTCGTACCCGCCTCCCACCACGATCAGATCCAGGAAGCCTCGCCGCGCCCACTGCTCGACGTCGAAACCGAAATGCAAATTCTGTGACAGCGTGGGTAGAACCCGAACGCTCATCAAAATGGGCCTTCCCTTTCGCCGGCTGGCGGCCAGCACTTCCGCGCGGATCCGGCCGACCATCCCGGTCATCATCTCGAGGTGCGGCCGGGTGACCGGCTTGAAGAGGCGAGTCTCCGGAAAGAAGGCCGGATGGCGCAGAAAGTCCAGGTCGACGCCATCCACGTCGTACGCTGCCAGCACCTCTTTGAAAGTCTCCACCATGAGGTCGCGAACCTCGGGATGGGCGTAGTCGACGAAAGTCCAGATGTTGCGCGGATCGGAAGGGGGAAAGCGCTCCTTGTCTTCCGGCCTGCCCATTAGAAGGTGACGGTGATCTCTCTTCCATTGAGCGATCTCGGACTCGGGTTTGGCGTTGTCGTGGATGTCGTTCATCCGCATCGACCAGAAGACTTCCATTCCCTGCTCGCGGGAGGCCTCGATCACCAGGCGGAGATCGTCGGCGCCCTGTCTGGCCAGATCCCGCAGCCGGCCGGCCAGGGGTTCCCTTGTGACCGCTCCCGTGTAGAGCGGACTGATGGGCCTGCGGGAAAAATAAAAGACACTGTCCACCATGGTGCCGGCCGCGTGATCCGTCCGCACCGCCAGGAACTTCTCGGCGGTCGCCGGGCCGTCCAGATGCAACAGGTCGTCCCCGTCGTTGTTGAAGATGACCCGACGCTGGCGCTCCACCGCCGCCTTGCGGGCGGACTCGAGGGAATCGGTCGGCTGCGGCCTGGGCTGGCAGGCAAACATCCCTGCCCACAGCAGGAGAGCCGACAGAAACAGGGTCACCCGTGAAGTGAGATTTTCGGTTGAAAAAAGGCTCGCCACAACCGGTTCCTTGCGACTGGATTCAAGCCCAAGCCTTGCACAAAGGAGGCATGAACTCAATGGTTTCAGGTAATATCAACAAGACGGCAGGCAAAGCCGTCGACATTCCTGACGAGTGAGCAGGCTCGCCCAGCCGAGGACACTTCGGCCTTTGAGCAGGACGCAGCCCCAGGCTGCCGGTAGTATGCTCTGAGGCCCTCTCCCCAAGTCCATCCCCCGGACAGCCAGTCCCTGTTCATCGCGACACAACACCATGAAAGCCAAGGCATGGTTGGCCGGCGCCCTGGCGGTGCCGTTGCTGGTTATTTGGTTTCACCACGTCCGGAACCCACCCCCCGGGAATCCGGTTCAGGCGCCGGCCCGTGGCGGAGTCTTGCGAATCATGACTCAGGCGGTGGATTCGCTGGACCCGATACACTCCCGCAACTACTGGGAATCCGGCATTGTCCTGCAACTGTTCGACGGTCTGGTGCGGTTGGATGAGCACCTGGCCATTGCGCCCGCAATTGCCAGGGACTGGCGAATCTCCTTCGACGGCACGACCTACACCTTCCGCCTGCGCCGGGACGTCCGTTTCCACAATGGACGGCCGGTCACCGCCCGGGACTTCGTCTACTCCCTCACCCGGCTGGTCGATCCCCGCTGGAAGGCGGTGGACTCGGAATATTACGCCAGGATAGGGGGAGCGGCCGCTTTCCGCTCGGGGAGGTCTGACCACGTCAGCGGATTCAGGGCCCTGGACTCCCACACCCTGCAAATCACCCTGGAGCAGCCCTATGCTCCCTTTCTGCAGGTCCTGGCGCTTTCATCGGCCTCGGTGGTTCCCAGAGAAGCAGTGGAGTCCCGGGAGCGCCCCTTCGACCGATCGCCGGTGGGCACGGGAGCCTTTCGCCTGATGAGACCGGGGTCCGGACACGAAATACATCTGGAAAGTCATCCACGCCATTTTTTGGGAAGACCGTATCTGGACGAACTGCGGATTCGAACCGTCGCCGCGCTCACCGACCGCGAAAGCTTCCGGGAATTTGCCCGAGGACGCCTGGACCTGTCCTTTATTCCCACCGACCGGATCCCTCAGGCTTCGGCCAGGCCCGACTGGGAGGTCCGCACTTTCCCCGTCTTGCGACTGCTCTATCTGGGCATGAACGTGAAGGCTCCCGGCGCCAACCGACGGTTGCTGAGAAAAGCCGTCTGTCTGGCCATCGACCCGGCAGCAGTCTACGGCGGCTTGAGCGACTTCGAGCCCACCGATCGGCTGATTCCCTTCTCGCTGTTGGGGTCGCAAAGGATAACAGTCCGTATGCGGAACCTGGAGGCAGCCAGGGCGATTCTGAGACAACTGGAGCAGCGCCAGGGACCGCTGCCCCGGCTGAGCCTCTGGACTTCCGCCCGGCTGCCGGCGGCCCGCCGCAGGGTGGAACACCTCCTGGAGGGCCCCCGCTCCATCGGACTGAAGATCGATGTCCGGAGGGTGAATTCCATGCGGGAACTCCTCGACCGAATCTACGCGGGCCGAGCCCCGATGTTCCTGCTTGGGGAGGTAATCGATTTCCCCGACCCCGATGCCCTGTTGAGCCGCTTGTTCCATTCTCGCAGCAACGGGAACCCCTTTGGGTACGCCAATCCCGAGGTGGACCGGTTGCTGCGCCGGGCCAGGGGCACGCTGGACGAGACACGGCGGGCCCGACTCTACCGGCGGATCGAAGAGCAGATCCAGAGTGACCACGTGGTTGCGCCTCTGGCGCTGGTCCGGTATTCGCTGGTGCACCGGAGACAGGTTCGGGGGCTGGAAATCAATTCCCTGGGATTCCAGCACTTCCACTTCCGCAAGGTGTGGCTGGCTCCCGAATGACGGGATCAGAGGGCCTCCAGTTCCGCTTCCACTCTCTCCATCAGGGGTTTCATGGTGGCGGGTCCGAAGTCGAAGGTAGCTCCCGCCCGGCGGAAGAGTTCGGGCAGCGGGCGGCTTCCGCCCAACTGCAGCGCCGACCAGTAGTCGTCGACGGCTCCCCTGAAGTCCCTCTTGGAGTTCAACCACACCTGCAAGGCTCCCAGTTGCGCGATGGCGTATTCGATGTAGTAGAAGGGCAGCTCGAAAATATGGAGTTGGCGGTGCCAGCCGCAGCGCAGGGCTTCCTCGAATCCCGACCAGTCTTCGATACCTCCGAAGCGTTCATTCAATGCCACCCAATGATCTCGCCGTTGAGCCGGGTTGTGTCCGGGATGGGTGTAAATCCAGTGTTGGAACGCGTCCACCCGGGCAATCCAGGCAAGAATCTCCACGATCCCCTCCAAGTGGTTTCGGCGTGAGCGCTTCAGGTCTTCTTCCCGGCCGTAGAACACTTCCAGATGCTCTCCGCCCAGCAGCTCCATGCTCATGGAGGCCACTTCGCAGAATTCAATCGGCCCGTGGCGGTAGTGGTCGAGAGGCTCCTCCTGGGTCGCGAACACGTGAAAGGCGTGCCCCGCCTCGTGCAGCAGCGTCCGGACGTCGCCATCCACCCCCACCGCATTCATGAAGATGAAGGGCAGGCGGGCTTCATCCAGGGTGGACTGATAGCCTCCGGGGGCCTTGCCCTTGCGGCTGTCCAGGTTGAGCAGTCCGTGGCTGCGCATGGTGTCCAGGAATCGGGCAAATCGGGCGTCCACCCGGCGGGCGATATCCACGCAGCCACTCGTCAATTCTCCTGTATGGGCGAAGGGCCGAAGCGGCGGCCGCCCCAGGGGATCGACGCTCAAGTCCCAGGGTCGCAGAGACTCCAAACCCATCTCCCTGACTCTCAACCGCTGCAGCTTGCGGGCCAGCGGCACGACCACCGATTCAACTCCCTCATGAAACCGATAGCAGTCCTCGGGGCCGTAGTCGAATCGCTCCAGCCGTCGGAACATGTAGTCCCGATAGGAATCGAAACCCGCGTTGGCGGCAATTGCCGCGCGGATTCCCAGCAGCTCTTCAAAAAGCTCCTCCAGACGGTCCCGCTCATTCAGACGGCGTTCGACAACCGCCCTCCAGGCCGCTTCCCGCCGGCTCCGCTCCGGATACTCCAGGTAGCGCTTCATCTGCTGCAGGGTCTGCTCCGTGCCTTCGAAGGACACCGTCAGGGATCCGATCAGCTTCTGGTAGCGCTGGGTTCCCTTGGACTCCCGGGTCTCCAGGGCGATATTGGCTTCGCGGAACAGATCCACGTCATTTTGCAGTCGGCGGTCAAGCACGGAATAACGCCGGGATGAAAGCTGTTTCCTCGCCGCGGAGCCCAGGAAACAGCGCTTGAGGCGATCCTCGGCAGCCTTGAGATTTTCCGCGATCTCCTCCAGATAGTGAAAATAGGCCTTTTCGATCTCCGGGTTCTCGGTGTCGCAGGTCATCCGGATGTAGCGCAGCGAGCCCTCTTCCCCCACGGCGTCGCTCAGCTCGCTCCAGTCCAGCAGCCACTGCTCCAGCCGTTCCACGGAATCCAACTCCCGCTCTTCCAGGGCCCGGAAGTAGGGCTCCAGGCGGCTCCATCGCTCATAGTCGAGGGATTCAGGGAGGTAGCGGCGCCGGAAGCGGTGCGGCAGTTGAGTCAGGAGATCCATGCTGGGCCCCGTTCTGGTGGAAACTGTCGTCGCGGTCCATCTCAAACCGCCCAAGGTTAACCGCAAAAACCGGTCAAGTACAGAGCGATGGTTACTGTTAATCATTTATTCAGATGTACCCGGTTTGTACCGAAGCCGAGCTGCCAATCCGCATTTCGTGGTATCGTCACAGAACCGGATGCCCACCCGCCGGTTTCAGGAGAGTCGAGGGTCAGGATGCGCATCGCCATGGGTTCCGACCACGCCGGATTCGGTCTCAAGGAACAGATTAAACAGTTTGTGCGGGAACAGGGCCATGAGGTGCAGGACTGCGGCACCCATGATGACGCTGCGGTGGACTATCCCGACTACGCCGAAAGAGTCGGCGTGGTCTTGAGGGAGGCGGAGGCGGACCGCGGGATCGTCATCTGCGGCAGCGGCGTCGGCGCCTCGGTGGCCGCCAACAAGCTCCCCGGCATTCGTGCCGGGGTCTGCCACGACACCTATTCGGCCCACCAGGGAGTCGAGCACGACGACATGAACGTGCTGGTTCTGGGGGCTCGCATCGTGGGCATCGAGCTGGCCCGAGAAGTGGTCCTGGCTTACCTGGGAGCGAGTTTTACGGGAGAAGAGCGCCACCGCCGGCGCCTGGGAAAAGTCGAGGCGCTGGAAACCCGCTACCGCTGAAGAAGTGCCCCCGTGTCTCCCAAGACAGCGTCACTCCTGGAATGCGTGCCTCCCCGTTGAATTTCCAAACCCATTCCCTGAACCCGAAGCTCACCCAGGCCGTCTCGGCGGCGCTTGAGAATTGGGACAGGGAGGACAAAACCGCTCGTCTGTGGTCCGGAGACGCCTCACTCTGGACGGGCTCCGATGAAAGCCGCTGGCTGGGCTGGCTGTCGCTGACGGAGGACCCCGGCCCCGGTCCGGACCTGGAGCAGCTTGTTCAGGATATTCGCCGGGAGGGACTGTCCCATCTGCTGCTGCTGGGAATGGGGGGCTCCAGCCTCTTTCCTGAAGTTCTGGCCGCAACCTTCGGCAGGCAGCAGGGATACCCGGAACTCCACGTCCTGGACTCCACCGACCCCGCACAAATCCTGCGTTTCGAATCCCGAATCGACCTGCCACGAACCCTGTTTGTCGTTTCCAGCAAGTCCGGCGGCACCCTGGAACCCAACATTCTGAAACAGTATTTCTTCGAGCAGGTGCAACAAGTCCTGGGTGAATCCGAAGCCGGAAGGCGGTTTGTCGCCATCACCGACCCCGGTTCCAGGCTGCAGGAAATGGCCGAAAGGGAGGGATTTCGATCCATCTTTCCCGGGAAGCCGGACGTCGGAGGCCGCTACTCGGCGCTGTCGAATTTCGGCAGAGTGCCGGCGGCCCTGATGGGACTGAATGTGGCCGAATTCATCCATCGAGCCGGCTTCATGGTTCAAGGGTGCAAACCTCAGACGCCCGCTCACCGCAATCCCGGTGTAGCCCTGGGTGTCATTCTGGGCACCCTGACCAAGGCAGGCAGAGACAAGCTCACCCTGATCACCTCACCGGAACTCTCCGCATTCGGCGCCTGGCTGGAGCAGTTGCTGGCCGAGTCGACCGGTAAGGATGGGAAGAGCATCATTCCCGTCGAAGGAGAGTCAGTGGGGCCTCCCGGAGTCTATGGGGAGGACCGGATCTTCCTTCACCTTCGGTTGGACTCCAGCCGGGAGCGAGAACAGGAGCGGGCGGTCGAAGACCTGAAGCAGAGCGGACATCCCGTCATGCAGATCTCGATGGCCGACCGCTACGACCTCGGTCAGGAGGTTTTCCGATGGGAGATGGCGACGGCAGTGGCCGGGTCGCTCCTGGAAATCAATCCCTTCAATCAGCCCGACGTCGAGGCCAGCAAGACGGCGACCAGGGACTTGACCGGGCGCTACGAGCGGGAGGGCTCCTTCCCGCGGGAGACCGCCTTTTTCAGCCAGGGCGGGATTTCTCTGCTTGCCGATGAGGAGAACCGCAGCTTGCTGTCCAGGGTCGCGGGAACCGAACCCACAGCGACATCCATTCTCAAGGCGCACCTGGAGCGGCTCTCCCCCGGAGACTACTTCGCAATTCTGGCCTATCTCGAGATGAGCCCGCTTCACCGGAGGCTGCTTCAGAGGTTGAGGCGCCAGGTTCGGGACCGGTTTGGGGTAGCCACCTGTCTGGGTTTCGGTCCCCGCTTTCTGCACTCGACCGGTCAAGCCTTCAAGGGCGGGCCCAACAGCGGTGTTTTTCTGCAGGTCACCGGAGGGGACCCGCCGGATTTGCCGGTGCCCGGACGGAAATACTCCTTTGGAGCCGTCAAGGCCGCCCAGGCCAGGGGGGATTTTCAGGTGCTCAGCCAACGAGGCCGCAGAGCCTTGAGGGTCCACTTGAGCGCCCCGCTGGAGAACAGCTTGAGGCAGCTCAACCGGGCTGTGGAGGTTCTGTAGATAGTCTGTTTAACGGGACCTGATTTAATTGCCGACAGGACATGAAGGTTCGATGTTTCATTCTCGTATGATCCTCCCACCAGGGCGGGGGCGGCCAGGCTCGCCCGCGGCTATGGGTTGATTTCCGCGTTACTGGAGGGCAAGCTATTCACTGAGGTTCGTTTCCATGTGCGCGAAGCCGCTGCGATTGGCCGTCTTCCTGCGGGGAACAGCGTTGGTGCTGTTCCTTGCGCTTTTCGGAGGTGTCGGTCGGGTCGGCGGGCAAACCTACTCCCGGGTTCCCGCCAAAAGCTCGGAATTGTGTACGGTCTGCGGGGCGGAACTGACTTCCGACGATGTGACCTTGATCGTGCGCGGGCGCCGGACTCCCCTATGCCGAGCTCACGTCGAGACCTTCCTGAACGATCTGGAACGCAGCTTCTACAGCAAACAGCCTAGGGGCGCCCTGTTTCAAGAGGATATGGCGGCACCGCCGGGCACGGCCCAGGGGGGAATCAGTCAGGGCTGGTTTTTCTTCGGTCTGCTGGTGCTGTCCGGCCTGATATTCGGAGGCTTGAGCGGCTACCGCGCCCTGTCGATGGGCCTGCCCCCGTTGGCGCCCTTTTTTATCGGCTTCTTCTTGAACCTGCCGGGTTTTCTCTACGTCATCTCCCGCCGAGCCGGTCAGGATCAGGGCCAGGTGCCCAAGGGGCTGGTCAAGGTTCCAGAGACCCTGGCTCCTGCTGCCTGCCCCGCTTGCGGGGAGGTCAACCACCCCACCGCCCGGAAGTGCCTGGGATGCGGGGAAGAACTGCACCCCTCGCAACAGTCCGAGGTAGCGCGAGCCTGATCAGAAGGAAGCACGAGTCTTGAGGAGATTTGCTCCAATGGCACTGATCCCTTTCGCCAACAGAATCAAGCAGGGACTGGTCTCGGTTCTCCATTCGGGAAGCGGGCCCAATGAACGCCCGCTCCTGGGCAAGCACAACCAGAGCAACATTTCGGGTTTCTTCGTCATCGGCGACCTGGCCGGCGCCCCCGTCATCAAGTCTGCCATGGCCCAGGGTTTCGAGGTGGTGGAGCACATCGCCTTCCTGCCGGGTGCGGTCGGAGGCGACGACCCCGAGCTGCTGGACCTGCTGATCGTCGGCGCTGGAGCTGCCGGCCTCAACGCGGCCCTGCAGGCAGACGAGCGCGGCATGCGCTACCTCCTGCTGGAAAAGGAACAGATCGCCAATACTATCGAGAACTTCCCCGAGGGCAAATGGGTCTACGCGGAACCGGACAGCCACCCCCCCAAAGGCAAGCTCTGGCTGGACGGGGCCACCAAGGAAGACCTGGTGCGCCGCTGGCACCAGATCATCACCGACCACCAATTGAATCTCCACACCCGTGAACCGGTGACCGGCTGCCGGAAAAAGGCCGGCATCTTCGAGGTGTCGACCCCCAAGGCAACCTATCGGGCCAAGCGGGTGGTGCTGGCCACCGGTCAGCGCGGGAACCCGCGCAAGCTCAAGGTGCCCGGGGAAGATCGCGAGCCCGTCTACCACCGGCTCTACTCACCCAGAAAATACAGGAACGAAAACCTGCTGGTAGTGGGGGGCGGCAACAGCGCCGTCGAGGCGGCGATCACGCTGAGCGAGCAAAACCGGGTCTTACTTTCCTATCGAGGCGACACCTTCAGCCGCATCTTCAAGGACAACGAACGGCAGCTCGCACAGGCGGTTCAGGAAAACCGGGTGGAGCTTCTGCTCAACTCCAACGTGACTGAATTCGGGGAGGGAGAAGCCGAACTCACCGTTGAGGAGAACGGTTCCCGGCAAGAACGCAAGGTTCCCTATGACCACGCCTTCGTCTTGATCGGGGCCGACGTGCCACGGCGTTTCCTGAAGTCCCTGGGGCTGAGGATGGAAAACGAATGGGAGGGGAGCCTGCTCCGGGCGGCGGGCCTGACGCTGCTCGGGCTGGCTGGGGCCTGGATATTCGGCGCCCACCAGGGCGGCCAGGCCCGCCTGGCGGGCCTTGATCTGTCGCTGATCCCTTCCTGGGCAGGAATCCTGGCCTGGGCCCTGAGCTTGGGCCTGCTGATCAAGCATGGAGTTCAGAGAGACCGCTTCGCCTGGCTGGGACTCTCCTTTTTCGTCTGGTACACGGTTTACGGCGCCAAGCTGGGCACAGGCCAGGAGTTCTGGCCCTACAAGGACTGGGGATATCGCTTCCTCTCTCTGGCCGATCGACCCTGGGCCTTCTGGTACACCGTCCTCTACACCCTGCTGATGACCGCCTTCGGGCTGGAAGCCGTGAAGCGCTGGGGACTCGACCGTAAAGACAAGTTTCAAATCTGGCGCTACGTCTCTCTCTTGAGCTTCCAGTGGATCTTCTTCTTCCTCGTACCCGAGTTCCTGTTTCAATCCGCGGTGAAACACCAGTGGATCGGTTCGCAGTTGGCTTCCGATCCGACCTTTGCCGAACAGGCCTGGCGCAGCTACGGCATCGTCTACGCCTGGCCCCTGTTCTTCTACACCTTCTTCTACGATCCCCACCAGATCTGGGTGGTCTGGGGAGTCCTGCTGACCTTTGTGCTGATTCCGATCCTGGTGCTCTTCCAGGGCAAGCGCTACTGCTCCTGGATCTGCGGATGCGGGGGGCTGGCCGAGACCTTCGGCGACCGCTGGCGCCACCTGGCGCCCAAGGGCAAGGCCTCCATTCGCTGGGAGTGGATGAATACGGCCGTGCTGATCGCGGCCGTGGCGGTGACCGTCCTGGTCCTGATCAAGGACGCCTACGGTGTGCTGGCGGCTGAGGCCGATCTGAGCATTCACCTCTACCGGCTCTACGCCGATGTCTGGCTGGTGGGCATCCTGCCCGTTACCCTCTACCCCTTCCTGGGCGGCAAGGTCTGGTGCCGTTATTGGTGCCCGCTGGCCAAGCTGATGCAGATCCAGTCCAAATTCTTTACCCGGCTGCGCTGGAGCCGGTTCAGGATCAAGTCAAACGACAAGTGCATCGGCTGCAACGAATGCTCCCGCAACTGCCAGGTCGGCATCGACGTGATGTCTTTCGCTTTGAAGCAGGAGACCATCGACAACCGCGAGACCTCATGCATCGGCTGCGGCATCTGCGTGACGGCCTGTCCCATGGACGTGCTGTCGTTCGGTCCGCTGGTTCAGATCAGCCTGCCGGAAAACGGCGCCCTGCCCCCCCATTCCCCACCGGCTGCCGGATCCCGGCCGGAGACAATGGCCGGCGGCCACGGGTCTCATTAACGGGAGTCACCCGGTCTCCGACCCAATACCCGATAGTCCCCGAGCCGTCACCGGCCCTCGAGCGTCACGCCCCCGCAGATCACAGTGTCAGGCATGCAGTTGCCTCAACCGGTTCAGGTTTTTTCCGTAATGGGTCTCTCCACCCGGCGTCTCCAGGATCATGGGCGTTTGAGCGAAGCGCCGGTCGTTGACCAGGAGCCTGAATCCCTCCGCCCCAATCCGGCCGTCTCCGATGTGTTCATGCCGGTCCACCCGGCTGCCCAACTCACGCTTGGAATCGTTCAGGTGAAAGGCCTTGACCCGGCTCAAGCCCAGCACCCGGTCCAGTTCGTCAAACGTCCGACGATAGCCGGCACCGTCACGCAGATCGTAGCCGGCTGCAAAAATGTGGCAGGTGTCCACGCAGACACCCACTCGTTCGGATTCCTGAACCAGGGAGAGGATGTCCGCCAGGTGCTCGAAGCGGTACCCCAGATGGCTGCCCTGCCCCGCCGTGGTTTCCAGCAGGATCCGGGTGGGAGCGTCCCGATTTCGCTCCAGTGTCCGGTTCACACTGCCTGCAACCGCCCGCAGGCCCGCCGACTCCCCGGATCCCAGGTGGGCTCCGGGATGTACGACAAGGTAGTCCAGCCCCAGTCGCCGGCACCGCTCCAGCTCCTGAGAGAATGCCTCCCGGGAGCGGGCCAGGACAGCGGGGTCCGGACTTCCCAGATTCAGCAGGTAAGAGGCGTGGGCCGCCGTCGACCGGATGCCGGACCGCTTCAGCTCCTGGCGAAACCCTTCCACCTCACTGTCCGTGAGGGGCCTGGCCTTCCATTGCCGTTGATTCCGCGTAAAGATCTGGATCGACTGGCAACCCAGTTCGACACCATTCCCCGGTGCGTTGTGGACCCCTCCGGCGGTGGAGACATGGGCGCCCAGAATCATGACTCGGCGGCCTCCCGCGATTGCCGCCCCCTCCCGCCCGGTTGGCCGGACACTTGGGGCTGCGTAGTTTCTTCCGGCTCCGGCCTCAGTAGCACCTTCCGCAGGCTTTCCCGGTCCAACGACCGCATAAAGTGCTCGGCAAATCCGGATCCGAGCGGGTCCGACAGCTCCGGAATGGATCCCAGGTGAAGAGCGCCGGTGATGGCGGCGATTCGGTCCGCATTGGTGCGTTCGGCCAGGTCAGGGGATGCGGGAAATCGGTTCAGAATAAATCCCAGGCATTCCACCCCGCGGTTCCGCAGACACTCCACGGTCATGACCGTGTGATTGATGGTCCCCAACCCGGCCCGAGAGACGATCAGCGCGGGCACCTGCAGTCGCTGGGCCAGATCGGCCACCGAGAGTTTGCCGGAAACCGGTGTCAAGGCCCCGCCGGCGCCTTCCACCACCGTCAGGTCGTGCCGGTTGCGGAGTCGCTCATAGCAATCACCGATCCGTTCCATGTCGACGGACACCCCTTCCAGCTCGGCTGCCAGAGCAGGAGCTACCGGGGGAATGAAGCAGTAGGGGTTGACCCATTCCACCGGATCGGAGCAGCAGGCGGCCGTCATGAGCGCCACCACGTCGGAAGACACCCGTCGGCCTGAAGCGGACTCCACCGCCCCGCTGGCCACGGGCTTCATGACACCCACATCCAGTCCTTCCCCCCTCAGAAACCGGGCCAAGCCGGCCGCCACCACGGTCTTGCCCACCTCGGTATCGGTCCCGGTAACCATCACGCCGCGATATCGAGGCATCGCCACTGTGTGCTCCCCAGCCCGCGCCGCCTCCCCTGGGACAGGCAAGGCCCTTTCTCAATATAGCGCGTTGTTCATAAAAGAGTTATCCACGAAGGAACACGAAGAACGACGAAGGGCCACGAAGAAAAAACAAATGAGGTGTTTGCCGAATTCGGAAGCAGGACCCTTGCCGGGAATGGCCACAAAAGGCACAAAAACACAAAAGGAGCGAAACGAAATCAAGAAATCATTTTGTGCCTTTTGTGCTTTTTGTGGTGAATCTGAAATTCTCACCAGGTCGCATCCGATATTGAAAAGGGGGACGTGAGTAGGGGACGTTGCACTTGTTCCCTTCCCAACCTTGGGCGGATTCCTCTCAAACCACCTCCAACCCCTTAGTGGCCCTTCGTCGTTCTTCGTGTCCCTTCGTGGATATCTTTTTTCGTTCTGAGGCACAGCTTCACTAAATTCCCGACCGAGCCGTTTCAGGATCCGGCCTGACACCCAATCTCAGTCAGACTACCCACCAGCTCGTCGATCTGAGCCTCCGAGTGGCTGGCCGTCACCGTAATCCGCAACCGACTGGTGCCCGGCGGCACGGAAGGGGGCCGGATGGCCGCCACCAGGAACCCCCGATCCAGGAGTCGTTGACTGACCTGCAGCGCACGTTCCTCCGAACCCAACAGCACCGGGAAGATGGAGGTCCGCCCTTGGCTGCAGCCAAGACCATGCCGCGCCAGCCGACTGCGCATCCGTTGCATGTTGCTCCGCAGATTTTCCCGAACCTTCGACGGAGGGCGAATCAGCTCCAGGCCGGCCAGGGCGGCCCCGAGGACGGCCGGTGGCAGGGCGGTCGCAAAAATAAAGGGCCGGCACCTGTTGATCAGGTAGTCCCGCATGGAAGCCGAACAGGCCACGAACCCGCCGAAGGATCCCAGGGCCTTGCTCAGGGTGCCCATCAGCAACTCGATTTCCTCCGGACGCGCCTTCCCTCCATCCTGGAAATGCTCCACCAGGCCGCCTCCCCGGGATCCCAAGACCCCGGTGGCGTGGGCTTCGTCCAACATCAGCCGGCAATCGTAACGCCTGCACAGGCTGACCAGACCCGGCAGATCGGCCAGATCGCCTTCCATGCTGAAGACCGAATCGGAAACCACCAGCCGGCGCCCGGGGCCGCTGCAGTCCTTCAGCAGCTCCTCCAGATGGTCCAGGTCGTTGTGCCTGAAGACAACGGAGGCAGCGCGGCTGAGGCGGCAACCGTCCACAATGGATCCGTGATTGAGCGCATCGCTGAAGATGTGATCTCCGGGGCCGACCAGGCTGGAGAGCAGGCCCAGGTTGGCGCTGAAGCCGGAAGCAAAGGTCAGGGCCGCCTCCTTGCCTTTCAGGTCGGCCAATGCCGCCTCCAGCTCTTCATGCAGATCCGAATTGCCGCAGATGAGCCTGGAGCTGCTTGCCGAGGCGCCCGCCCTCGCAATGGCCCGGGTGGCCCCCTCCGTGACCGCGGCGTGCTGTGACAGGCCCAGGTAGTCGTTGCTGGAGAAGTTGACCAGCCGCCGGCCCCGAAATTCAACCAGCGGGCTCTCTCGAGCGAAGATTCTCCTGAGCGCGCGGCGCCGGTCCAGCGACTCCAGCCGGCTCAGCTCCCCTTCCACAAACTGGTTCCAGTCCTGGCTCATTGCAAGGCGGCTTCGGGACCGGCGATCACAGTGGCCGCGCGGTCGAGCAGCAACCGGGTTCTGGAGACATCGATCACCTGATCCACCGTCACCCCATGGACCCGCTCCAGCCAGTCCCGCAGGGCGTCTTCACCGGGATCGAACCACTCGGCCTGTGTCAGGGCCGCCGTCATACCGCTGTTGGAGGAGAGGCCGACCATCATCCGATTGAGCAGAAAATTCTTGGCGGCGGCCACCTCTCCCGGGGTCACCTCCCGATCCCGCAGGTCGGCCATCTGCTCTCGAATGTAGGCAGCCACGCTCTCCAGTTCTCCCGGTCTGACGCCCAGCCGGACCATCAGGACTCCACCCTCCAGGTCGCCCCCCCCGGCGCCAAAGGGGTCGGAGGCCGGTCCCTGGGGGCTGGCGGCAGCACTTCCCAGCCGGTCTTCCTGCCCCAGAACCTGCGAGAGCACCAGCATCGGAAAGTAATCCGGGTGCCGGCGCGAAACCCCGGGCAACCCGTAGACGAGAGTCCCGTAAGAACTCCCCCGCAATCGAATGAGGTGCCGCCCGGTTCCCAGACCCGGTGCCACGGCCTCGACCGGCGGAGGCTCCGGTGCCTCCGGCGCCTGCCAGTCTCCAAAATGCTCGCTAACGGCGGACAGCACCTCCTCAACGCCCCGGTCGCTGGCCACCGACAGGATCAGCCGATTCGGCCTGTAGAATCTCTGCCGGAAGCCCTCCACGTCAGAGGGCCGCAACATCTCGACCGTCTCCGGACTGCCCTTGAGGTTCCGCCCGAACGGATGACCAAAGGGATGGATCCTCCGTCGAAGGGCCTGCTCGGCCCGGTGGGCTCCGCTGTCGGCTTCCAGGCGGAGTTCGTTGAGGACCACTCCCCTTTCCCGGCGGAAATCGCTCTCCGAGACGACGGGACTTCGGACCATTCGGGCCGCGGAGGCCAACGCCGCGGCGAGATCCCCACCTCTTCCCTGCAGGTGGACCGCCGTCGCCAGATAGTTTGTCTCTATACCGACGGAGAGTCCTGACGACTCGATGGATGCCGCCGGGGACGGAGCCTGGTCGGCGCCGTCCAGCAACAATTGTCCGCTGAGATGAGCCAGCCCCGCCCTGTCGTCATCGTCACTCGCCGCGCCGGCCTTGAAGGTCAAGCGCAGGCTGAAGCTCTCCCGGGCCGGGTGACTTGTAATCCATACCACCGTTCCATTGCCCAGCACCTGGCGCCTGGTGGTCCAGGATTCCGGCAGGGGTCGTCGCAGCCGGTTCGACGGCAACAAGGGCCTCGGCTCGGCGGCCAGGGAAGCTCGACTCACGGACGCCGCTCCAGCGGCAAGGCGGCCGGCCACCTGCGCCACCGGAAACATCGCGCCGTGACCGGGCGGACCCAAAACGGGCCGGGCCGGAGGCGGGGTCGGAGCGACCCTGTTTGTTCCTTGTCTCCCCGAAACGGGATCGATGGCGCCGGCAGCGAGTTTTTCGACCCCAATGACCGGGGTTTCGGGCCGAGGAAGAAACCAGCCTACCGTGCGCGCCTCCTTGGAAAAAATCCGCCGCGCCACCCGCTGCAAGTCCGACCTGGAAACCCCGTCGATCTTCTCCTCCATGCGCTGCAGAACCTGGAAGCTGGCGATGGATTCGAAAGTTCCCAGTTGGTGAGCCAGCTTGCCGGCGGAGTTCCGGTCCAGAAGAAATCGTGTCTTGATCTGCTTCCGGGCCCGCTCCAGGTCGTCATCGGAAATTTCACCGCCCCTGAGACGCTCCAGTTCATGGTCCAGCATCTCCTCGGCCAGTTCGAAATGGGAGCCGTCGGGAAGCGTCACCAACAACTTGTAGAGGTACGGGTGACGAGTGGCATGCAGGCTGGAGTGGACATGAGTGGCGATCTCGGAATCCACCAGGGCCCGGTACAGACGCGAGGTCCTGGCGGCGCTCTCCTGCAGGGGTTGCAGACCTATGGTCCGGCCCTTGGCCCGACACAGGATGGCGTCCAGGACCCACAACCCGTGCAGATCGCTCTGGTGGATGCCGGGCGCCCGAAATGCCATCTGCAAGTAGGGGACACTACCAGGTCCGGTCAGGCGCAGCCGGCGTTCGCCCTGCTGCTCCGGCTCCGACAGCGGCACCCGGGGCGGAGCCGGTCCTCGGGGAATGACTCCGAATCGGCGACGGACCGCCCCCATGGCCCGCTCCCTGTCAAAATCGCCGACCAGAACCAGAATGGCGTTGGCGGCCGTGTAGTAGCGGCGGTAGTGGTCCCAAAGCCGGCTGGCGCTCATCTGCTCCACGTCCGGGACCCATCCCCCGGCCGGCCAGCGGTAGGGGTGCCGTTTCAGGGCCGTCGTCGCCACCTCCCAGTCCAAAGCCAGTCGGGAATCATCCTCTCGCCGCAACAGCTCGGCGATTACCAGACCCCGTTCCAGCTCGATCCGGCCGGACTCGAAGCGTTCGTGCCGCAGGGGCCGGGCTGCCAGTTCGAGCAGGGCGTCCAGGTCACTCTTAACCACCGAAGCAAAGTAGGCGGTCTGGTCCAGAGAGGTGTAACCCTGCAACAGGCCGGCGGCGTGGCGGGCAATCCAGGGACGGTCGGTTGCGGCCGGCGGTTTTCCGGAGCTGAGAGTCAGGTGCTCGACAAAATGGGAGATCCCGGACGTTCCCAGCCCGGAGTCATGGGAACCCACCCGTAGCCAGAGTCCCACCGAG